>JAVEYE010000169.1:0-8245 GCA_034003665.1 Rhodospirillales bacterium | reverse complement strand
CAAACCCTGACCGACGTGACGGAAACCGGTGCGGACGGGCTGACCTTGACCGAACCGGCGGCGACGCCCCTCGCGTTCGCGCCGCTCGAAGCCAAAACCTATTCGGTCAGCATCGCCACCACCGGCCCGCCGACCATCGACGCGCTCTTTGTCTTCGACTTTATCGGGTTCGCCGTGGAGTTGGCCGTCACCGGTCAGCGCGTTGTCGTCTGGCCATTCGTGCCCCAGGTCGGCATGACCGAAACGCTGGAATGGAAGACCGACATCATCCAGGCCAAGGCGAGCGAGCAGCGGATCTCCCTGCGCACCACGCCGCGCCAATCGTTGCAGGGGGAATACTGGCTGGAAGAGTGGGATTACAGCCGGGCGAAGGCAATGATGCGCGGCTGGGCACACCGGCTCTATGCCGTGCCCATGTGGTCGGATGCCCAATACCTCGGCGCGGTTTCCCCCGGCACATTGACCCTGACGCTCGACACGGGGCGGGGCGATTTCGCGGCGGGTGGCGTGGTGGTTCTCTTCCAGGAAAACAACCAGTTCGAGGCGCTGGAAGTCGATTCTCTGACCGCCTCAAGCCTGACGCTGAAACTGGCGACGGTCGGCACCTATTCGGCGGCCTGGTGCCTGCCGGCACTCTTCTCCCACGCGGAAGAGGGGCTTTCGGCCCGGCGCAATGCCGACGGGGTGGTCTTCGGCACCGTCTCCTTTCTCGGCACCGACACCCGCGACCTGGCGGACACCACCTTGCCGCAGTTGCGCGGGAAAGACCTGCTGCTGTCGCCTTCGGTGGTGCTCGGCGATCTTTCCGAGCAGATCTGGCGGGATGTCGAAGTGCTGGACGACGAGATCGGCGTGCGCGTGCTCGACCCGCGCCGCGACTTCCCCGAGTTTCGGCAGACCCTCAATTTCGACCTGCTGACCAGCGCAGAACTGTGGCCGGTGCGCCGATGGCTGCACGCCGTGCGGGGGAAGCAAAAGACGTTCTTCGTCCCGACCTGGAACCAGGACATCGTGCCCCTGGCGGATATCGCCCTGACCGACGTTTCGATCACCGCCCGGGTCATCGATTACAACCTCTATCTCGACGCGCACGATATCGTGGTGCGGCTGCTTGACGGCACGACCTATCTCAACCGCACGACCGGCGCGGCCATTGACCTGGACGGGAACGAGACGATTTATCTGGCGGCGGCTTTCGGGGTGGATATCCCCCTGGCGACGATTGACCGCATCTCGTTTATTTCGCACGTGCGGCTGGATTCCGACCGGGTCGAACTGCGCTACCGCGAGGCGGGAGCCGTGTCGGTGTCGATCCCCATTACCGAGGTGCCGGAATGAGTTACACGACCATTGAAACATCGGTCCAGGACGGTCAGCCGGTCGAGCTTTATGAATTTTACGCCGTCGGCGTCTTCCACCGCTACACCTCATCGGCGCATCCGGTGGTCAAGGACAGCGACACCTTCACCCCCGAAAGCATCAAGCGGGGGGACGTAGTGCAGAACGAGGAAATCAGCAAGGCCGGTCTGCGCCTGACCTTCCCCCGCGAGAACCGTTTCGCCGCCTCGTTCCTCGGTTTCGCGCCGGAAGGCACCACCACCCTGACGATCTACCGGGGCCACACGACCGACACGGCGAGCGAGTTCATCAGCTATTGGAAAGGGCGCGTGCTTTCGGCCAAGGCCGACCAGTTTGAAATCATCCTCGAATGCGAATCGGTTTTCTCTTCGCTGCGCCGCGCCGGGCTGCGGGCGCGGTATCAGCGCAACTGCCGCCACGCGATCTATCAGCGCGGCTGCCTGGTGAACATGGATTCCTACCGAGTCGACGGGTCGGTGGTGGCGGTCTCCGGAAACGACCTGACCGTCTCCGCCGCCGCGAGCTATGCCGATGGCTACTTTACCGGCGGCGCGGCGCGCGGGCCGGATGGCGCCTTCCGTTTTATCACCGCGCACGTCGGCGACAAAGTTACCGTGGCGCGGCCCTTTTCCGTTGCGATGGGTGGTGAACCGGTGGTGATTTTCCCCGGCTGCGACGGGCTGAAAGCGACCTGTGAAACCAAGTTTAACAACCTGCTGAACTTCGGCGGGTTCCCCTATTTCCCGGCACGTAACCCGTTCGATGGAGGCTCGCTCGTCTGATGTGGCCAATGGTGGTTGTCTGGGTGGTCATGATGGTCGTCTCCTTCGTCATGATGTCGAAGGCAGGACAAAACCAGCCGTCTCCCGGTGTCGGCGAAGTCGATGCGCCGACGGCGGAAGAGGGGCGGGAGATCCCCGTACTCTTCGGCACCCGCGATCTGAAAGCCCCGAACGTGGTCTGGTACGGCGACGTCAAGACCTCGGCGGTTCGCAAGAAGGGCGGCAAGAAATGAAAATCACCATGAACGATGTCCGCGCCTGCGGCATGTGTTCATCGGGAGCCCGGGCGTTTTTCGCGCGGCATGGGCTTGACTGGCGGGATTTCTTGCAGAACGGCATTGACGCCGACACGGTGGCGGCCACGGGCGATGCCATGGCCCTGACCGTGGTGGAGAGGGTAAATGGGCGGAAGTAGCAAGGCGCAAACGGTCGGATATCGCTATTACGTCGGCATGCACATGATTCTGTGCCATGGCCCGGTCGACGCCATTACCAAGGTGCTGGTCGGCGACCGCGTGGCCTGGTCCGGCGAGGCAACCGGCGGGCAGATCACGATTGACGCCCTGGAACTCTTCGGCGGCGAAAGTCGCGAGGGCGGGGTTTCCGGTCTGGTCGATATCGAAATGGGCGGCCCGGCGCAGACGCAAAACAGTTACCTTGCCGCGAAACTCGGCGACGTTCCCGCCTTTCGCGGGGTGGTCGGGGTGGTTTTACGGCAGGTTTACACGGGCATGAATCCCTACATTAAAGCCTGGTCTTTTCGCGCCCGGCGCATCGCCAACCTGACCAGCGGCGATCCCCAATGGGAACCGACTCTGGCGGCCATTGGCCAGGACATGAACCCGGCCCATATCATCCGCGAATGCCTGACCGACACCGCCTGGGGCATGGGCTACACCTCTGCCGATATCGACAACGCCTCATTCCTGGCGGCGGCGCAGACCATGAAAACCGAGGGGATGGGGATTTCACTGCTGTGGGATCGGCAATCGGCCATCGAAGACTTTTTGCGCGAAATCATGCGCCATATCGACGGCGCCCTATTCGTCGACCGGGCCACTGGGCGTTTCATGCTCAAGCTGGTTCGGGACGATGTGGACGAAGAGACGATCATCACCCTGGACGAGACGAACATCTCGCGCATCAAAGACTTTTCGCGCCCGACCTTGAGCGAGCTGACCAGCGCCGTGACGGTCATCTACTGGGACCAGGCGACCGGTAACGATGCTAGCATCACCGTGCAGGATATCGCCCTGGCACAGACCCAGGGCGGGCAAAGCGGCACGACAATCAAATATCCCGGCTTCACGGGCGGGGGCATCGCGGCGAAGGCGGCCACGCGGGACTTGCAGGCGGTATCGACCCCGCTCGCCTCATGCACCATTTCCGCGACCCGGGCGGCGGCGGGGCTGAATATCGGTGACGCCTTCCGCCTCGATTGGCCCGACTTCGGCGCCGATATGATCATGCGCGTGACCGGGTTGGCCTTCGGCGGGGCGACCTCGAACGAGATCAAAATCACCGCCGTCCAGGATGTGTTCAGCATCGGCAGCGCGGTCATCATGCCGCCCCAACCGCCGATCTGGACGGACCCTATTTCAGACCCGACCGCCTCGCCCTATCGCAAGATTTACGAGGCGCCCTACTGGGACATCGTCATGCAGCGCGGGCAGGCCGAAGCCGACGCGATGAGCGATTATGACGGCGCTTTTCTCATCGGCGCCACCTCGCCCACCGACGATGCCTTGAGCGCGAACCTGTGGGTGGACGTCGGCGGCGTCTACACCCAGCGCGGCACGCTCGATTTCATGCCGACGGCGGTTTTGACGGCGGCGGCTGGGCACATGGACACCACCTTGGCCATCGGTTCCGGCGTCGACCTGGCGGCGGCCATGGTCGGCGAATATGTGCAGATCGACAACGAGCTGATGCGTGTCGACGGGGTGACGGACACGACCGTGACCGTCGGGCGCGGCGTACTCGACACCGTGCCGGCGGCGCACTCTTCCGGCGCGCGGCTCTACTTCACCGGCGGGTTCAACGCTACCGACTCCATCGTCTACCAGGACGGCGAAACGGTCGCGGTCAAGCTGACGACGATCACCGGCAAGGGGCAACTCCCGCTGGCCTCGGCGCCTATAGATAGCCTGACATTCGACCAGCGGGCGCAGCGGCCTTACCCACCCGGCAAGTTCCAGATCGGCGGGGCCTACTACCCGGCCTCGGTTTCGGCGGCGGTGGATATCGTCGTCACCTGGGCGCACCGGGACCGCAAGCAGCAGACGACCACCACGCTCATCGACACCACCACCGGAACCATCGGCCCGGAAACCGGCACCACCTACACCGCCATACTCAAGACCTCCGGCGGCACGGTGCTGGCGACCCACTCGGGGCTGACCGGCGAGACAACCACCTTCACCCTCGCCGAAATCGGCGCAAACACGACGGTAAGGGTCGAACTGTACAGCCTTCGCGACGGATTACAAAGCTTGCAGACGCATTCACACACGTTCGAACGGGCATAAAAGCCACTTTAACCACGAAAGGACACCCCATGAAAAAACTCTGGTACCTCATCCCCCTGCTTCTCCTCGCCCTCATGGCCCCCGCCTTCGCCGCGCCGGTGGTCCACGAAACCCCCGCCGTCACCGCCATGGAGCAGGGCGAGTTCGTCCTGACCGCGACCGCGCCGGACGGTTCGGTGCTCTGGGAAGAACAGCTTCACAACGCTTTCGCCGACGAAGGCGAACAGCAGATCCTCGACGTCTACCTGCGCGGCGCGACCGCCCCGACGGCGTTTTATCTGCGGCTGTATAACGACACCCCCGTCGAAACCGACACCCTCACCACCCTCACCGGCGAGCCGACGACCGGTGGCGATGCCCCTTCGCTGATCGAGCGCAGCGCGACCGGCTGGCCGACTCTGGCGCTGGATAGCGGCGACTATCAGGCCACCAGCAGCGCCGAGACGTTCACCGCCTCGGGCGGAAGCATTGGCCCTGTGACCTATGCGGTGATCGCGACCAGCAGCGATAACACCGGCAAGCTGATTGCCTATGCGGCGCTGAGTCAGAGCCGGACGTTGGCGAGTGGGGAGAGTTTGACCGTGACTTATAAGTTGAAGCAGCAGTAAGGGGGCAACATGGAACTCAACGCCAACCTGCAACCGCTCCTTGCTGAGTTGACCGCAGACCCGGAAGGGCGGGGCTATGCCGCGCTGACCCCGGAGCAAGTCGCCGCCGACCTCAACGAGTCGCGATATGTGACGCTTTCGGAGCGGATGATTTCGGAGCGCACACTGTTTGCCGTTCTCGGCGCGGAACGAGCCACGGCAGTCCTCGACGCGCTGGAGGCGATGCCCGACCGGGTGATGGCCCGTATCTATCGGATGCTCACCGATGTTTCGGCGGGCGGGGTGGATATTGCTCTGCCGGAGGCGCGGGGGATGATCGACCAGTTCGCCGCTGGTGGATTGCTGACCGCCGCCGAAGCCGCCGCAATCAAAGCCCTGGCCGAGACAAAAACCAGCCGTGCGCAACAACTCGGCTACAGCGAGATTACCGCCGCGATGGTTGAGCGGTGTCGGGAGGTAATGTAATGGGTGTTTCTGTCAATCGTATTCAAGTCATGTGGCCTACCGCCTCAAACACGGGCACGCTGACAGCCTCGGGCAGCCTTACCAGCGAGGCAATCACCCTGTCCGGTACGGCAATTGAGCGCGAGTTGGTCATCAACACGGTCAACGCCTCCGCGCAGACGGCAGGAAATTCCGTCACGGTTTATTGGCAGGGTCAGGGCGACCCTGACGGTGATAGCACGGTGGAGCCGGATGCCAATACCTACGTTCTGGCGAGGATCGACGTCGTAGCGTGGTCTGATCGTCCGTACCGGGTGCCGCTCAATACCGTGGCGGTTTCCGGGAAACTCTACCTCGTTTCCAGTGCCGCGCAGAATTGCACCGTGTCGGCGGAAATCAACGAGCGGATGATTAGCTGATGGCAAAGTACAGGCCCGACATAAAGCCCCCGATGTGGGGGCCGCCGGATGCGGTGCAGGCGGCAGTGAGGGAGAACTCTGAGAAGCTGGGGATTGATCACCGAAACATCAAATACCTAGCCCCTTTCTGGGAAATGGCAGGCAGTTCTTATAATTTAATTGATGGGGCGGCTGCTTCAAACCACAGCGGATGGGCTCAGACATCGGGCCTTGACTTTAACGCTCAATACTACAACAGTAACGCCGCGATAAGCCCGCCTAGCCCCGCCCTTTCTGTATTATTTATAGGCAACAACACCGGGGCAGGCGGGCTTTCCGGCGATAGGGGAATTATTGACACAAGAAACGGCACTGGGGATTGGGACACAGAAAGGGGCTTCACTTTAAACGTCCGTGATGACAACGATGGCACAAACAAAAAGCTGGGTGGTCTTTTTTTCTCCGTGGGAACAGGGTTCTGTCGTGTAAACAGGCCAGTAAAAAACATTAGGTCACGTAGGCGCGTTTTGTGTTCGTGGAGTGGTGGCGAGGCTCCGCGACTTTTTATTGACGGCGGAGAGGTTTTATATGACGAACAGGTGGCAACTACAAGCTATGCGGCCGGGAGAAGTACGTTCATAGTCGGTGCTTATTACGACTACTCAAGTTCCAGGAGATTTTACGGAAACATGGATTTTCTTAGCATTATCTATGAGGACTTGTCCGCCCACGCTGAGATGTTCCACGAAACCCCCTACGCCCTGATCATGCCGGTATCGCGCCCGGTGTATTTTGATCTGGGGGCGGGTGGCAGCAGCTACACCGAAACCCTCGACACCCTCATCACCTCCATCTCCAGCGTCGCCGACCGCCAAGCCTACCGCGAAACGGTCGACACCCTGATCACCTCCGGCGCGACCGTCGACGCCGTGACCGGCATGGTCGAGGCGCTGCTATCCCTGGGCGTTTCGGCGAGCACGGCGGCGGATGTGCAGGGGTACGCGGATGGGGTGAGTGATACGATCATCAGCGCGAGCGATACCGCCGACGCGCAAGACTACGTGGACGGCCCGGACACCACCGGCGTCTCCACCAGCGACGAAACCGACACCCAAGCCTATACCGACAGCCTCGCCGACACCCTCATCAGCGCATCCAACGTGACCGATACCACCGGCGCGCCGCCCCTGGCCGAAAGCCTGTTGACCACGGCGGTTTCGGCCTCCAACGTCTCGGCCGCGCAAGCCTACGTGGATACCGTCACGGCGCTGGCCGTCTCGGCGAGCAGCCTGGGCGAAGTGCTGGGCCTGGTCGAATCCCTCGGCACCGTCGCCGAAAGCATCAGCGCGGTTTCCGACCGGCAGCTTTATTTCGATAACGTCGCCATCGTCGCCATTTCGACCCACAGCCTGGCCGAAGTCGGCGCTTATATTGAACAGGTATCGGCGGCAGCGGTGAGCGTTTCGGGTGTGGCGGATGTGCTGGTGGGATCGTTCATCGGGCGCTATGTCTTCGTCGACTACTGCCGCCCCAGATCGTTCGAAGACGTCGCCAGACCGCGCAGCTTTGTGGACTACTGCCGCCCCAGAGGGAGAACTTTGCAATGATTGAGATACCGGTAGGGAACCAGGAGTTTCGGGTGTTTCATTCCCAACGCCCGGACGGACGCGGACAGATCACCGACGGCGAAACGATCCAGACCGCTGCGGTTACTGCGGCAAACGCCCGGACCGGCGAAGCGATCGCCGGCATGGTATCACAAGCGGCGCCGTACGACGGTACAGCCGTGCGCTATTTCGTTGACCCGACGGCGGGAGGGCTGGTAAAACGAGCCCGAGTCGCCCTGCTTTTTGAAGTCCAAACAAGCAACGGCCAAACCCTGACCGACACCCTACAAGTCGTCATCGTTTAGCCCCCCATTTGCAGCCCCTAAAACACCCCATAAAACGAACAAAAAATAACCGCCATGCAAAAACAAAGCCATGGCGGTTTCACCTATCATCCATTAGTGTCAAACCAACCGTAAGACGGTTCCAAACCAAGCGACGGTTTACAGAAATCACCCGTTTCTTGCGAAAGAACAGGGCGCGCAGCAAAATACTGCGCAATTCGCGAACATTACCTGT
>JAVEYE010000168.1:0-8295 GCA_034003665.1 Rhodospirillales bacterium | reverse complement strand
GCTCCCATGGCGCGGGGCCTCAACGCCGGCGACGAAACCAGCAGCACCAAGGTGCTCTGGGTCACCGAGAAGGCACCCCACGCCGCCCCTGTCACGATCATGAAAGCCAGGCTGAGCCAATAGTTGATCGACAAGGCGAAGATCAGCAGGCCTGCCATGAAGGCCAGGACGCCAAGAACGTAAATGGCGCCCAGGCCGCGGCGCGGCGCCACCGCCGCAAAAACCAGCGTCACGATGAGGCTGGCCGCGGCCTCGGTCGAAACCAGCAGCCCGATGGCGAAGGAATCGACCTGCAGCGTCGTGCGGCCGATGACCGGAACCATCGACGTGCAGGCGAAGCCGAAGAAGTTGAAGATGACGGTCCCGGCCAACACCGCCACCAGGAATCGCTCTGAAGCCACGACACGAAGGCCGCCCAAGGTGTCGGCCAGGAGGTTCCGATGATATCCCGAACCCGGAACGTCGCCCCGCCTGACGCGCCACAACAGGACAATGACCACGCCGTATATCGCCGCCCCCAGCAGGTAGGTGCCCGCCAAGCCGACGGCGCCCAGCAGCAGTCCGCCCAGTGCGGCGCCGAACAATCGGGTGATGTGGTTGGTCATCGAATCGAGCGCCATCGCCGCGGTGATGCGTTCCTGACCGGCGATGTCCGCAAGCAGGGTGCGCCGAATGGGAAAATCAGCGGTCCACAGGACCCCGACGAGAACGGAACCCAGCGCGATCTGCCACACGGCGATCGCATCTATCAAAGCCAGCAGACCGAGAAGAAGTGCGAAAAGTCCGGTGACGCCCGCGCCCGACAGCAGCAGGGCGCGGCGGCTGAAGCGGCCGGCAAGGGTGCCGGCGACGGCGCCCAGTATCAGCAAAGGCAACATCCGCATGAAACTGACCGCGGCGACGGCTGCGGCGGAACCGGTGAGGTCGATGACGAAAATGCCGACGGCAAGGGTTTCCAGCCACCGTGCGACGCCGAGCAAGGCGCCGCCCCCCCAGACCCGCCTGAAATCGCCGTCAGCCAACAGCACCGCGATGTCCGACTTCGGCCGCGTTCCGTTCCGTGCCGCTGCCATGCCGCCTACTCCCAGAACAGCCGCTCCACCGCCACGATCTGGGCGGCCGTCGGCAAGGCGCCCCCCGGATTGGGTGTGACAGTCAGGATGTCGTCGACCAGCAACGCAAGACGGCGTGACCGCCACTTCAACACAACCACGGGCATGGCCGCCGCCAAGGGTCCTGCCTCAGGAATTTCGGCATCCAGCGCGGCCAACGGCAGGTTGCGGCCCTGGAGGGATACCTCGGCGAGCCCGTCCGGACCATCGGCGACGGCATCGATGACATCCATCCACGCCACATGGGCGGCGTCCACCGCCTTCAATCCACCGGCCGCCGTGCGGACGATCACGTAGCTGCGGCGCCCGGCTTCGGCAACCTCGATGCCATCGCCCTGAATGCCTTTGACCATCGCATCGGTCAATCCCGATCCGGCCGCATGGACGGGGGTCGGCGCGCGCGCGGGCGGCTCACGACCGGCGATGGCGCCAAGCGCGTCGATCAACGCACCATCGTCGCCCGTCGGCTCGGCTCCCTCGGTTTCAGCACAATCCAGGATGTCCCGCATGCGGCCGATGGCGGAAAGGATGGTCGACATCATCGCCGGCGGCGGCACCCGATGCTGCTCGTGCAGGGCGTCGGCCGCCTCGGTCGCCGCCTGGGCCATCGCCTCCAGGCGTGGCAGGGGCAACTGGTCGCAAGCCTCCTTGATCGTGTGCACGACATCGATGAGCCGGGTGCGCGACTCGGGATCATCCGGATCACCGAACAACTCCTCTCCCCAGGCGTCTGCCTCCTCCAGGGTGTCGCGGGCCTCGGACAGAGCCTCGCGAAGCATCCCGTCCACACCGAGATCGTCTTGCTCCGCCATAATCTCCTCCCTCAGGATTCGGTTTCGGCGAAAGGCAGCAGCGCGGCGAAACGGACCTCGCCGTTGTGCTCCGAGATCTCGATACCGGTTCCGAGCGCACGGGCCAAACTCTGGGCGAAGGCGGCGGCGACCGTATGGGCCGAAAGCGCACCCGGCGGCGGCTCCGCCGCCATCACGTCGGCGATGCCGTCGCGCAACCGCGCGCCCTCGCCGACGGCGGTCACCGCGATGCCGACACCTTCACCCATCGGTGCAGCCCGCACCGCCACGCCACCGCCGCGCGGCAGACAGTCGGCCGCCATCAGCACCAGATTGAGCAAAAGCTTGACCGCCTCCGGGCCGACCATGCCCTCGGTGCAACGGGTGGTTTCAGCCGGCCAGTCGAGACCGGCGCGCCCCTTGTCGAACAGAGCCATCGCCAAGTCGCGGGCCTCGGCGACGGCGCGCGGCCCGGTCGCCCCACCAAGCCCGAAGGCGATTCGATAGAAGGCCAGGCGGCGGGAGGCTTGGGCGCTGCTGCGGACGATCAACGCCATGGCGTCGTCGCTCAGCGTTCCCCCTTCCTCGCCCAACAGTTCGATGCCGGAATTGACGGCGCCCACCGGGCCGATCAGGTCGTGGCAAACCCGCGAGCACAACAGCTGGGCGACCCGCAAATCGATCAACATAGTCCTGCCCCCTCGGCGGGACGTTCCCCCGAAGTTCCGACCACCGCCTAATCCTTCGGCTTGGCGCTCGACAACAAGGTGTCGACGACGCTTCGCACCGCCTGGCTGCCTTCCGGATCGCCGGTCAGCTCGGCGGTCATCTGCCTGATGGCGGCCTTGACCGCCTCGGGATCAACCGGATGGGTCTTGAGGATGACAGCCAGGATGGCCTCTACCGCCAGAAGATGGGCGGCCAGATTCTCGGTCTCCTGCAAACGCTGGGTGGCCAGCGTCCCCAGGGTCTCGAGGTCGCCGACGATTCTTTTGATGTTGGCGTCGAGGTCGTGGATCTGCTGGAAGAAACCGGTCGTCTGCAACTGTTGGATGACGTCCTGCGCGGTTTCGTCGCTATCGTCCCTGTCGTCGTCCTCGGCCATTCGCCCCTCCCGGGAAATATCGGATTCGGGTGACGAGCATACTGGGCCTCCGGTCGCCTGTCATCCTTCCCGCCCAAGAATGGATCCCATCAACCGAGCAAGTTGCACCTTGCGATCCGGTCGGAAAAGGACGATGAAGAAAGGCATGTCGATGCGGGATGCCTCTCTTCCCCCGCGCCTCAGCCCGGCCGGGGTGATTTACACGACCGCGACGCGCGAAGCGTCACTGTTGGCCGATTTCGCGGCCGATGTGGCGGCCCGCGGCTGGCGGGTGGGCGGCCTGGTGCAACGGATCGTGCGCGGGCCGCAGGGTTATAAGCGCAAGATCATCGCCACCGAGTTGGACAACGGCCGCAAACGGACGCTCGCCACCTATCCCGGCGACCGCACCAAGGAAAGTGCCTGCGGCTTCGACACCGCCGCCTTGGCCGAAGCAACCGGCGCCGTCAGGCGCGCTGTCGAGGCCCGCGCCGACCTCATCGTCATCGAAAAGTTCAGCCGCCAGGAAACCGGCGGCGAGGGCCTGCTCGACGAAATCCTCTCGGCGATGGCCGAAGGCATTCCGACGCTTACCCTGCTGTCGGCCGAAGCCGTGGAAGACTGGACGCGGCTGACCGGTGGGCTGGCCACGCTGGTTTCCGCCGATCGTCGGGCCTTGTGGCGCTGGTGGGGGCCGCATCGACTCTATCGCGACCTCGAACTCGGTGTTGGGCGCGGCAATGCACGCAACGTCGTAATCGGTTTCAACTGGGTGCTGGTCGAAGGCCCCAACGGTTGCGGCCTGGCACAAACCCCCGATCGCGGCAACGCGAGCGGCCATCCGATTGTCGGTGCGAGCCATCTCGCCGGCCTGCCGCTCCGCGAGCTGGCCGCCAGGATCCACTCATGGGACCCGGTGGAGACGGCCATCGGATTGGCTGCCATCAACGCCTTCTACAACCGCTATGATCTCGATGCGCCGCTTGCCAACGGCCTCGACGCCTTCGCCAGCGAGGCACCGCTGACGGTGATCGGACGTTTCCCCGACCTCGCCGCCAGGCTTCCCGATGCCCGCATCATCGAACTTCAGCCCCGGGACGGCGAGTATCCGGAGGCGGCGACCGACTGGCTGCTGCCCGACAGTGAGCGGGTGATCGCCACCGCCTCGACCCTGGTGAACCGCAGCCTACCCGGGTTGATTACCGCCGCGCCGCAGGCCCGGATCGCCTTGGTCGGGCCGAGTACGCCGCTGACGCCGCGCCTTCATGCCTATGGCCTCGACACCCTGGCCGGCATGGTGGTCACCGACGCCAAGGGCGCCGCCCGCGCGGTCGCCGAGGGCGGCTCGGTCAGGACCCTGAAGAACTTTGCCCGCATGGTGATGCTGACCGCCCCCTCGTAATCTTGGGGATGTCATCACTCGCTCCATGCTCGTCGACGGTCGTGCCCCCACACCATGGGAAACAAGTGCGCTGTCCTTGAAACTAGCGAAATGTGCGTAACAGGCGCTCGGCATCGGCCAGCTCTTGCCGGGTGTTGATGTTGACGAAGGGGTCGAGGGGCTGCGCCGGGTAATCGACGCGGGCCACCCGGAAATGCTCGGGGATGCGGTCGGCCCGCCTAAGCCCCGTTTCCACAAGCAGCCGGCGCAACCGTTCACCCAGGCCCCCATCCCAAACGGCTACCGTCGGATGCATCCAGCCGCCGGAGGTGGCCATCGCCACCTCGGCGCCCTCGCCGATCGCCGCCAAGCCGCGTTTGACGAAATCGGCGGGCAAAAATGGTGTATCGGTGGGGAAGACGGCCACCGCCCCGACACTGGGCTTCGGGAGTGCAGCCGCCCAGTCAAGACCTGCCAGGATGCCGGCCAACGGGCCGGAAAACTCTTCGAGTCCGACCGGATCGGTCAGTACCGGCAGACCGAATCCAGCGAAGCGCTCGGCGCCACTTGCCACACTGATGGCCAGCCCCGAGACTTGCGGACCGGCCCGCTCGATGACGTGGTCGATCAGCCGCCGGCCGCCAAAGGGTGCAAACGGCTTGTCAATGCCATCCATCCGCCGGCCGCGGCCGCCGGCCAGAATGAGGCCGGCAACGTCGCGATCCTGCGCGGATGATCCAGGCAACACCATTTCCTCACTATCCCCGTCCGGGCGCCTGTAGGCAAGGGTGCGCGGGCCCTCCGGTCCGCCGGGCGGAGCGCACGACCGGCCGAGCGACCGCCACCTGCACAGACCTGCATTTTGTGTATGTTTCTTGTCTATCTTATATGGATACACGATTATGCGTAATCTTTGCGTGTTTCTATGTCCGGCTTGGATTTCCTGATGATCGACTTCGGCGCCGCCTTCATCACCGCCGTTTCGCTGATCGCCACGCTCGATTCCGGGCTGGTCGAGATCGTGACGTTGTCGCTGCGGGTCAGCCTTAGCGCCGTCTTCATCGCCACCGTCATCAGCCTGCCGCTTGGCGCTGCGGTGGCGCTGTTTCGCTTTCCCGGGCGCGGCGCCGTCGTCGTCGTCCTCAACGCCTTGATGGGGTTGCCGCCGGTGGTCGTCGGCCTCGTCGTCTATCTCTTGCTGTCCAGGGCCGGACCGCTAGGCGTCCTGGGCCTGCTGTTCACGCCAACCGCCATGATCATCGCCCAGGTCGTCCTCGTCACGCCGATCATCGCCTCCCTGGCTCGTCAAGTCATCGAAGACCTGTGGGAGGAGTATTCCGAACAGCTGCGCTCGCTCGGGGCCGGTCCCCGCCAAGCCATCCGGGTACTGTTGTGGGACGGCCGGTTCTCGCTGTTCACCGCCGTGTTGGCCGGTTTCGGCAGAGCCAGCGCCGAGGTCGGCGCCGTGATGATCGTGGGGGGCAACATCGACCACGTGACCCGCGTCATGACCACCGCCATCGCACTCGAGGTCAGCAAGGGCGACCTCGCCCTTGCCCTCGGCCTCGGCATCATCCTCATCGTCCTTTCGGTCGGCATCACCGGAGCGGCCTTCGTGCTGCGCGAATCGGCCCGCCGCACCAACGGTGGGTGACCGACATGGCCGCCGCGCCCACCATCCTGCCCTTGATCGCCGAGGGGCTGACCTACATGGCCGGCGCCGCCCGTCTGATCGATGGCCTGACGTTTACCCTGGAAGCCGGGCCGCGCACGGTCATCGTCGGGCCGAACGGGGCCGGCAAGAGCCTGCTCCTGCGCCTGTGCCACGGGCTGCTGACACCGACCGCCGGCACCATCCGCTGGAGCGACGGAACCGTTCTCGACGCTACCCGCCGACAGGCCATGGTCTTCCAACGCCCGGTCATGCTGCGCCGCTCGGCCGCCGCCAACGTCGAATTCGCGCTGGCGCTCCGCAAGGTCCCGAAGGATCAGCGCCGGCGACGGGTCGAGGCGGCATTGGCCAAGACCGGTTTGGCCGACGTCGCCGCGCGGCCGGCCCGCGTGCTGTCGTTCGGCGAACAGCAAAGGCTGGCCCTGGCCCGCGCGTGGGCGCTGGAGCCGCAGGTGCTGTGGCTGGACGAACCGACGGCCAGCCTCGACCCGGCGGCCACCCGGGCGGTCGAGGCCATCATCGGCGCCATCCACGCCGGCGGCACCAAGATCGTGATGACCACCCACGACCTCGGCCAGGCCCGACGGATCGGCGATGAAATCCTCTTCCTCAACAAAGGAAGGATCGTCGAGCGGGCGGCGACGGCCGACTTCTTCGACCGCCCGCAAAATCCACTGAGCCGCGCCTTCATCCAGGGTGAACTGCTTTGGTGAAGCGGGGCCGCACGAGGACACAACGGAAAAGGGAAAAACCATGATTCGTTCGATTGCCAACGGGCTTTTCGCGCTAACCCTCGCCGCGACGCTGGGCCTCGGCCACGCCGCCGCGCAGGAGAAATTCATCACCGTCGCCTCGACCACCTCGACCCAGAATTCCGGCCTCTTCGACCACATCTTGCCAATCTTCGAGAAAAAGACGGGGATCCAGGTGCGCGTCGTCGCGGTCGGCACAGGACAGGCCATCAAGGTGGGCGAGAAGGGCGACGCCGATGTGCTGTTCGTTCATCATCGGCCCTCCGAGGACAAGTTCGTGGCCGAAGGTTTCGGCGTGAAACGCTTCGACGTCATGTACAACGACTTCATCGTGGTCGGCCCCAAGAGCGATCCGGCCAAGGTGAAGGGCATGAAGAACGTGGTGCAGGCTTTCACTCAAATCGCCGCCGCCAAGGCCCCCTTCGCCTCGCGGGCCGACGACAGCGGCACCCACAAGATGGAACTGGCCCTGTGGAAGGAAGGCAGCGTCGACATCAAGGCGGCTTCGGGAACATGGTACCGGGAAACCGGCTCGGGCATGGGCGCGACGCTGAACACGGCGGCCGCCATGAACGCCTATGTGTTGGCCGACCGCGGCACCTGGCTCAGCTTCAAGAACCGCGCCGACCTGGAAGTCGTCGTCGAGGGTGATCGCAAGCTGTTCAATCCCTATGGCATCATCCTGGTCAACCCCGCCAAGCACCCGCATGTCAAGGCGGACATGGGACAGGCTTTCATCG
Organism: Rhodospirillales bacterium; assembly: GCA_034003665.1. GTDB lineage: Bacteria > Pseudomonadota > Alphaproteobacteria > Rhodospirillales > Shumkoniaceae > Shumkonia. Next base: position 763 of record JAVEYE010000168.1, on the reverse strand, counting down.
ATTGGATCGTGTCGAAGGAAGGCCAGCAGGCCATCGCCGACTACAAGATCGGCGGCGAACCACTGTTCATCCCGGACGCGAAATAGGCAAGGGCAACCGCCGGTCGGGATCGGCCAGGCCGATGCGCGCCCGCCAACGTGCCGGGCGCGCCTTTTCAGCACACGACAAAACCAAATCCCCAAGCCGGTCCCCGTAAGGCCGATCACGGCCACCGAGAGGACACCGTTCGTCGGCGAGCACGAGAAAAAGAGCATGGCGCCGGTCGAGGCGACGACGAGCCAGCCGGCATTCAGCAACAACCGCTCGTGCAGGCCACGCAACGTGTTTAGGACGGAGGCCAGCGCGGCCTGAACCCCGTCGGCCGTAAGGGACCCCGGCTCGATGGCGCTTGTCACCAGCCATGGCTCGAAGAAAAGCGCGAGGCCGGAAACGATCACCACGGCCAAAGAAAGCGCAAACGCCAGGGCCAGCCAGCGATGGAGTTTCAGGAACCACGCCTTCATAACCGACCCTCCCTGGGCCTCGGCCACATCTACGGAAAGGCATGGCGCGCCATGCGTTTCCCAACGATGTCGGAAGTGCCGGAATGTTTCTCGGCGCCCCACTGACCAACGGCGGTTGAATTGGCCCCGCCCTGACCTTAACCTGCGCCTACGCTCGGGTGGCTGCGACAGGATAGGGAGAGGCGTTCATGCGCATCGGTTTCATCGGTACCGGCAACATCGCCGCGGCAACGGTCAGGGGTTTGTGCACGGCCGTCCCG
>JAVEYE010000167.1:0-8460 GCA_034003665.1 Rhodospirillales bacterium | reverse complement strand
CGAAAACAACATACACACAAATATAACAACATTATTTGCCGGCTACTGTGGCTTTTCAGGCATCTTCTTGTATTCGGGCACATCGTGAAATAATGTCGGCCCTACAAATTCCCAAAAACGGCTATGGACTCCCGATGTGCGGGGGTCCCATGGAGGCGACGGATGAGAAAGACGCTCCTAGCGACCGCCTTATGCGTTTTCGCCCTGCTGTCCGGCACCGCCCTGGCGGCCGGCGACAACGAGCTGCTGGTCTACACCGCGGCCGACGACGGCAAGTTGCACGCCGCGTTGGCCGAGGCCTTTTCCAGGAAGTATCCCGACATCCAGGTCAAGCAGGTGATCCTCAGCACCGGACCGATCACCGAGAAGACCATCTCGGAACGCGCCAATCCGCAGGCCGATGCCATTTATGGCGTCAATTCGTTCGCGCTCGAGCAGTTGAAGAACGCGGGCGTGCTGGAACCCTATGCGCCGAAGGGCACCAAGATTCCCGCCCGCTTCGCCGATGCCGACGGCTTCTATGTCTATCACTGGCTGACGCTGATGGTCGCAGCGGTCAATACCCAGATGATGGATCAGAAGGGCAAGCCTGTTCCCGCCTCGTGGATGGACTTGGCGTCGCCCATCTACAAGGATGCCATCACCATCGCGGCGCCGACCAAGTCGGGGACCGGGCTCACCATCTTTACGACGCTCAAGGACGCCTACGGCTGGGACTACATCGACGCCCTGCACAAGAACATCTTCCAGTACAATTCTTCCGGCAGTGCGGCCGGCCGCCAGGCCGGGGCCGGCGAAACCGCCATCGGGCTCACGTATGACACCGCCGTCATCAACCAGATCAAGGCCGGGCTGCCGGTCAAGATGGTGTTTCTCGACATGACGCCGAACGTCAAGGAAGGCGGCGCCCTGGTGCTTGGCGCGCCGCATCCCGAGAACGGCAAGAAGTGGGTCGACTTCATGGCCAGCCCGGAAGGCGCCGCCGTGTACGCCCCCTTCATCGGCGTGCCGACGACCCCCGGTCTCGGCAATATCGACGTTTCAAAGGTCGAACTCTGGGAATACAAGGCGCCGGTCGATGCCGCCGCCTTCAAGAAGGAATGGGCGCAGAAGTACGAGAAGTAGGTGGCAATCCGCCCCGCGGGCCCAGCCCCCGCAGGGTCGCCGCCCGCGAAGCCGGAGGACCGCAGTGGCCCGTCTGCGAATCGACAGCGTGGTGAAGCGCTTCGGCGGGTGCGTTGCCGTCGACGGGGTTTCGCTTGACATCGCATCGGGCGAGTTCGTCACGCTGGTGGGGGCCAGCGGATGCGGCAAGACCACGCTGCTGCGTCTGATCGCCGGCTTCACCCGACCGGACAGCGGCGAAATCTGGATCGGCGAACGGCGGGTCGACGACGTGCCGTTGCGCAAGCGCAACATCGGTTTCGTCTTCCAGTCCTATGCCCTTTTTCCCACCATGACGGTGGCCGGCAACATCGGTTTCGCGCTGCGCCTGCGCTGTCGCCCGAGGGCCGAGGTCGAGGCCCGCGTCGCCGAGTTGTGCGCGTTGACCCGCCTGGAGGGGATGGAGGACCGCTATCCGCACGAGTTGTCGGGCGGCCAGCAGCAGCGGGTCGCCCTGGCCCGCGCCCTGGCTCCGCGCCCGACGATCCTGTTGCTCGACGAGCCGTTGTCGGCGTTGGACGCCAAGATCCGGGCCCACTTGCGCGACGAGGTCAGGGCCGTCGTCAAGGAACTGGGCATCACCACCGTCTACGTCACCCATGACCAGGAGGAGGCGCTCTCCATGTCCGATCGGGTGGCGGTCATGGACGGTGGCCGCTTCCTCCAGGTCGGCCGGCCGATGGACGTCTATGCCCGTCCGGCCGGGGTGTTCGTTGCCAATTTCATCGGCACCAGCAACCGGTTGGACGGCCAGGTGGTCGACGGCATCGTGCGAATCGACGGCCTGGCCGTTCCCATGCCGGCGGCGGACTGCATCGACGGCGCCTGTGTCGTCTGCCTGCGGCCCGAGCACGTCCGGCTGGCTTCCGCCCCGCCGGATGCCGCACCCTGGGCGCGAGCCGAGGTCGACGCGTTTGCCTTTCTTGGCCAGGGCGTGCGGGTCACCGCCCGCCTGGCCGACGGCACCCGCCTCCTGGCCGACATGCCGACCGAACGATGGCTCGGTCTTGGGCTTCAACCGGGCGATGCGGTGCTGTGGTCGGTCGATTCCGACGCCGTGCTGGTCTTTCCCGGAACGGACGCGGGCACGGCGACCGCGTGATGGCCCGGGCCTCTACGTATCTGGTGTCCCTGCTGGCGGCGGCGTTGCTGTTCGTCTTCATTGTGGCGCCGCTGGGGGCGGTTTTTCTGAAGAGCGTCCACGTCGAGGGGCCGCTGCCGCCGCGCACCGTGCGCGCCATCGTCCTCGACGCCCTCGATCGCCTCGACGCGGGCGAACGCGCCCGCGCGATGGCGCAGTGGGAGGCCACGCTCACCGAAGTTCAGCGGATGGAGGCGACGGCGGCGGCTCTCGGCGCTATCGGGGTGCCGCCGACCTGGGACCGCCAGGCCGACTACGTGTCGCAGTTCGCCGCCGCGGAGCGGGCGACGGCAGCCCTCGACGCCGCGGCACGGTCCGCCTTCGAGGCCGAATATCCGATTCAGATGGTGGTGCTGCACAAGCGCATCCCGCTGGCTTTCAAGCTGCGCGGCCAGTTGGACCCCGAGGCGTTCGAACGCCTCCGCACCGGCGCCCGCAAGGGCTTCAGCCTGGAAAACTACCGCGCCTTCCTCGAGGATTCGCGCCTGCTGCGGGCGGGCCGTAACAGCCTGATCGTTTCGACGCTGACCAGCCTGATCACCGTGGTGCTGGCTTATGCGCTGGCCTTCGGCATCAACCGCAATGGCATCCGGGCCCCCGGCCTGGTGCGCGGCCTAGTGCTGCTGCCCCTGGTGTCGCCGCCCGTGATCATGGCGTTTGCGGCGATCCTGCTGTTCGGCCGCCAGGGGCTGATCACCCGCAAGGTGTTCGACGACATGCTCGGCCTCATCGATGCCGACGTCACCAACATCTACGGGTTCGTCGGCGTGGTGACGGCGATGGTGTTGAGCTACCTGCCGCACGCCTACATCGTCCTCGATGACGTCCTGGCCCGCCACGACGGCCGCGTCGAAGAGGCGGCGGCCAGCCAGGGCGCCACCCCGTGGCAGGTGTTCACCCATGTCACCCTGCCGCTGACCCGCCCGGGCGTCATCCGGGCGGCGCTGGTCGTCTTCATCCTCAGCATGACCGATTTCGGCAACCCGCTGGTGATCGGGCGCAACTATCCGGTGCTGGCCGGCGTCATCTATGACGAGATCGTCGGCTTCCAGAACGTGTCGCTTGCGGCGGCCTTGTGCGTCTGGCTGATTCTGCCCACGCTTTTCGCCTATTTCCTGTTCGAGCGCCTGGGCCGGCGTGGCCGTTTCGTCTCGGCGGCCGGCACCGGGGCGCCGCCCGAACTGCCGCTGCCGGCGGCGGCCCGCCTGGGACTCGAGTCGGTGGCCGTCGGGGTGGGCGCCGTCGTCGTCGTCTTTTTCGGGATCATCGTGGTCGGTTCCTTCACCCGCGTCTGGGGCATCGATTTCACGCCGACCCTGACGCACTACAGCGTCCATTCCGAGCTTTACGCCAGCTTCAGCGAAAGCATGGGCATCCCGACCGTTTGGACCAGCCTCAAGATCGCCGGCGCGGCGGCGATCTTCGGCGGCGTTTTCGCGCTTCTCGTCGCCTATGTGGTGGAACGCACCCAGATTCCCGGGCGCCATGTCATCGGGTTCGTCGCCCTGTTGCCCGGCGTGGTGCCCGGCGTGCTGCACGGGATCGGCTATTTGGTCGCCTTCAACCGCCCCTTCGGGCTGACCGAATTGTCGCTGGTCGGCACGCCCGCCATCCTCATCCTCAACGTGCTGTTCGCCAACATCTTCGTTGGTGTGCTGGCGGCGCGCGCGACGCTTCAGCGCATCGATACCAACATCGACGAGGCGGCAGAGGTGCTGGGCGCCAACATGATCCAATCCTTCTTCCTGGTCACCCTGCCGGCCATCCGCCGGGTGCTGCTGCTGGCGTCGCTTTACGTCTTCGTGCACGGCATGGTGACGCTCTCGGCGGTCATCTTCCTGGTCAGCCCCGATACCATGATGGCCTCGGTCGGCATTTTCCTGCACGCCGAGAACGGCCGCTACGGTCTGGCCTGCTCGATGAGCGTGCTCATCCTCGCCCTGGTCGTCGCCGTGATGGGCCTGATCCGTCTGATCGAACGGCGCGGCGAGGAAAAGACGGCCTTGCGGGCGTTGGCGCGGGCCGGTTGATCGGATCGATGCGTTTCCCCCTTGCCGGGGCCGGCGGCGACGTGAACAATTGGCTCTCCAGTCTGGGCTTCCAAATCGAAAGGGCACACGGTGCGCAATCTTGAACTCCCCGGCCGCTCGCCGGTGCACGGCACGCGCGGCATGGCCGCCTCCTCGCACACGCTCTCCACGCTGACCGCCATCACCATCCTGCAGAAGGGCGGCAACGCCGTCGACGCGGCGGTGGCCGCCATTGCCGTGCAGTGCGTGGTCGAACCAGGCTCGACCGGCATCGGCGGCGACTGCTTCTGCATCATTGCGCCGAAAGGCGAGGACAGGCTGATCGGATACAACGGTTCGGGGGCGGCGCCGGCGGCGGCCAGCGCCGAATGGTTCGCCCAACAGGGCATCGCCAAAATCGAGCGCCACACGCCGCACGCCGTCACCATCCCCGGCGCCGTCGACGGCTGGGCGCGCCTTGTCGCCGACCACGGACGGCTGTCGCTTGGCGAGGTCCTGGAACCGGCCATCCGCTTCGCCCGTGACGGCTATCCCATCGCTTCGCGCGTCGCCTTCGACTTCGCCAACGAGGTGGGTACCCTTTCGAAGGACCCGACGGCCAGGCGCATCTTCCTGCCGGGGGGCAAGCCGCCCCGCGTCGGCCAATTGCATCGTCAGCCGGAACTCGCCGATACCCTCGCGCTGATCGCCGAGAAGGGCCGCGATGGGTTCTATACAGGGCCGGTGGCCGAGGACATCGTCACCCACCTGCGCAGTCTTGGCGGCCTGCACACGATGGAGGATTTCGCGGCGCACCGGGGCGAGTACGTGACCCCCATCCGCACGGCCTATCGCGGCTACGACGTGTGCGAGATCCCGCCCAATGGCCAGGGCCTGACCGCCCTCATCCTGCTCAACATTCTGGCGGGGTACGACATGGCGCACTACGCGCCGATGTCGCCGGAACGTCTGCACCTGGAAATCGAGGCGACGCGCCTGGCCTACGCCGATCGCAACGCCTTCATCGCCGATCCTCGCCATGCCCATGTTCCGGTAGGGGAACTGCTGTCTGCCAGGCACGCCGACGACCTGCGGGCCCTGATCACGCCGGGCAGGGCGATGGCGTCGGTGCCGCGCCCGCAACTTCCGGCCCATCCCGATACCGTTTATCTTTGCGTCGTCGACGAAGAGAGAACCGCGGTCAGCTTCATCAATTCGCTCTACAACGGGTTCGGCAGCGGCCTGGTCGGGCCGAAAAGCGGCGTCGTCCTGCAGAACCGCGGCTGCGGCTTCGTGATCGATCCCGCCCATCCCAACTGCATCGCCGGAGGAAAGCGGCCCTTCCACACGATCATTCCGGGGATGCTGGTCAAGGACGGCCGCGCCGTCATGCCGTTCGGAGTCATGGGCGGCGCCTACCAGGCGTGCGGCCATGCCCATGTCTTGAGCGGATTTCTCGATCACGGCCTCGACATCCAGGAGGCCATGGACCAGCCGCGCGTTTTTCCGACCGCCGAGGGCATCGTCGAGGTGGAAAGCGGCCTGCCGGCCGATTCGCTTCACGCGCTGCACCGTTACGGCCACCGCACCGGCGCGCCCGGCAAGCCGCAGGGCGGCGGTCAAGCCATCTGGATCGACTGGGACGAGGGCGTGCTGACCGGCGGCTCCGACCCCCGCAAGGACGGCTGCGCACTCGGTTATTGACCCACCGCATCGCGGCCGCTTGCCTGAGGCATGCAAATCCCGCAGCCCAGGCCGGCGGCCGCGGCATGGCGATTGCGGCCGGGGTCGTCTTGAATGATTCTCCTATGCTCCCAAGTTGTAATCGCGAATAAATCGCAATAACAATTGCAGCGCGGGCGCCGAACGCGGCGCGTGAATTGCGAGAAAATCGCAAGAGCTAATGGGAGTTTCACGTCCGTGGACGCGCAGTCGCAGACACAGATTGCTGACCACGGAGGTTCATCATGGAACGTCAATTTGCCGATTTGGAATCCCAGCGGTTCCCCAGCCGCTTTGCCGGTGACAACTTTTCTCTCGCCGAGAAAGACGCCGCCCGCCTGCAGCGCGAGGTGACCCAGGCGATGGCGGCAAGCCTGTGGCGCGGTGTCCGCATGGCGGGGTCGGTCGTGGGCCGATTCTTCGTCTTGGTGGCCAAGGCCGCCGCGGCCATGCGCGTCTATAACGAGATGAGCCGCCTCGACGACTCGACGTTGGCCAATCTCGGCCTCAGGCGCATCGACATCCCGCAGTTCGTGGCGGCGTCGATGGATGGCGGTGCCGGCCGGTGGCCGATGGCGGCTCCGGTCGCTGCCTTGCGCACGGTCGACGGCGAAGCGCCAAGCGACACCGTCGCCGACAACGACCTGACGCAACGCCGTGCCGCCTGATCGCGGCCGACCGTCGATGGGACTTGCCCGACGGGCGCCGATGCGCTGAAATGCGTCAAGGCGTCGCATTCAGCGGCGATGGGCGCCGGGCCGGCCGCAGCGGCCGGCCTTTCCGTGGGGGGAAACATCGAGGTGAGCCTGTTCCTGTTCGTTCTGGCCGGGGCCTGCCTGGGTGGGTTCGTCTCCGGTCTGGCGGGTTTCGGCACCGGCCTGGTTGCGCTCGGGCTGTGGTTGCACGTCGTCGAACCCGCGTTGGCCGCACCCCTTGTCGTCATCTGTTCGGTGGTCGCCCAATTGCAGTCGCTGTTCGTCGTGCGCCGCGCCATGAACTGGGCGCGGTTGTGGCCGTTCATCGCGGGCGGCCTGCTTGGCGTGCCGCTTGGCGTGGCGGCCCTCGATCAGGTGCCGGCGGAAACCTTCCGTGCCGCGCTCGGCGCTTTCCTGGTGATCTATTCGGCGGCGATGCTGCTATCCGGCCGGCTGCCGGTGGTCGCCTGGGGCGGGCGGGCGGGCGATGCCGTCATCGGGTTCGGCGGCGGCATCCTGGGAGGCGCCGCCGGGCTGTCGGGGCCATTGCCGACCTTGTGGTGCGGCCTCAAGGGCTGGACGAAGAACGAGCAACGGGCCGTCTTCCAGACCTTCAACCTGAGCATCCTGGGATGGGCCCTCATCGCCTATGGCGTGCAGGGGGTCTTGACCGCCGAGGTCGGAAAGCTCGCCCTCATTTGCCTGCCCGGCACCTTTTTCGGCGTGTGGCTCGGCATGAAAACCTATGGCCGGGTCGATGACCGCCAGTTCCGCCGGATCGTGCTGTGGCTGTTGCTGGTTTCCGGCAGCCTCCTGGTGGCGTCTCATCTAGGATGACCGCCGCCCATGTCATCCCACTATGTGGCGTGTATGCCGTTTTGGCGACGTCTTCCAAAAAATAGCCTGCCCCACCTATAAAAACAGCCAACAATCGTCATTTCCATATTGTGAAATAGCGTCCCGAAAATATTGACGGTCGCCGTGTGGCTGGGCATATTGGCGTCATTGATAATCACTATTAACAAAAAAGACGGCCGGGGCATGACGTTGCCATCGAATGTCGCAAGGGGTGGGGCCGCACGTGCGTGGGGTGCATTCGGGACGAACCGGTTGAAGACCTGCGGAGGAAGATCATGGAACGTAACAGAATTGGGCCGGACTATCTCGATCGGGCTGACAGGTACACGCTTGTCGATGTCTTGCGGATAGAGCAAGAGGCCGCGCGCCTGCAGGCCGAAGTGAGCGGCGCGTTCGTGGGCAAGGTGGTCGGAGGCGTCGGATACGCGCTCCGCAACGTGGCTTCCGGCGTCGCCAGGGGCTTGCGCGACCATTGGGCCGGGCTGGCCGCGGGGCGTCTGAACACCGAGTTGGCGCGCTTCAGCGACCATCAGTTGGCCAGGCTCGGCATTGATCGCAGCGACATCCCCTCCTACGTGGCGGGGCTGGTCGAGACGCCGCTCATGGGCGATCGGCCGACGATCGATTCGGTCGGTCGGACGATCATCGGCAGCGGCATTGCCGACGAGCCGGCGGCCAACGAAGAATCGATCCGGCGACGGGCGGCCTGAGCGGCGGCGCGGGTCAACTGGCCGGGACTATGGCCCGGCCGGCGGCGGCAGATCGCCCGACGGTGGCAGCACGATGGAGGGACGCCCATCTGTTGGAGGGGCGTCACCGTCCTCTCCTGCTTGTCGGACGATCTCGGCAATGCCGTCCGCCGCCGCCTGGG
>JAVEYE010000166.1:0-8466 GCA_034003665.1 Rhodospirillales bacterium | reverse complement strand
CGTAGTTCTCGGCGATCTCGGCCAAGCCAACGACGCGGCGCACCGCATCGTATGAAACGACCGGAACGGACAGGCAGGTGATCTCGTGCATGGGGGCTCCCCGTCTTCTCAGGAAGGTTCGTCGATCCGTTCGATCAGGCCCAGGCGTTGCGCCGCCCGCGTCAGATGGGCGCGGACCGCTTGGCGCGCAGCCTCGGCGTCGCGTCCGGCGATCGACTCGTAGATGCGCTCGTGCTCGCGCTGCACCTTGGGCGTCCACTCGTCGAAACGGGCGGAATGACGACGGGCCACGGCAATGCTTTGGGTCACGCTGACCGCCAGGAAAATCATGAAATCCCGATAATACGGGTTGTTCGAGGCCTCGGCGATGGCGCGGTGGAAGGCAGCGTCGGCGGCCACCCCATCGGCGCCGTTCGATACCGCGTCGGCCATCTCGTTCACGGTCTCGCGGATGCGGGCCAGCTGCGTTTCGCTGCGGCGATCGGCGGCCAGTGCGGCAGCGCCGGTTTCGACCTCGGCGCGCAATTCGAAGACATAACGGAGGTCATCCTGGGTCGAGAGATTTTCCGTGCCGATGCGATAGGCCAAGCTGGGCGGGTTCTCGGACACGAAGGCGCCAAGACCCTGGCGGGTCTGGATCAGGCCATCGCGTTTGAGGCGGGCGATGGCTTCGCGCAGGACATTGCGGCTGACCCCGAACTGCACCGACAACTCGGCCTCGGTGGGCAGGCGTTCGCCTCGCTGGATCGTCCCGTCGGCAATCTCGCGTTCCAGTACCTGGGCGATCTCTTCGGGCAAGGCCTTACGCCGCCTCACCGCGGTGAACCGCGTTGCTGCTTCGATCTCGCTCATCAGGTCGGGCTGCTCCGGTTTTAGGAAGGCGGGGACGTTTGGGGGCGTCCCCGACCTTCCGAGTCTTCTTGGACGCTCTCTTGGAAAAAACCCTAACACACATACGGTTGTCCTACAACCCAACAAGTTGCCCTGGGCAGGAAAAAATGAGGTGGCGGCTGCTTGCTCCCGGGCCCTTGCGCCGACTATCTCAAGGCGTGGATCACTTTCCCCTTCGAAAGGATGCGGCGATGATGAAATCCGCCAAGATGCCGCCGGGAAGCTCAGCCAAACCCGAACGGCCGCCGCAGCGGGCGGTCAACCGGAAACTGACGTCCCAGACCCGCAAGGTCATGGGCAAGCATTACGCGGCGAAATACGGGGTTCGCAAGGAAAGAGGTCGCGGGTGACGATGGCGAATGCGGCGGGTCAGTCCGCCGGTGGGCCGGAAGGGGGCGTGGTCGCATCCTGGCGTTTGAATCGCTCGCGATAGGCGATGTAGGCGGCGGAAGCGAAGATCATGGTGCCGCCGATCCATGTGTAGCGGTCGGGAATTTGGCCGTAGGCCAGGAAGGCGATGGCGGCGATCCACATCAGGCGGAGGTAGTCGAACGGCATCACCACGTTGGTGTCGCCGTCGTGGAGCGCGCGGGCATAAAGGATTTGGCCGATGTTGCCGGACACCCCGATGAAGAGCAGCCAAGCGATCTGCTCCCAGGTCGGCCAGGTCCATACGAAGAGGGCTGGAACGAGGCCGATCGGCGCCATCAAGAGCGACATGTAGGCGGTGATGGTGACCGCCGAGTCGGTTCTGGCCGAAACCTTGATGAGGATGATGCCGACGCCGGCACCGACCGCCGAGACGATGGCAAGCGCCAACCCGAGGTCGATGGCGCCGCCGCTGAACCCCGACTTGACGGTGACCAGGGTGCCCGCGAAGCCGAACAGGATGGCCGACCAACGGCGGATACCGACCTTCTCGCCCCAGAAGGCGATGGCCAGCAGGGTGGCGAAGATCGGCGCCGAGAAGCCCAGTGCCGTGACCTGGGCCAGAGGGGCGACCGCCAGGGCATAGAACCCGGCCAGCATGCTGAAGGTGCCGACCACGGCCCGGATGCCGTGCAGATCCATCCGCGTGGTTTTCAACACGCCGAGGCCGTAGCGAACCATCCACGGCACGACGACCAGGAAGCCGAACAGGTTGCGAAAGAAGGCAATTTCGAAGGCATGGACGCCGTCGTTGGCGACATGGCGGATGGCCGCGTGCATCGACGCGAAGAAGATGCCGGCCAGCAGCATCTTGCCGATACCCGGAAGGTTGCCGCCGACGGGGGCGGGAGGAAGGGAACGAAAGGGCATCGGAATCCTTGGCGGCGACGCCAAGTCGCCTGCTGGCCAATCTAGAAGCGGCGAGGCGGTCCGGCAACGTCAATTCTATCGTCTTCCGGCGGATCGCGGCGCCTTAGGTGTCGGGTTCCCACTCCTGCCGATGGTATACTGGAAACGGTCGGTTCGATCGGAGATGCTGGCGGGGGCGTCGCCCGTGCCCTATTTCAAGATGGGTGGGCAAAGGAACGTTTCGAATGAAGATGGAGCGACGATGAGCAACGACGACAAGCTTCCGAGCAAGGCCTCATCGGGGGCCGACGTGGAGGCTTTCCTGAAGAAGGTGGCCGCTACCCCGGTGTCGACGACATCAGGGCAGCGCGGGCGCCTGATTTTTGCGCTCGACGCCACGGCCAGCCGCCAGCCGACCTGGGATCGCGCCGCTCAGATCCAGGCTGAAATGTTCACCGAAACCACCAGCCTCGGCGGACTGGAAATGCAGTTGGCCTTCTACCGCGGTTTCGGCGAATTCAAGGTCAGCCCGTGGTTGAGCCAGTCGGCTCCGATGCTGCGGATGATGTCGTCGGTCTTTTGCCTGGCCGGCGAGACTCAGATCCGCAAGGTTTTGGCCCATGCCGTCAACGAAACCCGCAAGCGGAAGGTCAACGCACTGGTCTTCGTCGGCGATTGCGTCGAGGAGGACATCGACCAGTTGGGGAGTCTAGCCGGCGAACTGGGGCTGCTTGGCGTGCCCGCCTTCATGTTTCACGAGGGCATGGAGCCTGTCGCCGAGTTTGCCTTCAAGCAGATTGCCAAGCTGACCAACGGGGCCTGCTGTCGCTTTGATGCCAGCAGCGCGCACGTGCTCAAGGACCTGCTCAGCGCGGTCGCAGTCTATGCGGCTGGGGGGCGCAAGGCGCTCGACAACCTCGCCAAGAAGCGGGGGGGAGAGGTGCTGAGGATCGCCCATCAGGTGCGGGGCGGATAGGGGGTCGTGCTGGCGTATTTTTTTCTCGGCATGGCGTTGCTGGCGGGCTTGATTCTGGCCGGACGCTGGTTTGTCAGCGCCGATCCGAAAAGCTTGGCGAAAGCGCTCAAATGGGTCGGCGGCGTGATCCTCGTCGCCCTTGTGGTTAGCCTGGTGGCGACCGGCCGCATTGGCTGGGCCATCATGGCGCTGCCCGCCCTGCTGCCGTGGGTCGCGCGGGCCAGGGCCGTGCACCGGGCCGCCAAGAATTTTTCAAGGATGTCGGGCGGGACAATGGGCGACGGTGGTTCCGGCCGCAAATCTGAGGTTCGAACCCGTTTTCTCCGAATGGTTCTTGACCACGATTCGGGGGAGATGAACGGCGAAGTCATCGACGGTCCCCACGCCGGGCGTCGTCTGGACGACATGTCGCTGGCCGACCTGCTGGATCTGCTGAACGCCGGCCACCTGCACGACATCCAGTCGGCGCAAGTCCTGGAAACCTATCTCGATCGGGTGCATCCGGATTGGCGCGAACGCGCACAGACGTCCGGCGCCGGTGCGGAAACCAGTGGTGGAGCGGGAGCGGCGCCTCCTGGAGGCATGTCCCGCGAGGAAGCCTACCAGGTGCTGGGGCTGGAGCCGGGGGCCGGCGACGAGGAGATCAAGGCCGCACACCACCGCTTGATCGCCAACCTGCATCCCGACCGCGGCGGTTCCACCTATTTGGCGGCCAAGATCAATCAGGCGAAGGACGTCCTCCTGCGCGGCTGATCACCGCGCAATCCGCGCCGGCGATGTTTGGCCGGTGATGGTCAGCGCGGCAGACCGAAGAAGTCAAGAAACAGCGGGAATTGGCCATCGAGCATGTGACGGCCTGGTTGGGTGCGGCAACCGCGTTTTTCGGCTTCGCGAAGCAGACGCGTTACCGGCGGTTTCATCACCACATCGCAGACCAGGGTGCCGGGTCTCAGCCGGTCGGGATCGACTGAGAGGGGATCATCTTCCTTCATGCCCAGGGGGGTCGCGTTGACCACCACTTCGAAGTCGGATGGATCAATGTCTTCTCCGGATTGCGCGGTGACCACGCCGGCCGCCGCGTGGCCCAGTTTCCGGCACAAAGACTCGGCGCGACCGGGAATCGGGTCGGTAACGACGACGCGGGCGGGCGTCACCCCAAGCAGCGCCCCGGAAATGGCGGCGCCGGCGCCGCCGGCCCCGAATATCAGGTACGACAGGCCGGACGGATCGACGCCTTGGCTCCGCAACCCCTCGACGTAACCCAGTCCATCGAAGAGTTCACCTTCCCAGCCACCCGTCGGCCTGCGGCGTATGGCATTGACGGCGCCGACCAGACGACCGTGCGGCCCAATCTCGTCCACCAGGGCGGCGAAGGCCATCTTGTGGGGGACGGTGATGACCAGCCCGTCGAGATTGGCCAAAGCCGCGAAGCCGGCCAACGACTTCTCGAGCCCGGCAGCACCGATGTGCAGCGGCAAGAAGACCGCGTCGATCCCCCGTTCAGCGAAATGGGTGTTGAAAACGGTGGGCGAGCGGACCTGATCGATGGGATCGCCGACGATGCCGTAGAGCCGTGTCGTTCCGGAAATCGGCGGATTGGTGGTCATCGTGGCCTCCCTTGATGATGTGTGGAAAAAACCTGCCAACTGATCGGCCTGAGGTCAAAGAAAAACGTCGCGTGTTCGCCGCCAGTGGGGAAGTTCGTGAGAAATCGGTGATCGCTGGCCCCCTGGCGCCGGCGGCCGCTTGCGACGGGGAAGCTGGTGTGGCACAAAGACCCCGTCATGCGGGGGGCATCTCCCGCCGAAGTGGAATGAAATCAGAGGATTATCCGATGGTTCGACCTGTTCGCAAGGCGGTCTTTCCGGTGGCCGGCCTCGGCACGCGTTTTCTGCCCGCCACCAAGGCCATGCCCAAGGAGATGCTGACGATTGTCGACAAGCCGCTGATCCAGTACGCGGTCGAGGAGGCGCAGGCCGCGGGGATCGAGGAATTGATCCTCGTCACGGGACGCGGCAAGACGGTGATGGCCGATCATTTTGACCACAGCTTCGAGCTGGAACATGTGCTCAAGGAACGCGGCAAGACAGACGCTCTTCGGCAGATCACCGCCCTGATGCCCGAAGCGGGGCAAATGTCGTTCATCCGCCAGCAGCAGCCGCTTGGCCTCGGCCATGCCGTGTGGTGTGCCCGCAACTTCATCCAGGGGGAACCCTTTGCCGTGCTTTTGGCCGACGACCTTATCCTGGCCAAGCCCGGCGTGCTGACCCAAATGATCGAGGCCTACAACGAGGTGGGCGGCAACGTCGTGGCGGTGGAAGACGTGCCGCGCCAATACACCAACCGCTACGGTATCCTCGACGTTGAAACCGACGACGGCCGGCTCGCCCGGGCCCGCGGTCTGGTCGAGAAGCCGGCACCGGAGGCGGCGCCTTCAACCTTGTCGATCATCGGCCGCTACATCCTGCAGCCCGAGGTGTTCGAGCAGTTGTCCAAAAAGGAGCGCGGCGCCGGCGGCGAGATTCAACTGACCGACGCCATCGCCAAGACCATCGACCGGGTGCCGTTCCATGGTTTCCGCTTCAAGGGCGAGCGCTTCGACTGCGGCCACCGTCGGGGGTTTATCGAAGCCAACATTGCGTTTGCCATGCAGTTGGACGATTTGCGCGACCAAGTGATCGATCTCCTCAAAAAATATAGCTGATCCGTTCGTTGCGCTTCGAAGAATCTACTGAAAGGAGACAACCCTCATGCGCGTCGCAATGATCGGCACCGGATATGTCGGGCTGGTTTCTGGCGCCTGCTTTTCCGAGTTCGGCGTCAATGTTGTCTGCGTCGACAAGGACACCGCCAAGATCGATCGACTGACACAGGGAGGCATCCCGATCTACGAGCCCGGGCTCGAGGATCTGGTGGCGGGGAACGTCAAGGCGAAGCGGCTTACCTTCACCACCGACCTGGCGGATGCCGTCACGGGGGCCGATGCCGTGTTCATTGCGGTCGGCACGCCGACCCGGCGCGGAGACGGCCATGCCGATCTTTCCTACGTCTATGCGGCGGCCCGCGAGATCGCGGCGGCGCTGAACGGCTATACCGTCATCGTAAACAAGTCGACGGTGCCCGTAGGGACGGGCGACGAGGTGGAGCGGATCATCCGCGAGGTGCGGCCCGACGCCGACTTCGATGTGGTATCGAATCCCGAGTTCCTGCGCGAGGGCTCGGCGATCAACGATTTCATGCGCCCAAATCGGGTCGTCATCGGCACGGAATCTGAGAGGGCCCGCCAGGTGATGCGCCAGCTTTACCGGCCGCTGTTCCTCATCGAAACGCCGATCGTCTTTACCTCGCGCACCACGTCGGAGCTCATCAAATACGCCGCCAACACTTTCCTGGCCACCAAGATCACCTTCATCAACGAGATTGCCGATCTTTGCGAAGTGGTCGGTGCCGACGTTCAGGACGTCGCCAAGGGCATCGGCCTGGACGGCCGCATCGGCGGCAAGTTCCTGCATGCCGGACCGGGCTACGGCGGGTCGTGCTTCCCGAAGGATACCCTGGCCCTGGTGCATACCGCCCAGGACGCCGGCCGCCCCTTGCGCATCGTCGAAACGGTGGTCGACATCAACGCCAAGCGCAAGAAGGCGATGGCCGAGCGCGTGATCGCCGCCTGTGACGGAAGCGTGGCGGGAAAGACGGTGGCGGTGCTGGGGGTCACCTTCAAACCCAATACCGACGACATGCGCGACGCCCCCAGCCTCGACATCGTGCCGGCCCTGCAGGAGGCGGGCGCGCGGGTGCGGGCATACGATCCCGAGGGCATGGCCGAGGCGAAGCTGCTGCTCGAAGAGGTCGAGTGGTGCGACGATGCCTATGCGACCTTGCCGGATGCCGACGTCGTCGTCATCATTACCGAATGGAACGAATTCCGGCTGCTCGATTTCCAACGGGTCAAATCGCTGATGAAGCGGGCGGTCATGGTGGACCTGCGCAACATCTACAACCCGGATGAGATGGCGGCGGCCGGATTCCACTATACGTGCATCGGCCGGGCCAAGGCCCGGAAAGCCTGAAGCCGTAATGGGAGAACTGTCATGACCGGCGCCAGAACATTCGATCCCACCATCCTGCGCGAGTACGACATCCGCGGCATCGTCGGCAAGACGCTGACCGATGACGACGTACGCACCGTCGGACGCGCCTTCGGCAGCATTGTCGTCAAGGCCGGCGGCCATCGGGTGGTGGTCGGCTACGACGGGAGGTTGAGCTCTCCCGAACTGGAGGCGGCCCTGGTTGAGGGTTTGACCGCTTGCGGGCTTACCGTTTGTCGGGTCGGCCGCGGGCCGACGCCCATGCTCTATTACGCCTCGCACGCCGTGGGGGCGGACGGCGCGGTGATGATCACCGGCTCGCACAACCCGCCCGAATACAACGGCATCAAGATGATGCTGAAGGGCAAGTCCTTTTTCGGCGCCGACATCCAGCGTTTGGGGCGCGTCGCCGCCGCCGGCGACTTCGTCAACGGGCCGGGCAAGGCGACCGAGCACCGGGTGACCGAGGCCTACGTCGAACGCCTGCTCGAGGGCATCGAGTTCGGCCGGCCGAAGACCGTCGTCTGGGATCCAGGCAACGGCTCGTCCGGCGAGGTGCTGCGCCGCGTCATCGACCGCCTGCCGGGACGCCACGTCGTTATCAACGAAACCATCGACGGCACCTTCCTGGCCCACCATCCCGACCCGACCGTCGAAAAGAACCTGGTTCAGCTCAAGGACAGAGTGAAGGCCGAGAAGGCCGACTTCGGCATTGCCTTCGACGGCGACGGCGATCGCATCGGCATGGTCGATTCCAAGGGCCGGGTGCTGTGGGGCGACCAGCTGCTGGCAATCCTGGCGGCCGACGTGCTGGCCGACGTGCCGGGCTCGATCATCATTGCGGACGTCAAGGCCAGCCAGGTTCTGTTCGACGAGGTGGAACGCCTGGGTGGCAAGCCCCTGATGTGGAAGACCGGACATTCGCTGATAAAGGCCAAGATGGCCGAGACGGGCTGCCCGCTGGCCGGCGAGATGAGCGGCCACATCTTCTTCGGCCACCGCTATTACGGCTATGACGACGCCCTCTATGCGGCGCTGCGCATGCTGTCGATCGCCGGGCGGGCCGATATCGACGTCGCCGCCATGCGCGATCGCCTGCCGCAGACTGTGAATACGCCGGAAATGCGTTTCCCCTGCCCGGAGACGCGGAAGTTCGCCGTCATCGACGAAGTGAAGGGCCGGTTGGCCGCCAAAAGCGGCATCACGGTGCATGACATCGACGGCGTGCGCGTG
>JAVEYE010000165.1:0-8474 GCA_034003665.1 Rhodospirillales bacterium | reverse complement strand
GCGCCTGTAATGCCGACCAGAACCGGTGCCGTCATGCCGTCTCCCTTTCCGGGCGGTAGCGTGAACGTTCGCCCCTGACTAACCACATTGCCGGCGCGCCCCGCAAGCGCCCTTTCAAGACTGCGGCGGTCGGTCTACCGGCCGTCAGCCTGCGGAGCAGTCGAAAATGCCGCGCGGCCCCGACGAAACCGTCAGCCCGTCAGGGACGGAAGCCCCGGGATTCAGAGCCCTGACTTCGTCGGGGGTCAGCCCGCCAAGACGGCCGGCCAGATCAATGAAGCGGTCGCGCTCCTTCTGGCCGGTGAGCGGCAGCGCAAGGCGGTCGAACTTGCCGACGTAATCATCCCACCACCACGGCGAGGCGCCGTTCGGATGGGCGTCCGCCGCCGCCTTCTCGCCGGACACCACGGTTCCGTCGTCGAGCACGATTTCCAGCCTGCCGCCGAAGGCGCGGCGTGACGGGTCGGGATCGTGGTAGCGCCGCGTCCAGTCGAGGTCCTCCACCGTGCGCACCTTGCGCCACAGCGCCACGGTCGAGGGCCGGTGCGACCGCTCGGGCGCATAGCTCAGTTCGTGGTGCCACGCCCCGTCCTCGAGCGCCACCGCCAGGATGTAAAGGATGGAATGGTCGAGGGTCTCGCGGCTGGCATCGGGGTCGGTCTTCTGCGGATCGTTGGCGCCGCTGCCGATCACCGAATGGGTGTGGTGGCTGGTATACAGCACCACCTCGCGCACGCGCGCCAGGTCCACCTGACCGCTCATCTCGATGGCCAGGTCGATGATGGCCTGGGCCTGGTACTCGGCCGAATGGGCCCGGCCGTAGGTTTCCAGGATACCGCGCGGCGGCTCGCCGGGCGCGGGCAGACGCACGGTGTAGTGGGCGTCGGGGCCGTCCAGCATCCAGGCGATGACCGAATCCTCGCCCTCGTAGATGGGCGACGGCGCCGTGCCTCCGCGCATCGCACGGTCCACCGCCTCGACCGCCAGCTTGCCGACATGGGCCGGCGCCGACGCCTTCCACGAGCTGATCTCGCCCTTGCGCGACTGGCGGGTCGAAAAGGCCAGATGCACCGCCTGGTTGAGCGCCTGGTAGATGATCGGGGCCGGCAGTCCAAGCAGGGCACCGATGCCGGCCACGGCGGCCGGCGCCACGTGGGCAACGTGATCGACGCGATAGCGGTGCAGGCAGATCGATTTGACCAGCGCCACATGCACCTCGTAGGCGACCAGGATGCCGCGCAGCAGATCGAGTCCCGTCCGTCCGCATTGCTGGGCCACGGCGATCAGCGGCGGGATGGTGTCGCCGGGATGGGCGTAATCGGCGGCCAGGAAAGTGTCGTGAAAATCAAGTTCGCGGACCGCGGTGGCGTTGGCCCAGGCCGCCCAGGCGCAATCCACGGTGGTCGCCGGCGACAAACCAATGAGGGTGGCGCCGCTTGGCCTGGAATGGGCCAACGCCTGGGCGCGGGCACACGCCACCGGCCCCCGGGTGATCGCCGCCAGCGCCACGGCGGCATTATCCACGATTCGGCAGGAGGCGATCTCGGCCGCCGCCGCATCGATGGGAATCTGGCCGGCGGCAAACTCGGCGATTTTCCAGGCCAGTTGTTCCTCGCGCGGCAGGTGGGCCGCCGACGAACTGACGCGCACGACGTATTCCAGCATCTATCCTCTCCGTTCCGCCTTCCGGCGTTTCGGCGAGGATACTCCGGGACAGAAATTCGTCCAGCGATTCGTCGGTTTGGCCGTCAATCGGTTCGCGAGGCGAGTCCGGCCACCGATCAGGCCAGGGCAACGGCGCGGCGGAACAGGTCGGTCGCTGGATCGGCCAAGGCCTCCACCGCCGACAGATGATGTCGCCCTGTCAGGGTAAGGCGCTCCACCGCCACGCCTTTCTCGCGCCAGGCGGCGGCCATTTCATCGGACTGCGCGTGGAAACCGTCGCTCTCCAGGCCGCCGACGGCCAGAAGCAGCGGGCTTTCCCGCACCGCCGGTTCAAGAAACACAGGGCTCAGCCGCCGAGCCGTTTTTCCGTCCATCCCGACCTTTTCGTTGATGGTGGTATGGCACAATGGCGTCAGGTCAAATAGCCCGCTGACGGCAATGCCGCTGTGAATCAGGCGGGGCGGCGCCCCGGCCTCGAGGCCCGGCCAGCCGGTCGCCATCAACATGCCGACCAGGTGGCCGCCGGCCGAGTGCCCGCAAACCTGAATGCGCGCGGCATCGGCGTCGTAATCATCGGCGTGGCGCCATAGCCATAGAAGCGCGCGGCGGATCTGGCTGACGATGTCGTCGATGGTTACCGCCGGGCACAGCGCGTAATTGACAACGGCCACGGTGATCCCGGCTTCGACAAGCGCCTCGGCGACGAAGCTGCAATCGGCTTTGTCCAGGGACTGCCAGTACCCGCCGTGAATGAACAGATGGAGAGGCGCCCCAGGGTTGCCGGCGGGGAACAGATCCAGTGTTTCGGCCGCCGACGGCCCGTAGGCGACGTCGAGAACGCCGTCGGCCCGCATCCGGAAAGCCGCGGAACGGGCCTTCCACGCCTCGAAGACGGACGGATGCTCGGGGATGGCTGCCCTTACGTTGTACTGCCGTTCCAGGGTCGGCTCGATCGCCATGGCCGTTTCTAAACCCCGAGATAGCGGTGCTGCATCGCCTTATTGGCCGTCAACTCCGCCGAATTGCCCGTCCACACGATACGCCCCTTTTCCATGACGCAGTGGCGATCGGCCAACCGGACCATGGCGTCCGGATGCTTGTCGATGACCAGAATGGCCTGGCCGGCTTCCTTGAGGTTGGTTTCCAAAACCGACCAGATTTCCTCCCGGATCAGCGGCGCCAGCCCCTCCGTCGCCTCATCCAGGATCATGAAGACCGGATTGGTCATCAACGCCCGGCCGATGGCCAGCATCTGCTGCTCGCCGCCCGACAGCGTCCGGCCGTACTGGCCCGCCCGTTCGGCCAGGCGGGGGAACAGCCCGAACACCCGATCAACCGTCCACGGCCGGGCGACGCCGGCATGATTGGCGGCGGTGGCGGTCAGGTTCTCGCGCACGGTGAGGTTGGGGAAGACCTGGCGGCCCTCCGGCACATAACCGATGCCCAGGCGCGCCACCTTGTGACTGCGCAGGCCCGTCACGTCGCGCCCGGCGAAACGGATGGTACCGCGGCGCGGCGCCAGTAGCCCCATGATCGAACGCACCGTCGTCGTCTTGCCCATGCCGTTGCGCCCCATGAGCGTTACCACCTCGCCCGATTCAATGGCAAGGTCGACGCCGAACAGCACCTGACTGGGGCCGTAAAAGGTCTCGACGCCGACGAGTTCGAGCATCGCCATCAGTAGTCCCCCAGATAGGCGCGGCGCACCGCTGCGTCGGCCCGGATGTCGTCGGGCGCGCCGGTGGCAAGGGCCCGACCCTTTACCAGCACGGTAACGACGTCGGCCAGCGCGAAGACCACATCCATATCGTGTTCGATCAGGAGGATGGTCACCTCGCCCTTGAGCGGTTTGAGGACCTCCATCATCCGCCGGCTTTCGGCCTGGCCCATGCCGGCCATCGGCTCGTCGAGCAGCAGCATGGTCGGTCCGGCGGCCAGAACCATGGCGAGTTCGAGCTGCCGCTGCTCGCCGTGCGCAAGATCGGTCACCTTGACCTGGGCCCGTTCGCCGAGGCCGACCCTTTCCAGCACGGCGCGGGCAGGCGCCCGCAGACTGTCGTCGACGCGCGCCGGCGTCCAGAAACGAAAACTGTGCGGCCGCTGCGCCTGGATGGCCAACGCCACGTTGTCCAACGCCGTGAAGGTGGGAAACACGCTGGTGATCTGATAGGAACGCTGCAACCCGGCGCGGGCCCGTCGATAGGTCGGCCAATCGGTAACGTCGCGACCCTCGAAGCGGATGCGCCCGGCATCGGGGGCCATCTCGCCCGAAAGCTGGGCGACCGCCGTCGACTTGCCGGCGCCGTTGGGGCCGATCAGCGCGTGGATGGTGCCGTGGCGAACCGCCAGGTTCAGCCCGTCGCTGGCGGTCACCGCCCCGAAACATTTGGTCAACCCGATGGCCTCCAGCACGGCGTCAGTCATCGCCCGCCTCCCGGCCGGCCAGCCACCCATAGACGCCGCGTCGGGCGAACAGCACGACGAACACCAGGAAGGGGCCGAGGAAGATCATCCAGTGCTCGGTCAAGCCCGCCAACCCCTCTTCCAGCAACAGCAGGGTGGCGGCGCCGACGATGGCGCCGTAAAGGGTGCCGACTCCGCCCAGGATGACCATAATCAGGATCTCGCCCGACCGGGTCCAGTGCATCATGCTTGGGCCGACGAATTCGGTATGGTTGGCCAACAGGGCCCCCGCCAAACCGGCGATGGCGCCGGCGATGACGAAGGCGGTCAACTTGTAGCGGGTGGTCGGCACGCCGAGGGACACCAGGCGGGCCTCGTTCTGCTTGGCGCCGCGCAGCACCATGCCGAAGGGGCTGGCCACCAGGCGGCGCACCGCCGCCAGACAGACCAGCAACAGGACGAGCGCCACGTAGTAGAAAGAAACGTCGTCGTTGAGATCGACCAGCGGCAGCTCGCTTCGCTGCCAGAGGCTCAGGCCGTCCTGCCCGCCGTAGGTCGGCAGCGACACCATGAAATGATAGAGCATCTGGGCGAAAGCCAGGGTGATCATGATGAAGTAGACGCCGCTGGTGCGTAGGCTGAGCGCCCCGATGACCAGGGCGAAGAGTCCGCCCACCGCCATGGCCAGCGGCCACTGGACGAGGGCCTGCGCACTGCCATCCCAGGCGCCCGGAAGAAAGGGAACGACCGAGCCCTCGGCATGATGGTGGGCGAGGATGCCGACGGCATAGGCGCCGAGACCGACGAATGCCGCATGCCCGAAGCTGACCATCCCGCCGTAGCCCAGAATGAGGTCGAGGCTGATTGCCGCCAGAGCGTAGATCAGCACGCGGGTGGCGACGCTGACAAAGAAGGGGCTGTCGGCGGCTTCGGCAAGCAAGGGCAGGACGAGCAGCACGACAAGCCCCGCCATGTTGATGATGCGTTTGCGGCCTCCCGTCACCGTCAGCCCCCGTACGCCTGGAACAGGCCGCGCGGCCGCCAGATAAGGACGGCCGCCATCAACAAATAGATGGCGACGTTGGAGATGGAGGCACCGATGCTGTCGGCCGCCGCCGGATCCAGTGCGGCGCGCATGGCCAGCGGCAGGAAGGCCCGGCCGTAGGTGTCGACCAGCCCGACCAGCAGGGCGCCGACCAAAGCGCCACGCACCGAGCCGATGCCGCCGATGATGATGACGACGAAGGTGAGGATGAGGATCTGCTCGCCCATGCCCACCTCAACCGCCAGCATCGGCCCGGCCAGCGCGCCCGCCAAACCGGCCAGCATGGCGCCGATGGCGAAGACCACCGTAAACAAGCGGTCGATGTCGATGCCAAGCGCCCCCACCATGTCGCGATGCGTCGCCCCGGCGCGGATCAGCATACCGGTGCGGGTATTGACGATGAGGTGGCGCAGGCCGAGGCCGACCGCGAGGCCGACCCCGATGATGAACAGCCGGTAGGCCGGATACGGAACGCCGGGAATGACCTCGACCGTGCCCGATAGCATGGCCGGCGGCGACAGGAAGAGCGCCTGCGGCCCCCATACGATCTTGACCAGTTCGTTGAAGAACAGGATGACCCCGAAGGTGGCCAGCACCTGATCCAGATGGTCGCGCCGATAGAGCCTGCGCAACGCCGTCATCTCGATCGCCGCCCCCACCAGCCCGGCCGCCGCCAGGGCGGCCAGGACGCCGACGGCGAAGCTGCCCGAGACCTTGGTCGCGGTGGCCGCCACATAGGCCCCCACCATGTAGAGGGTGCCGTGCGCCAGGTTGATCAGGTGCATGATGCCGAAGACGAGCGTCAGTCCGGCAGCCAGCAGGAAAAGCATCACGCCCTGTTGCAGGCCGTTCAGGGTCTGTTCGAGGAAAAGCTGGGCAGTCATCGGCGGTTTCCCCAGACGGCGGCGACCGGTCGGACCTCCCTACTTGCTACATCCTGCACTCGGCCGCATAGGCATCCTGGTGGTCGGTGAACACCTTGCCAATGGTCTTGTTGGTAACGGTGTCGCCCTCCTTCACCACCTGACGGATATAGATGTCCTGAATCGGATGGTTGTTGGGCCCGAACTTGAAATTGCCGCGCACCGACGGGAAGTCTGCCTTCTTGAGGGCGGCGCGGACGGCGTCGGACTGGGTCATGTCGCCTTTGACGGCGGCGACGGCGGAATCGATCAGCAGAGCCGCGTCGAAGGCCTGGGCCGCATAGAGTGAAGGCTTGCGCCCGTATTTTTGGCGAAAGGCCTCGACGAAGGCTTTGTTGGCCGCGTTGTCCAGATCCCACGTATATTCGCTGGAATTGAAGGCGCCGACGGCAGCCTCGCCGACTGCCGAAAGAATGCCTTCGTCGAACGAGAAACCGGGACCGAACAGCGGGATTTCGTTGATCAGGCCGGCCTGGGCGTACTGCTTGACGAAATTGACCCCCATGCCGCCCGGCAGGAAGAAGAAGACGCCCTCCGGCTTGGCTGCCCGCAGGTTGGCGATCTCGGCGGCGTAATCCACCTGG
Source organism: Rhodospirillales bacterium (assembly GCA_034003665.1). Classification (GTDB taxonomy): domain Bacteria; phylum Pseudomonadota; class Alphaproteobacteria; order Rhodospirillales; family Shumkoniaceae; genus Shumkonia. The sequence continues at coordinate 1,854 of JAVEYE010000165.1, read as the reverse complement.
CCCAGCGTGGTGTAAACCTCGGCCACCACCTCGCCCTTGAAGAAGCGCTTGAAGCCGGTGATCGAGTCCTTGCCGGCCGGATAATTGGGAGCCAGCAGATAGAGGCGCTTCAACCCCTTGTCGGTAACGTACTGGCCGACGGCCTCGTGCAGGTTGTCGTTCTGGTAGGCGGCATTGAAATAGTTGGCGTCGCACCCTTTGCCGGCCAGGATCGACGGCCCGGCATTGGTGCTGACATAGATCTTGCCGGCTCGCGTCACCGTCGGCACCACGGCTATGGCCAAGTTCGACCAGACGATGCCGGTGACGACATCGACATCGTCCTGCTTGAGGAAACGGGTGGCGATCTGCTTGGCGTTCTCGACCTTCTGAGCGTCGTCGGCGACAAGCAGCTCGGTCGGAACGCCGCCGAACTTTCCACCCTTCAGGTCTAGGGCCAGTTGGAAGGCGTCTCGGGCATCGACGCCGAGCGCGGCGCCGCCCCCCGAAAGCGTGGTGATCATGCCGATCTTCACCGGCTTGTCGGCCGCCCCGGCGGCTCCGGCGGCGATGGCCCCGGCCAGAGTCAGGGCAAGAAGCGTCTGCGTGCGTGTCATGGTGTCCCCCTGTCGTCGTCTCTTCGGCACTCACCGTTCTCCCGGAGACACGAAACTAGGACAGCCCCGGCATTCTGACAAGCGCCGTGCGAATGAAGGCGATTCTCAGGCGCGCTCGGCCGCCACGGCGACGTTCGCGGTTCCCCTTTGACACAGCCTGCCTCGGCGTGCTATTGGCCTCCAACTCATTTTTAATCTTTAATTAAAAATTCAGCTCCAGGAGACGTTCCTTGGACCACACGGCCCCCCTTCCTGAATGGACGATGTTTGCGATCCTGGCTGCGCAAGGCGGGATCTACATCCTTGCGGTATGGCTGATCGGGCGCGCCCGTGGCGCCACCGCCGAGTCCTATCTGACCGGCGGCCGCGACATCGGCCACGGCATGATCAACGCGTCGATCATCGCGACGTGGATCTGGGCGGCGACCCTGATGATCAGCGCGTGGACCGGCTATACCTACGGGTTCATCGGCCCGTGGTGGTATGCCCTGGGCGCGGTCATTCCGCTGCCGATCATGGCCTACCTTGGCCGGCAGATCAAAAGGATCGCCCCCAACGTGCGCTCCTATCCCGAGTTCATCCGCTTCCGGCTGGACAAGAAGAACCATCTTCTCCATTCGCTGATCGCCATCATCGTCAGCTTCTGGGTGGTGCTGATGATCGTCACCGGCGGCGCCGTCATGGGCGTCACCTTCACGGGCGCGCCGTTCTGGGCCATTGCCCTGACCATGGTGGTGATCTTCGTTTCCTATTCGTCGATCGCCGGTCTGTGGGCCAACATCTTCGCCGACACCATCATGACCCTGGTCATGTACGTCTGCCTGATCTTCATCGCGATCGGCGTCTTCGTCGTGGTCGGGCCGAGCGCCATCTACGACGGCGTGGTCAACGTCATCCAGAACAAGCCGGTGCTTCAGCCCGCCCTTGGCGAGGCCGAACGCGCCAGCCAGTACGACGGTCTCAACTGGCTGAATGCGGCGGGGCTTGGCTTCCTGGTCGTCAACACCATCGGCAACCTGGGCGCCGTCCTCTGCAACCAGACCTATTGGGGCCGGGTGATCGCGTCGGACAACCCGAAGACGGTCTTCCGCTCCTTCATGACCGCCGCCTTCTGCTGGTGGCCGATCCCGTTGGCCACCGGCACGGCGCTGGGCGTGGGGGCGCTGGCGCTGGGCCTCACCGTCGGCGAGACCTATACCGTGGGCAACGCCTCCATTCTGTTCTCGGAAGCCGAGGCGGTGGCGCCGACCATGGTCTT
>JAVEYE010000164.1:0-8487 GCA_034003665.1 Rhodospirillales bacterium | reverse complement strand
GGCAGGCGGCGTGAGCGGCGCGGCCCACATCCTTATCGTCGATGACGACCAGCAGATCGGCGCGCTCCTGACCCAGTTCCTCGGCTCGCAGGGGTTCCGGGCGACGGCGGTCACCGACGGCCAAGCCATGCGCCGCGCCCTGGCCGAGGATACCGTCGACCTGGTCGTGCTCGACCTCATGCTGCCGGGCGAGGACGGCCTCAGCCTTCTGCGCCACCTGCGCGCCACGACGGCGCTGCCGGTGGTCATGCTGACCGCCATGGGCAGCGAGCCGGACCGGGTGATCGGCCTGGAACTCGGCGCCGACGACTACCTCGCCAAGCCGTTCAGTACGCGCGAGCTCTTGGCCCGCATCAAGGCGGTGCTGCGCCGGGCCGGGGCGGCGGGCGAGACTTCGCGGGCGGCAGCGGAGCCCTTGAAGGTCCTGCGCTTCGCCGGCTGGACGCTGGATACCGGCCGCCGACGGCTGCGCTCGCCCGAGGGCATGCTAGTTGAGTTGACCGGCGGTGAATACGACCTGCTGATGGCCTTTCTGCTCCACCCCCAGCGGGTGATGAACCGCGACGAACTGATGGACTTGGCGCGCGGCCGATTGCCCGGGCCGGAAGACCGGACTATCGACGTTCAGGTTGGCCATCTGCGCCGCAAGATCGAGGCCGATCCGAAAAGCCCCGAGCTGATCAAGACGGTGCGCGGCGGCGGCTATGTGCTGGCAGTGGAGGTGCGGGCCGTCTAGTTACTACGGCAACGTCCGCTTCCCCCATTCCGCATCCCAAAGCTGCCATTCCCCTTCCGGCCCAAGCTGGTCAAACCCTAACCCGACGAAGTACCGATCCTGGTCCAACCCCGACGGACCGAAAGCGTATGGGCACCTGACCCTCCACCACCGCAAAGCACCCGCCAAGCTCACGGCGACGACGGCCTTTCCGCCCCTTTGCTCAGCAGGAAAGGCCTGGAAAGGATTGTGTTCGTTGACCGTGCTGATCGCGAATTTGATGGACCAGTGATGGACCAGACGGGCGGGCAACGAAAAACGGCTTAGCGGAGATATCCGCTAAGCCGTTGTTTTAATTGGTGGGCGCACAAGGACTCGAACCTTGGACCCGCTGATTAAGAGTCAGCTGCTCTACCATCTGAGCTATGCGCCCCAAGGGGTTGGCCGGTCATATAGCAAAGCCGGCGGGGCTTGTCGATACGTTGATTGGGGTTTTATCGCCGGGCGGGATGGAACGGTCCGGTTCCGGCCCGCCCGCCGCGCCTACGCGTCCTCACCGCCGCCCCGCCGGCCGATGGTGACGTCGCGGTGCACATAGACCCCCATCAGAATGCCGAAGCCGAAGAGCAGCGTCAGCATGGACGTGCCGCCGTAGGAAATCAGCGGCAACGGCGCCCCCACCACCGGAATCAATCCGGTCACCATGGCGATGTTGATGAAGATGTAGAGGAAGAAGGTGACGGTGATCCCCATGCCGATCAGACGGCCGAACTGGCTGCGCGCGCGTAGCGAAATGGCGAAACCATAAACCAGTAGCAGGACATAGAGGCCGATGAGGACGAGGCCCCCGACCAAGCCGAACTCCTCGGCCAGCATGGTGAAGATGAAGTCGGTCTGTTTTTCCGGAAGAAAATTGAGATGGGCCTGGGTCCCCTGCAGGAAACCCTTGCCGAACAGTCCCCCCGAACCCAGTGCGATCTTCGACTGGATGATGTGGTAGCCCGAACCCAGAGGGTCGCTCTCGGGATTGAGGAACGAAATCACGCGCTGTTTCTGATAGTCGTACAGGAACTGCCACGCAACGGGAATGGCCCCCAACCCGCCGGCGACCACCACGGCGAACTTCCACAAGCGGACGCCGGCCAGGAAGAACACGGCGCCGCCGGCCATGAGCAGGATCAGCGCGGTGCCAAGATCGGGCTGGCGCAACACCAAGCCCACCGGCGCCACCACGATGGCGAGCGGCAACAGCAGACGAAACGGATTGCCCACCTCTTCCACCGTCAGCCCGTGAAAATAACGGGCCAGGGCAAGGATGATCGCCATCTTCATCACTTCGGAGGGCTGCAGATTGATGAAGCCGATGTCGATCCAACGTTGCGCCCCCATGCCGACGAATCCGGCGATCTCGACCGCCGTCAACAGGACGAGGGCCAGGACATACACCGCGTAGGCATAGCGGAACCACAATCGGATATCGATCATGGCGACGACGACCAGTATGGCCAGCCCGACGCCGAAACGGGCAAGCTGGCGCGATGCCCACGGATCGAAGGCGCCGTTCGCAGCCGAATACAGCATGGCGACGCCGATTCCGGCCGTGGCGCAAAGCAGCAGCACGAACAGCCAGTGGATCTGCCAGAGTTTCTGGCCGAGCGAAAGGTGTGTGCGGTTGAACCCGTTGTCGCGCATGAACGGCCTATCCTTCGGGGTCGGGGCGGCGGGGCGATGGCGTGGCGTCGGCCGAAACCGCCGCCGGCGGCGCCGCATAGAGGCGCTGGACCGCCTCCAGGACGTCACGGGCGATCGGCGCCGCCACGGCGGACCCGCCGCCGCCATGCTCGACGACCACGGAAACGGCGAAGCGCGGCCGCTCGACCGGGGCGAAGCCCACGAACAGCGCGTGGTCGCGCTCCTCCCAAGGCAGATCCTCGTTCTTGCGCACACCCTGGTCGCGCTCCGCTTTGCTGATCCGGCGTACCTGGGCCGTTCCGGTCTTGCCGCCCATCTCGCGGCCCGGTTCGCGGATGCGGGCGCCCCGCGCCGTGCCGTGCGGCCCGTTGACCACCTCGTCCATCGCCTTGACGACCGCTTCGAGGTGGGCCGGCGACAGGCCGAGAGGGTCGGGCGGAGCGACGCCGTCGCGGGCGAGATGGGGCGTCACCGCCCTGCCGCCGTTGACCAGCCGGGCCGTCATCACCGCCAGTTGCAGGGGGGTGGCCAGCATGTACGCCTGCCCGATGCCGGAAATCAGGGTCTCGCCCATCTGCCACGGCACTCCGAAAGTCGCGAGCTTCCAGTCGCGCGTCGGCATCAAGCCGGTTTTCTCGTTGGGCAAATCGATGCCCAGCTTCTGTCCCAATCCCAGCCGCTTGGCCATGGCGGTGATGGCGTCGATACCGGTGCGTCGCGCCACCTCGTAAAAGTAGGAATCGCAGGATTGGGCGATTCCTTCCTTGAGGTCGAGCAGGCCGTGCCCGTGTTTTTTCCAGCAGTGAAAAGTGGCGTCGCCCAGATTGACCGCGCCCGAACAGAACACCTTGGTGTTGGGCGTGATAACGCCTTTCTCCAGGGCAGCCAGCGCGACCACCATCTTGAAGGTTGAACCCGGCGCATACTGTCCGGCCACCGCCTTGTTGGTGAGCGGCGCCTTGGGATTGCCCGACAGTTCCCGCCACTCTTCGGTGGTCAGGCCCCGGTTGAAGGCGTTGGGATCGAAACCCGGCACCGAAACCATGGCCAGGACGTCGCCGGTTTCGACGTCGAGGACGACGGCCGAGGCGCTTTCCTCGCCCAGGCGGCGGGCCACCAACTCCTGCAGCTCAAGGTCGATGGTCAGTTTCAACTCGCCGCCCGGCTGCCCTTCGGTTCTCGACAGTTCGCGGATGACCCGCCCGAAGGCGTTGACCTCGATCTGGCTGTTGCCGCTGGTGCCGCGAAGCGACAGGTCATAGACCTTCTCTACGCCGGCCTTGCCGATCCGGAATCCCGGGACCTCCAACAGGGGATCGCCGTTGAGATCCTCCTCGGCGACCGCGGCGACGTATCCCAGGATGTGGGCGGTAGCCTCCGGGAATGGGTAGTGCCGGCTCTGTCCCTCCTCGATGGAAATGCCGGGCAGGTCGGGCGAGTTGATTTCGATCCGCGCCACCTCCTCCCAGGTGAGGTTTTCGCGGACGGTGACCGGCACGAAGCTGCGCTTGCGGCGAACCTCGCGCAGGATGCGCCGCTTGTCGCTTTCGGCAACCGGAACGACCTGTCCCAGCCGGTCCAGCGTCTGTTCGACGTCGCCGGCCTGCTCGCGGACCAGGACGACGCGATAATTCTGCCGGTTGTCGGCGATGGGAACGCCGCGCCGATCGACGATGTCGCCGCGCAACGGCGGCAATAGCTTGAGGTTGATGCGGTTCTCGTCGGCAAGGGTCCTGTACCTGTCGGCCTCGATCACCTGGAGGTAATACATGCGCCCGACCAGGGCCGACAACAGAATGGCCTTGCCGCCGGCCAGCAAGGCCATGCGGCGGGTGAACAGTCTCTGACGGTCCTGATCGCGATGCATCTCAGTCCGCCTTCAGAATAATCTGCTGCCAGCGCAAAAATCCCCATGCCACCAGCGGGAAAAATCCAATAGTCAACAGATACTGGTAAGCCAGCGCCCGCGGATCGACCAACGCCAGATGGAAGGCCGACATCAGGGCCCAGCTGAGCGCCATAGCCGCCGCCCCGACCACCGCAAAGCCCAGCCACGTAATGAAGAACGACTTGCCGACAAAGAAACGCCGCTGCCAGACAACGGCCCCATAGACAACCAGAAAGACCAGCGTGTTCAGGCCGAGGGGAACGCCCGACAGCATGTCCTGAAGAACGCCGACGACGAACACCGCGTAGGCCGGCATCAGTTGGGGCTCGTAGATCGCCCAGTGGTGGACGGCGATCAGGGCGAAGAGAGGGACCACCCTGGCGAAACCCGGCACATGGAAGGGAATGATGTTGATGACGACCAACAGCAAGGTCAGCCCGACCGGCGTCAGCCGGCGCGCCCACAGATCGAGCCGGTGCCAAAAGGACGGTTTCATGAGCCTCAGTCCTTGCCGGTCACACCCTGGGTTTGAAGGATGCCCTGATCCAATCCGTAATCGATGACCCGCACGTATTCGAGCCGATCCGCCGCCACCAGAGGCTGGACCACGGCGCTGCCATCACTGATGGAAACGACGACGCCAACCGGCAGCCCCGGCGGCAAAATGCCGCCGTGCCCCGAGGTCACCACGCGTTCACCCACGATCACCGTGTCGTTCGGCGGCAAATGGTCGAGGAACGGCCGGCTGGTGTTGTTGCCGGCGAGCACGGCACGCACCCGCGATTGTTCCGTAACCACGGGAATCCGCGAGTTGAGGTCGGTCAGCAGGAGAATGCGCGACGATCGGGTGCCGACCCCCACGACCCGGCCGATCAACCCATCGCCCGAAACCACGGCCTGGCCTCGCCGCACATCGTCTTCGGCGCCGGCGTTCAGCACCAGGGTGTGGGCGAAGGCGCCACCACTGTCGGCGATGACCCGGGCGGAGATGAAGCCGCGCGGATCGTGCGGGACGAAATTGAGCAACCGCTGAAGGGCAAGATTTTCGGCCTCAAGGCGACGCCCCGCCGCCTCCCACTGCAGAAGGCGATCTCGCTCCTTGCGGAGCCGGGCGTTCTCGGTCCTCAAGTCCATCAATTCGCGCCCTTCGGCGACGATGTCGCTGACGGTGGCGACCGGCCGGGATACGGCATCGAGAAGGGGGGCCACGGCATCGGTGATCTGGGCGCGGAAGCGCTCGACAACCACGACGTCGGCCTTGCCAAGCATCATCATCCCGAACGCCGCCATCACCAGCCCAAGATAGGCAAAGCGTTGGGCGAGGCTCCGGATCGGGGCGGCGACACGATGGACCGGTCGCAACTTCTCGTTCAACTTGTCGTCCTCAATGCCAGATCGCCGGCGGCATCATGCCTGTGGCCGACAATCGTTCAAGACATGCCCACGAAATGATTAAGATATACTTTACGCCGCGGCATCGAGGCTTCCCGCGGTTCTAGTACATCGTCATCAGAACGTTCTTCAGCCGCTTGATCTCTTCCAGGGCGCGCCCGGTCCCCCGCGCCACGCAGGTCAGCGGGTCGTCGGCGATGGACACCGGCAGGCCGGTGGCATGCCGCAGCACGTAATCCATGTTGCCCAACAGCGCGCCGCCGCCGGTCAACACGATGCCCTTGTCCACGATGTCGGCGGCCAGTTCCGGCGCCGTATGTTCGAGTGCGACCTTGACCGTTTCGATGATCGCGCCCACCGGCTCGGCCAAGCTCTCGGCGATCTGCGCCTCGGTCATGATCAGTTCCTTGGGCACGCCGTTCATCAGGTCGCGGCCCTTGATCTCCATCGTACGGCCCTCGCCGTCCTCGGGCGGACAGGCCGATCCGATGGTTTCCTTGATACGCCCCGCGCTACCCTCGCCGACCAGCAGGTTGTGGTTGCGGCGGATGTAGGAAATAATCGCGTCGTCCATCTTGTCGCCGCCCACCCGCACGCTGCGGGCGTAGACGATGCCGCCCAGCGAAAGCACCGCCACCTCGGTGGTGCCGCCGCCGATATCAACCACCAGCGAGCCGGTCGGCTCGGTGACCGGCAGCCCCGCGCCGATCGCCGCGGCCATCGGCTCCTCGATCAGGAAGACCTTGCGGGCGCCCGCGCTTTCCGCCGATTCCTGGATGGCCCGCCGCTCCACCGCCGTGGACCCCGACGGCACGCAGATGACGACCAGCGGGCTGGCGAAGCTGCGGCGGTTGTGGACCTTCCGGATGAAATACTTGATCATCTCCTCGGCCACCTCGAAGTCGGCGATGACGCCGTCACGCAGCGGCCGGATGGCGGTGACGTTGCCAGGCGTACGGCCCAGCATCATCTTGGCTTCCTCGCCCACGGCGAGAACCTGTTTCTTCCCTTTCACGTCCTGCAGGGCGACGACGGAAGGCTCGTTGAGGACGATGCCCTTGCCCTTCACGTAGACAAGGGTATTGGCCGTCCCCAGATCGATGGCCATGTCGGCCGACAGGAAGCCAAACAGACTGGAAAACATTGGTCCTCGCACAGCGCATATAAAAGGCCCGACCGGCACCGGACCGCAGGGCCGGCGCCGTCGGGACACAGTTATAGTCGAGGCCCAGCGTCGCTGCTAGACCGAAACCGCAACCGGCTCCGTTTTCTCTCTCTTTACGAGCAGCTTGTTCAAGGCATTCAAGTAGGCCTTGACCGAGGCCACCATGGTGTCGGTGTCGGCACCCTGTCCGTTCACCGTCTTGCCTTCCTCGGCCAGGCGCACCGTCACCTCGGCCTGGGCGTCGGTGCCGTGCGTCACGGCCTGGACCTGATAGAGCTGCAGGCGGGCCCGGTGCGGGAACAACTGCTTCACGCAGTTGAACGCGGCGTCGACCGGCCCGTCGCCCGAAGCCGAACAGGAATGGAGCGCGCCATCGATCTCCATCTCCAGGCTTGCCTTGGGCGGCCGATGCACGGTGCCGCAGAGGATCTCCATCGAAATCAGCCGCAGGCGGTCGTTGGTGCGTACGACCTCGTCGTCGACCAGGGCAATGAGATCGTCGTCGAAGATTTCCTTCTTGACGTCGGCCAGATCCTTGAACCGCTTGAAGGCGATTTGGATGGCATTATCGCCCAGGCTGTAGCCCAGTTCTTTCAGCTTCTCGCGAAAGGCGTGGCGCCCCGAGTGTTTGCCGAGCACCAGGTTCGACTTGCTGAGGCCCACCGACTCCGGGGTCATGATCTCGTAGGTCTGGGCGTTCTTCAGCATGCCGTCCTGGTGGATGCCCGATTCATGGGCGAAGGCATTGGCGCCGACGATCGCCTTGTTGGGCTGCACGACGAACCCGGTGATGGTGGACACCAGGCGCGACGCCTTGGTGATGTGCTCGGTCACCACGCTGGTCGAATACGGCATGGTGTTCTGCCGGGTCTTCAGCGCCATGACGATCTCTTCCATGGCGGCGTTGCCGGCCCTCTCGCCGAGGCCGTTGATGGTGCATTCGACCTGGCGGGCCCCGGCCTTGACCGCGGCCAGCGAGTTGGCAACCGCCAAGCCGAGGTCGTTGTGGCAATGCACCGAGATGATCGCCTTGTCGATGTTGGGCACCCGGTTGAACAGCATGGCGATCAGTGCCCCGAATTCGTCGGGCATGGCGTAGCCCACCGTATCGGGAATGTTGATGGTGGTGGCGCCCGAGCCGATGGCCGCCTCGACGCAGCGGCACATGAAGTCATGCTCGGTGCGCGAGCCGTCCTCGCACGACCATTCAACGTCGTCGGTGAACTGGCGGGCGTATTTCACGCTGTCGATCACCGCCTGGTGGACCTGATCGGGCTCCATCTGCAGCTTGTGTCTCATGTGCAGCGGGCTGGTCGAGATGAACGTATGGATTCGGCCGCGCCTGGCCGGCTTGATGGCCTCGGCCGCCCGCTCGATATCGGGGCGTGTGGCCCGCGCCAGGCCGCACACCACGGACTCGGTCACCACCTTGGAAATCCCATGGACGGCCTTGAAGTCGCCCTCGGAGGCGATGGGAAAGCCGGCTTCGATGACGTCGACGCCCATCTCCTCGAGGACCTGCGCGATACGCAGCTTTTCATCCAGGTTCATCGAGGCGCCGGGCGATTGCTCGCCGTCGCGCAAGGTGGTGTCGAAGATGACGACGTGGTTGGGTTCTCGTTGAGCACTCATCGG
>JAVEYE010000163.1:0-8496 GCA_034003665.1 Rhodospirillales bacterium | reverse complement strand
TTCGCGATGACGGCGATAGATGTCCATCTTCTCCCAGCGGGCCAGGAGCTCCGGCTCGCGCTCGGGCAGCCCCGCCTTCATCGGGAAGTCTGTCTTCGGCAAAAAGATGGTCGGCTTGTAATTCACGCTCATGGACTGGCTCGCTGATTGCCGCGCCCCGACGGGGGCGCGTTACGTGGCGTTATAAAGCATTTTACGCCCGCGCCAAGATCCTGCGGGCGCGGTCGCTGTCCTCGGCGATCTGTGCCTTCAGCTCCTGCAGCCCGTCGAACTTCCTTTCCGGCCGCAGATAGTCGATCAGCCCGACACGGACGCGACGCCCGTAAAGATCGCCGTCGAAATCGAAGATGTGCGTTTCCAGGCCGATGTCGCCGCCGGCGAAGGTCGGCCTGTAGCCGAGATTGGCGACGCCGTCGTGCCAGACGGTGCCGCCGTCGCCCGCGATGCCGACGCGGGTGGCGTAGACGCCACTGGCCGGGCGCAGGAACCGGCCGAGCCTGAGGTTGATCGTCGGGAAGCCCAACGTGCGCCCCCGGCGGTCGCCGACCACCACCCGCCCCTCGATCTCGAAGGGGCGGCCCAGCACATGAGTGGCGCCGCTGGGGTCGCCGTGGACCAGGCATGCGCGGGCCCGGGTCGAGGAAAAGCCCTCTCCCTCGCCGTCCTTCAATTGCGGCACGCAGGTGAAGCCGAATCCTTGGCTTTTTCCCATGTGCAGCAGGAATTCCGGGTTGCCGGTACGGCCATGACCGAACGCGAAATCGTAGCCGCACACCACGTGATGGGCCCGCAATCCACTGACGATCACCCGATGGACGAAGGCCTCGGCGGGCATTTGCGAAAAGGCGCGGTCGAAGCGCAGCACCACCAGATGGTCGACGCCCAGAGCCGCGATCTCGCGCGCCTTGGCCCGCAGGGGCGTCAGGCGGAAGGGCGGCGCATCCGGCTTGAACACGGAGCGCGGGTGCGGCTCGAAGGTTAGAACCGCCCACGGACGGCCCGCCGTCTGGGCGATCCGGCCGGCCTCGCCGATCACCGCCTGATGGCCGCGATGCACGCCGTCGAAATTGCCGACGGCGATGACGGCGCCTCGGGCCTCGGCGGGCAAGCGGTCGAAATGACGAAAGATGCGCATGGCCGCTGAAAGTGTCAGTGCCCCCCGTCCGGGTCAAGGGGGAAGCGCCGGAAAGGCGGCTTCTTCCGATTTCCCGGAAGGCCGATTCGGGCTAATCTGGCGGTCGATGCGCGACCGCACCACCCCATTCCGGCGTCGATGCCCGGGCGGCCTGATTGTGTTGCTGCTCGCCGTCGGCGCTTGGCCGGCGGCATCAACCGACTCGCCGCCCGCGTTCACCCTTCCCATCGCCTGCGATCCGGGCACAACCTGTTGGATCGTCAACTACGTCGATCACGACCCCGGCCCCGGCACGCGCGATTACGCCTGCGGCCAGGCCACCTACAACGGAGCCGGCGGCAAGGGTCACAACGGAACCGATTTCGCCATCCGCGACGGCCGGGCGATGCGCGACGGCGTCGCCGTGCTGGCGGCGGCCGACGGCGTCGTCACCGCGACGCGAGACGGCGAGGCCGATGCCGACATCTTGGCCGGCACGACGCCCGTGTCGGGCGGCAAGGAGTGCGGCAACGGCGTCGTCATCGACCACGGCAACGGGTGGGAGACGCAGTACTGCCACCTGCGCCAGGCTAGCGTCGCGGCGGTACCAAGCCAGCGGGTGCGGAGGGGCGAACGACTTGGCCTCGTCGGCCTTTCCGGATTCACCCAGTTCCCGCACCTGCACATCACCTTTCGCCATGCCGGAAAGACCATCGACCCCTTCGTCGGAGCGGTCCGATCATCGGAGTGCGGCATCGGCGACGCGCAACTGTGGCAACCGGCGACGCTGGCCAAGCTGCCCTACGCGCTCAACGTCGTCTACCACGCAGGGTTCGCCGGGGAAAAACCGTCCGCCGGCAAAGCCCGCAACGGCGAGTACGCGGAGTCGGTTCTGGATCGGGGCGCTGCCGCGCTCGTGCTGTGGGCCGACCTGTTCAACGTGCGGGCCGGCCACCGGCTGGTGCTGAGCATCCGGGGACCGGACGGGCAAACGGTCGGCACGTCGGCGATCCCCCTTGAACGGAACCAGGCGCGCGTCTTCAAGTACGCCGGCAAGGCGCAAAAAGGCGGCCGGTGGCCGGTCGGCGACTATGAAGGCCGTGTCCACTTGGAGGGCCCGGACGGCTCCCCCGTGAACGGCTCGGCGCCGAAAATCGTGCGCGTCACCGTGCGTTGAGCGCTTTCACGTGCGAGGCGGACGGCGCGACACCAGGTTCGGGCGGCTGCGCATGGTGCGTCGAGCGCGATGGGACGCCTTGCCGGAATCGCGCCGGTTCGCCCGTTTCGGGTCGTCCGACGCGGTGAAATCCTCGGCCCGGAACAGGGCGGCCCCCTGCCGGCGGGCGTCCTGGCGGGCCTCGATGGACCGCAACGTACGGCGCACCGTCGGATGGCGATCGGGAACGGGATACCCGGCCAGCAGATGGACGCGGGCGATGGTCCGCACGTTGCGGGCAATTTGGGCGATCGGCAGGCGCGGTTCGCACCAGCGGGCGAAGACGGCCACCGTCCACGGATGGGCCGGCAGGGACTTGAGGCCCCGGCCGCAACACCATTGGACAAAGTCCGCCCAGGCCCGTTCGGCGTGCCGAGGCGTCCCGACCCTCTCCGCTCCACTCATCGCATCGCGTCCGCCCGCCGACAGTTGCTATTCACGCGCCAACAGTTCAGACTAAATCCTGCGTGTTTTTGGATACACTTGAAATCGTCGCGGCGCACTCGGCGCAATTGGCAGGGTCGAGCGCGTTGTTGTGCGGGAAACGGTAAAGGTGCTTGCGAAATGGCCGCCAACCCGCCGGGAGCATGGATGGCGCCGCGCGATTGACCAAACGGCGTCCTGGCATTTTCTCCAGGCCGCCCCTCCCTGTTTCTCAAGACCAACCCGTTCCGGGAATTGGCGCGGGGACCGTGGATAAACAGCTTGAAGACGATATTGGGAACACCATGAGCGACAGAACCGACATCGACATCAAGAAGCTGAAGTCCTGGCTGCTGGCGCGACGGCGTGAGCTTGTCAAACGGATTGCTGCCGATCAGGATTCCCTTAAACCGGTCGAGGTCGACCAGACGACGACCGGCCGGCTGTCGCGCATGGACGCCCTCCAGTCCCAGGCCATGGACATCGAGATAGAACGTCGCCGCCAGCGCGAACTCCAGCGCATCGACGCGGCGCTTCAGCGCATCGCTGAGGGAACGTACGGCGAGTGTGTCGCCTGCGGCGAGGAAATCGCCGCCAAACGCATTGAGAACGATCCGACGACACCGGTCTGCATCAATTGCGCCAAGGACTCCTCCACCAACGGCTGATCGCCGGACGCCGGGCGCCAGCCGCAATCAGCAGCCGCTCCGTCGGGACCGTTCCACGGGAAGCCCGAAGATCGGGCGTATGCGGGTGCCAAGCACCGAGCCCGGCGTCAACGCCTTCGAGGACCGCGCGCTGGAGGTGACCTCGATGGTCGACATCTCGGCCGAAAGACAGATCGCGGCGGTAAACGCCGCGCTCAAGGCGGTGGCTGCCTGAAATCCCGTCACGGCGCCGCCAGCACCTCGATCTGCTCGGGGTGGGTCGCCTCGATCATCGGGCCGTTCCAGGACTTGATCCAGCCGCGCACGCGGATGCGCGCCCCCTCCAACGTCAGCGGATCGAGGCCGGAGTCGGTGAACGCCGCGAGGCGGTTGGCCTCGATGATCACGGTGAAATCCTCACGCCACTCCGGCGCGAAGTTGAGGAAAATCCGGCCTCCCACCCGCGCCGCCTTGAGAACCCGGTCCTCGACGATCTGGAACGTGCCCTCGTCGGGCTTGACCGATTCAGCCGTGCGCAGGCGATAGAACGGATGCCCCCAGATGCCGCGCCGATCCCGACGCGCCGCGTCCTCAAGGGCAAGCATCTCGGCCGCCAACGACCGATTGTCGGGGAAGGTGTAGACCCGGGCCAGGCCGCGGCTCAACATCTCCCCCTGCACCCAGGTGCCCTCGCCCACAAAAAGATGGGCCAGGGCACGCCGATGGCGGTCCATGCGGGCCCCGCCGTAGGCCAGACGCACGACTCGCCCCTGGGTCAGTTCGGTCACGGATTGGCGGGCGGTATCGGCCAGCGGCCATTCGGCGAACCCCCGGCGTCCCAACGGCAACTTGGGCGCCTGGATGCCGACCAGGCGAACCTGCCGGCCGTCATCGAGACGCACGGTGTCGCCGTCGACCACTTCGACGACGGCGGCCGATTCTCCGGCCTGAAGCCGCGTCTCGACTTCCCCGGCCGAGGCGACCGCCCCGCCCAACGCGATGACCAGGAACAGGGTAAGGCCGCGCCGCAACCGGCAACACCCCATCGGCAGCGTTATGGGCCGCCGTTGTCGTCGGCGTCGAATTCCATCCACATGGCGTTAAGGATGGCCAGCACGACGATGAATCCCAGTCCCAGAACCCACGCGAAATACCACATGGTCTTGGCCCTCCTCAGTAGGTCTCGCTTGGGTTGCCCTCGACGTATTCGGCCGTGACCTTGCCCCGCAGTACGCGGAAGACCCAGGATGTGTAAGCCACGATGATCGGCATGAAGAACAGGGCCGCGATCAGCATGATAAACAGGGTCAAGTGGCTGGAAGAGGAGTCCCATACCGTCAGGCTGCTGCCGGGATCGGTGCTCGACGGCAGCAGGAACGGGAACATGCTGACCCCCACCGTGCCGACGACGCCGGCAACGGCGGTCGCGCTGGCCACGAACGCCCCACCCGGCCGCCGCCGTTTCAGAAGCACCACGGTCAAAGCGGCACCGACGATCCCCATTGCCGGCACCACCATCGTGACCGGCCACGTGCCGTAGTTGGCGAGCCATCGGCCGGTCTGCACCATCACGTCCTTGCCCAACGGGTTGGACGGCCCGTCGTTGATCGAGGCCGCCGCGAACGCGTAGCCGTCGATGCCATAGGCGACCCAGAAGCCGGCGGCGATGAACAGCGCGACCATGACGGGCGCCGCCAGCGCCGCCGCGCGGGCGCCGCGCTCGGCGATCACGCCTTCCGTCTTGAGCGCAATGAAAACGCCGCCGTGCATGACCAGCATGGCCACGCTGATCACGCCGCAAAGCAGGGCGAATGGATTGAGCAGGTCGAAGAAACCGCCCGTATAGGCCACGCGCAGGGTATCGTCGAATGCGAAAGGAACGCCCTGCAGCACATTGCCCACAGCGACCCCGAAGATCAGGGCCGGCACGAAGCCGCCGACGGTAAGCGCGCCGTCCCACATGTGGCGCCAACTGGTCGACGGCATCTTGCCCCTGAACTTGAAGCCGACGGGACGCAGGATGAGGGCCACGAGCACAAGGAACATGGCGATGTAGAAGCCGGAAAAACTGACCGCGTAGAGCGGCGGCCAAGCGGCGAAGATGGCGCCGCCGCCCAGGATGAACCACACCTGGTTGCCCTCCCACACCGGCCCCAGGCAGTTGATGAGGACGCGTCGTTCGGTGTCGGTGCGCCCGACCACCGGCAGCAGTGTCGCCACCCCCAGGTCGAAGCCGTCCATGATGGCGAATCCGATGAGCAGCACGCCCAGCAGCACCCACCAGATGACGCGGAGCGTCTCGTAATCCAGGAATACCATGGCTGCCTCCCTCCCCTATGCCGCCGGCTCGGCCTTGGGCGTCGGATGCTCGCCGTAAGGTCCGATCCTGACGTACTTGACCATCAAGAAAACGTCCACGATGGCCAGCGCCGAGTAGAACACGATGAAGCCGATGAGGCTCAGCGACACCATGCCGGCCGACACCCCCGAAACCCCGGCAAAGGTCGGCAGCACGCCCTCGATCGCCCACGGCTGGCGCCCGTACTCTGCGACGATCCAGCCAAGTTCCGACGAAACCCAGGGCAACGGCAGGCTGAACAGGGCCACCCAAAGGAACCAGCGATAGCGATCGAACTCGCGCCGCACGGAAAGATAGAAGGCGAAGGCGAAGAAGGCGACGAAGTAGAAGCCCAGCCCCACCATGAACCTGAAAGCCCAGAAGAGCGGCGCCACGTCGGGCACCGTATCCCACGCCGCCGCCCGAATCTGTTCGTCGGTGGCGTTCTCCACGTCGTCGGTGTGGCGTTTCAGCAGCAGGCCGTAGCCCAGGGTGTCCGAGGTCGCCTCGAGGAGATCGCGGGCCTCGGCGTTGGTGGGATCGGCCCTAAGCGTGCGCAGGGCGGTGTAGGCCATGATGCCGGTACGGATCCTGCCCTCCGCCTGCTGCACCAGTTCGTTAATGCCGGGAACCTCCTTGCTGACCGACCGGGTGGCGATCAGCCCCAGCATCCAGGGGATCTTGACCTCGAAATGGGTGGTCCGGCTGTCGCGATCGGGCAGTCCGAAAAGGGTGAAGGGCGCCGGCGCCTTCTCGGTTTCCCACATGCCTTCGATGGCCGCGATCTTCATCTTCTGATGCTGTGTGGCGGTGTAGCCGCTCTCGTCGCCGAGCACGACCACTGAAAGCGCCGAGGCCAGCCCGAAACTGGCGGCCACCGTCATCGATCGCTTGGCGAAAGCCGGGTCGCGCGCCCGCAGGAGATAAAAGGCGCTGATCGCCATCACGAAGATGGCGCCGGTCACGTAACCGGCGCCGACCGTATGGACGAACTTCGACTGCGCCACCGGATTGAAGAAGACGGCGTAGAAGTCGGTCAACTCCATGCGCATGGTCTCGAAGTTGAAATACGCCCCAACCGGGTTCTGCATCCATGCGTTGGCAATGAGGATCCACAGCGCCGAAAGATTGGAGCCGATGGCGACCAGCCAGGTCACCGTCAGATGGCCCAGCTTGGAGAGCTTGTCCCACCCGAAGAAGAAAAGCCCGACGAAGGTGGCCTCCAGAAAGAACGCCATCATTCCCTCGACGGCCAACGGGACGCCGAAGATGTCGCCGACGTACTGGGAATAGTAGGCCCAGTTCGTGCCGAACTGGAATTCCATGGTGATGCCGGTGGCCACCCCCATGGCGAAATTGATGCCGAACAACAGGCCCCAGAATTTCGTCATGTCGCGCCAGATGGTGCGCCCGGTCATCACGTAGACGCTTTCCATGATGGCGACCAGCAGGCTCAGGCCCAGCGTCAGCGGCACGAACAGGAAATGGTACAGCGCGGTCAGCGCGAATTGCAGGCGCGACAGCTCGACCACGTCGAGGTCAAACATGATGGACGGTCCTCCGGGATTCGGTGGAGCGAGTAGTGAACATCGGCGGCTGGCCGTCGGGCATGATGGTGGTAGCCGCGCCGAGGATGGCCCGTTCCATCGTCTGAGGCGTCACCTCGGGACGATGATGCGGACCGAAGAAGGCAATGTAGAGGGCGGCCAGCGCCACCACCTTGACGACCAGCACGACCGCGATGTCGCGCGCCAAAGGGTGGCGCAATCGCATCCTCCGAAAAAACATTTCCTCGCCGGCCCCTGACCCAGGGCCCCCACATTGTCACCCTGCCCCAAAGCGGGCAGGTTCAAGCCAGCATATCCTTTTGACGGCCCGATTCCAGTCCTTTGTCCACACCGGTCACCGGCCGGCCGGCCTAAAACCACACACACCTGCGAGGTGACCGCCGCCACCCGGCCGTGATATGCTCCTCATCCCTGCCGGCTGGGAAGGACCGTTCGCCCATGAAGATGCCTACTCCCGATTCCACCGTCATCGCCCGTCGCGATGAAATCATCGCGGCGATGCGGGCAATCGTGCCGGGCGACGGGGTCATCGTCGACGAAGATGCGCTGCGGGTCTATGAATGCGACGGGCTGACGGCCTATCATCAGCTTCCGCTCATCGTCGTGCTGCCGGAAACCGTCCGCCAAGTATCGCAGATCCTCAAGTACTGTCACGAGACCGGCGTCAAGGTGGTTCCGCGCGGCGCCGGCACCTCGCTTTCCGGTGGCGCCCTGCCGGTCGCCGACGGCATCACGCTGGCCATGGGCAAGTTCAACAGGATTCTCGACATCGACTGGGAAAACCGCTGCGTCGTCACCCAACCCGGCGTCACCAACCTGGCCCTGACCACGGCCGTCCAGCACAAGGGCTTTTATTACGCGCCCGACCCGTCCAGCCAGATCGCCTGTTCGATCGGCGGCAACGTGGCCGAGAACGCCGGCGGCGTTCATTGCCTGAAGTACGGGCTCACCACCAACAATCTTCTCGGCGTCGAGATGGTCCTGATGACCGGCGAGGTGGTCCGCCTGGGCGGTCGCCACATGGAGGCTGAGGGCTACGACCTGCTGGGCATCGCCACTGGCTCCGAGGGGTTGCTGGGCGTCATCACCGAGATCACCGTGCGCATCCTCCAGAAGCCCGAAACGGTGCGCGCGCTGCTCATCGGATTTCCCTCCAACGAAGCGGCCGGCGACTGCGTCGCCGCCATCAT
>JAVEYE010000162.1:0-8497 GCA_034003665.1 Rhodospirillales bacterium | reverse complement strand
CTATCCAATCCGCCGTGCTGTCGGCACCGCCTCGGCCATCGGCTTCATCATCGGCGTGCCGGGGGCCATCGGCTTCATCCTGGCGGGGCTGGACGCACCCAACCTGCCGCCCCTGAGCCTCGGCTATGCCAACCTCATAGGCTTCGCGCTGATCGTGCCGGCGACCATGACGATGGCGCCGATCGGCGCGCGCATCGCCCACACCATCGCACCGCGCACCCTGCGTCTGGCCTTCGGCTTCTTTCTGCTGGTCACTTCGCTGCGCATGTTCTGGAGCCTCTTGTGAGGTAGACGGCGGGCGCCCGCCGACAAGCGGATGGTCAAACGGCGGCCCGCATTTCATAGTATGCCGTGAACGCAAGCTTTGAAGCGGGGCCATCTTGGCGGATCCTCAGCAGATTGGCGGCTCCTCGCCACTTACCCAGCGCCAGGCGGCGCGGCTCATGCGGGCCGCCACCCATGCCTCGGTGACGGTGGCCGTCAGCCTGGTGATTGCCAAGCTGGTGGCCTGGGTGATGACCGATTCGGTGAGTCTGCTGTCGACCCTGCTCGACTCGCTGCTCGATACCGCCGCCTCGGCGATCAACCTGGTGGCCGTGCACCATGCCCTGCGGCCGGCCGACGAGGATCACCGTTTCGGCCACGGCAAGGCCGAGCCCTTGGCCGGTTTGGCCCAGGCGGCCTTCATCTCGGGCTCGGCGGTATTCCTGATCGTACAGGCCGGCCAGCGGCTTCTGCACCCGCGTCCCGTGGTCAATCCCGAGGTCGGCTACGCGGTGCTGGCCTTCGCCATCTTTCTGACCTTCATCCTGGTTGCCTTCCAGAAATACGTGGTGCGGCGCACTGGGTCGGTGGCGATCGGCGCCGACTCCCTTCACTACCAGACCGACGTCCTGGTCAACGCCAGCATCGTTATCTCGCTTGTGCTGTCCAGCCGGTTCGGCTGGTGGGCGGCGGATCCCCTGTTCGCGTTGGCCATCGCCGGCTATATCCTGTGGGGCGCCATACACATCGGCCTCAAGGCCTATCACCTGTTGATGGACCGTGAATTGCCCGAGGACGACCGCCGGCGCATCCGCGAGGTCACCGTCGGCGTGCCCGGCGTGCTGGGCGTCCACGACGTGCGTACCCGTTCGTCGGGGCCGCAGGTCTTCATCCAACTGCACCTGGAACTTAGGGACGATATGCCGCTCGACGCCGCCCATGAAATTACGTTGGCCGTCGAACATGCCCTGCTTGCCGCCTATCCGCGGGCCGAGGTGCTGGTCCACCCCGATCCGGTCAGCGTGGTCGGTGCCATGCGCGACCGCGAGGCGGCATTGGGCGGCGCCTGAAAGAGGTCGTCTTCAGTGATCGGTCGGCGCGGCGAACTTCCCGGATAGGCCGGTGTCGTAGGCCACGCCCTCGGCGGTCAGAATGATGGTGCCGTAGTCGTCAGTCTTCGCTAGGCCCTTGCGCGAGAGCGCTGCCCACACCGCCGGATTGGCAAATCCGCTGGCGTCGCGGGCCGACACGGTGAAGCGCCCGACGTGCACGTGATCGCCGTGCGGGTGCGGCACCTGGTTGAGGACGACGGCGCCGGTGGCGTTGTTGCGGGTCGCCATGCCGGGCTCGGCGGCCACCACCTGGGCCAGGGCCAGTGTGCGCAGTTGCAGCGCATTGAGCTTGAGCGGATTCTTCTTCGGCGGCATGACGGTTCCTTCGACCAAGGGGGACGACGGCCAGTCTAAGGGGATTCGAGGGCGAGGTGAAGACGGCCACGGGACTGGCAGACTTCGGATGCCGCCGATAGACTACGCCCATGATCCCCGTTACCGACACCATCGTCCTGGCCGACGACGAGATCGAGGAGCGCTTCATCCGTTCGCCCGGCCCCGGCGGCCAGAACGTCAACAAGGTGGAAACGGCGGTGCAGATCCGCTTCGACGCCGCACGCTCGACTTCCCTACCGGTCGAGGTGTTGAGCCGCCTGAAGAAGTTGGCCGGACGGCGGATGACGGAAGACGGCGTCATCGTGCTGACCGCCAGCCGCTTCCGCAGCCAGGAGCGCAACCGCGCCGACGCCCGCGAAAGGCTTCTCGATCTGATCCGCCAGGCCGCGGTGGCGCCGCGACGGCGCCGACCGACCCGCCCGACGCTGGCCTCCAAAAAGCGCCGCCTGGAGGCCAAGCAGCGCCGCTCCGCCATCAAGCGCACGCGCGGCAGCGCCGAGGATTAGGCCGCGGCCTCTCGACGCCAGATCAGCAACCGGTTGTTGGCCGGCATCGGAAGGTCGGCGACGAGGCGCAGCCCCTGGGCGGCGGCCAGGGCGTCGATGGCCTCTGAATCCCGGATGCCGCTATCCGGATCCTGGCGTTTCAGCCAAGCGTCAAATTCGGCGTTGCTGGCGGTCGTGAAGGCGCCTTTGTACTTGAAGGGGCCGTAAAGGCAGAGGGTGCCGCCGGATTCCAGCACGTCGCCCACCCCGAAGAACAGGTCCTCGACGCGCGGCCAGCCCATGATATGCACGGCATTGGCCGAAAAGACACCGTCAACGGCCGCCACCGGCCAGGGCAGCAGGCCGACGTCGAGTGCGACCGGCGGGCGCACGTTGGCCGGGGCTTCGCTTTCCAGGCGGGCGCGGAGGCCGTCAAGATTGGGGGCAAGGTCGCTGGGTTGCCAGATCAGGTGCGGCAGGGCACGGCCGAAATGAACGGCGTGCTGGCCGGTGCCGCTGCCGATTTCCAGTATGTGATGGGCGTGCCTGAAGGCGTCGACCAGAATGCGGGCGATCGGCTCCTTGTTGTTCTCGGCGGCTTGCGAGAAGGGGGGCATCGGGTCCTCGTCGGATGGTCGCGTTTTTCGCGCAACGGATTGGAGTGGCCAACGCGAAAGACGGCGAGCCTTGGCTGTCAACCCGCCAGCAAGGCCTTGAGGGCAGCCTCCAAATCGTCGTTGGAATAGGGCTTGGTGATCAGCTGGACGTCGTCGCGGGCCAGTTGGGAGAGATCGAGATCGGCTTGGGAATATCCCGTCGTCAGCAGCACCTTGAGATCGGGGCGGCGGCGAAGCGCCGTCTGCGTCAACTCTATGCCGCTCATCCCTTTCGGCATCACCACGTCGCTGAACATGATGGTGATTTCCGGCGAGGCCGCCAGGATCTCAAGGGCGTCCGGGCCGTTTGCCGCTTCACGGGTGGCATAGCCGAATACGCCGAGGACCCACAGGGTTGCCTCGCGGACGGCGGGGTCGTCTTCGACGACCAGCACTACCGGACCGTTCGCGGCCGTCGAGGTGGGCGTACTTGGTTTCATCGTCCATCTCCCAACAAGTGGCCGCGGGCGGACGAATCGTTACGGCAGGCGTTTGTCCGAACTGCGGGCCTGTGAACAACCTAAGGCCCGGAGGCGGGGCATGGCAAGACGGCTTGCGAGGCGCCAAAACCTGAAGAGTTGTGGGGCTGAAAGCGCCACACGTCCGACACAATCACTCGGTCGTTCGACACCAAGAGGCCACATTGATCCCCTAGGGTTTTCAGACGAAAGAGAAAAGGTTGGCGTCCGATCGTTCCTGCTTGGACCCGCCCAGACAGACCCATGCCGCGAAAGGAAAAGAGACGATGGTTTCCGTGCCCTACGTTCCAGAAGCCGCGCCAACCCGCGCTTCCCGGCGCCGTTCGTCCGTTTTCCGGCGGATCGCGGGGGTCGGGATCGCCCTTTTTGTCATGACGGGAGTCGCGGGCGCCATGATGGTCCTGCATGCGGTCGGTTGATCAACCGGAAGGACTCGCTTGCCACTCCGCATCCGGTTAAATCAAATCCATCACGTCCCGGGACCGAAGATCTAGCCTGCCGCCTCGATTTCATCGAGAAAGGCCAACAGATGATCGCGCACCAGCGTAAAGGCCAGCCCGCCGCCGAATTCGACGCCGATGGCTGCGGCCTCGATGGCCTGTTGACGGGTGGCGCCAGCCTCCATGGCGTTGGCAAGATGTACCGCAAGCGACGAGGCCGAGGCCAGGGCGACGGAGCAGGCAACAGCCGCCAGTTCCTTTTCGCGGGCATCAAGGGCGCCCGGTGTGTAGAAGCGTTCGAGCATCCCGCGAAAGCCGTCCGATATGTCGGGAGCTTCGAGTTTCAAGCGGTCGCCGGCGTGGCGACGCTCCTGGAGGATTTGCTTGGCGCTGATCGTCATGGACGGGTCTCCCGAAGGCACGAAAAGGGGCGGGGCATTCAATCACCCAGCTTGGGCCGAGATTCTAACGTGCATTGATCAGGGGGTCGACCCCATGAAGGGAGAGGATCCGGGCGCTCCGTTTCGGAAGCGCCCGAAGCCTGTTGACGTTCGCCGCGAATTTAGGCCGTGCCCAGGATCTGGTCGATTCGCGCCTGATCGAGGCCGACCTTGGCGGCCGTCCGCAGGATGTCCTCCCAGGCGCCGCCGGCCATGGGAACGCCATTGGCCAGGCGATCCTTTCGGGCCAGCCGTTCGGGGTCGCCGGGAACCAGCACCTGGCCGCTCTCCTTTTCGGGTTTCGAGCTGGTGAAGAAGTCGATGTAGCTCTTGATCTCGGCGGCGAAGCCACCGCCCGCGTTGAAAGCGGCGACGTCGAGGAAAATGGCCAGCATGTTGTTGGCATAGGGACGCGGAAGCGGCCCGGCGCAGCCGGCAGCCGTCAACGCCCCAGCCAGCAGTTCGGTCACGAAGGCCAAGCCTGAGCCCTTGTGGTCGCCCAGGGCGCGCAGGGCGCCCGGCCCATCCATCGGATTGGCGACGGCGCCCGGTGCCACTTCGCCGTATAGCAGTTTGGGATCGTTGGAACGCTTGCCGTCGGGGCCGATCAGGACGTCCGCTGGCAGCGGCTTGCCGCCTTGCAGCGTCACCAGCGCCTTGCCCTCGGCGACTGCCGCGGTGGCGAAGTCGAGGATGACGGGATCGCGTCCCTCGACCGGCAGGCCGACGCAGACGGGGGCGGTCGACATGCGACGCTCGATGCCGGCGAAGGGGGCGACCAGCAGACTGGAGCGGACGTTGACGAAGCCGATGAAGACGACATCCTCGGCCGCCGCCATTTCCGCCCAAGTGCCGATGCGACCCATGTGTCCGGAATTGCGAAGAGCGACGACGGCGACGCCGTTCTTCTTGGCCTTGTCGATGCCGAGACGGGTGGCCTCCTTGCCGATGATTTGGCCGAACCCGTTAAGGCCGTCGACGATGGCGATGGCTTCCGTTTCGCTGACGATGGAAAGGCGATGCCCGGGGAATACCCTGGTTCCGATCCACGACACGTAGCGGCCGGTGCGAATGACCCCATGGCTGTCATGGCCGGTGAGATTGCCGTCCATCATGTAGTGGGCGACCTGCTGGGCCTCTTCCTGGTCACAGCCCGCCGCCTCGAAGATGGCGGCGATGAGTCGCTCCAACGTGGCGGCCTCAATAATGATCCCGCCTTTGTCGGTTTTTCTTATGGACGACATTTATCGTACTCCTTTGTTTTCGCACATTGGCTATCGGCCGCCGGGAAAGGCAGGATGCCTCAGCCGTCCTTCACAGTTCCGGCCGCTTCCAGATTCTGGCTGCGTTTGTAATCCGGATGAACGCAATAGCCAATGGCCGGGATGGTGGTGACCATCCAGTCAGGGTTGCGGCCGCCGCTGGCAAAGACTTTGGCGCAGCCATGAAATGCCGGCCTTCCGGGGTCGATTGACATTCGGCGGTTGGATCGCGACCTCAGGGGGGGGGCGACAAGCCGCTTTCGCGCTGGTGAAGAGGCATGCCAGAGGGGGAAGGATATGGAGGGACGACGATACCGGCCAGATGACCTGCGGACGTTCGCGGCGCGGCTGCTGGAAAGGGTGGGAATGGCCGCCGAGCGCGCCGCCGTGGTGGCCGAGATCCTGGTCGAGGGCGATCTCATGGGCAAGACCACCCACGGGCTTCAATTGATGGTGCCGTACTTGAACGAGGCGATGGGCGGTGGAATGAGGCTTGCCGGCGAACCGACGGTCGTCGCGGATATGGGGACGGCCTTCACCTGGGACGGCAACTACCTGCCCGGTCCGTGGCTGGTGCTCAAGGCGATGGCCGAGGCCGAAGGGCGGATACGCCGATACGGCGTGGTGACGGCGGTCATCCGCCGCAGCCATCACATCGGGGCCTTGCAGGCCTACCTGTTGCGGGCCACGGCAAGCAACCTGATGATGATCCTGATGGCCTCCGACCCGCGCGAGGAAAGCGTCGCTCCGCACGGGGGGCTCGCTCCCCGCTACAGCCCCAATCCGGTGGCGGTGGGCATTCCGACGACCGGGGCGCCGA
Organism: Rhodospirillales bacterium; assembly: GCA_034003665.1. Lineage (GTDB taxonomy): Bacteria > Pseudomonadota > Alphaproteobacteria > Rhodospirillales > Shumkoniaceae > Shumkonia. The sequence continues at coordinate 2,203 of JAVEYE010000162.1, read as the reverse complement.
TCCTCGTCGACGTCAGCCTGTCGACGACCGCCAACGGCGTCGTCAACCGCGCTCATGCCGAGCGTCGCACGCTTCCCGGGCCGTGGCTGAAGGACGCCCAGGGGCGGCCGAGCGACGATCCTGCCGTGCGCTTTGCCGAGCCGGCGGGCGCGCTTTATCCTTTGGGCGGCGCCGACCTCGGCTACAAGGGGTTCGGCCTGGGACTTATGGTCGAGGCGCTGACCGCCGCCCTGGGAGGGCATGGCCGGGCCGACCGGCCGACCGGCTGGGGCGCATCCGTCTTTGTCCAACTCATCGACCCGTCCGCTTTTGGCGGGATCGAGGCGTTCCGGCGCGAGACCGGCTTTCTTGCCGATTTCTGCCGATCCTCGCCGGTTGCCGAGGGCGATCCAGCGGTCCAGATGCCGGGCGAGGGCGCACTCAGGCGCCGTGCCGAGCAAATGGCGGCGGGCGTGCGCCTCTATCCGGGCATTTTCGAGTCCTTGCAGGAGCGGGCCGCCGAATTGGCGGTGGAGGTGCCGTCACCGATCGGCTAGACCAGGGAAAACATGGCGGCGGGAGGCATCTCATGAAAATCAGCGAAGTGAATAGCTACGTTCTGCAATACGACCTCGACGAGGAACTGGGCTATTCCCAGCAGTACTACGCGAAGCGCACCGCCCACATCGTCGAGGTTGTTACCGACGAGGGGATCACGGGCTATGGCGAGGCCTTCGGTGGCGGCGGCGTCGCTTTCGGCAACAAGGCGATCGTCGAGAAGACAATCGGCCCCATGATCCTCGGCATGGACCCGCTGGACTGCGAGGTCATCTGGCACAAGGTCTACAACCTGCTGCGCGACCACGGCCAGAAAGGCATGCCGCTGCAGGCCCTGTCCGGCATCGACATGGCGTTGTGGGATATCACCGGGAAGTTCTATGGCCAGCCGGTCTACAAGCTTTTGGGCGGCGCCTTCCGCGAGCGCATCGAGGTCTACGGCTACGGCATGATGTTGCAGCGCGTGCCCGACCTCAAGGAACGTTTCGAGCGGGAAAGCGCCGCCATTGCCGCGAAAGGCTTCACCGCCACCAAGATGAAGGTCGGCCTGGGGCCGAAGGAGGACCTGGCGCTGGTCGAAACGGTGCGCCGGGCCATCGGTGACGACATCAAACTGATGGTCGACGCCAACCACGCCTATACGGCTCGAGAGGCCATCCCGCTCGGCCGCGAGATGGAAAAGCTGGGCGTCTATTGGTTCGAGGAGCCGGTGGCGCCGGAGGACCGGCAGGGCTATCGCGATCTTTGCCAGGCCCTCGACATGAACATTGCCGGCGGCGAGGCCGAGTTCACCCGCTGGGGCTTCCGCGACCTCATCGAGGGGCGCTGCGTCGACGTCCTGCAGCCCGAGGTGTGCGGCCTGGGCGGCATCACCGAGTACCGCAAGGTGCTGGCCCTGGCGCACACCCACTTTGTACCCGTCGTCAATCACGTATGGGGATCGGCGGTGGCGGTGGCCGCCAACCTGCATCTGCTGGCCGCGCTGCCCGATCTGCCGGGCGGCGCGCACCCGGTCCAGCCGCTGCTGGAATACGACACCACGCCCAACCGCTTCCGCGAGGAGTTGCTGGCCGAGCCGCTTGACGTGCTGGGCCGGGTGGAGCGCGAAGGCGGCACCATCGGCCTGCCGAAGGGGCCGGGCTTCGGCTTCGATCTCGACTGGGACTTCGTGGGCCATTTTCGGGTCGCTTGAGGCCCCGGAAAGACCGTATTCCACGCCGCGTCTCTCGACGGTCGAGGCATCGAGGTGTTGCGTGTTTCAAGCATGACGTGACGTCGCCGGGTCCAAAGTCGTCCTTTTGTCCGCGGCCCGCTTGATGCCCCCGTTGCGACGCGCCGAGGACGTAACCGCATGGTTCCGACAGGCCGGCCGCATCGGGCGATTGTCTTCATTCAACCCTTTGATAAAAATAAGAATCAGCGAACACTCCCTCTTTATAAGGTTGAATTGTCAACAAAATTGTCATCAATTAACTTGACTTTAAGAGGCAATGGCGTATCAACAGACAGTGGAGAAAGTTCATCCAAGCCAATTCAACAGGGAGACTGATCATGAAATGGCTTCACGCGTCCGCCATGATTCTCTCGGCGGTTGTGTTCTCGGCATCCGCGCCGCTGGCCCAGGACGTTCATAACTGGACGTTGGGCGATGTCGATTCCCCGGCTC
>JAVEYE010000161.1:0-8527 GCA_034003665.1 Rhodospirillales bacterium | reverse complement strand
GTGCCTTATCTGGCGCTGGCCGCAGGCCGCCAGGATGGACGCAGCTGGCGCCCCGAACGTTTTGGGCTGCCTGGCCGTGGAGGTCATTGTCCCCACTGTGGCGCCAGGGTGGATTCCGATGCAATTGTTTGTCGTGTCTGTCGAAAGCCCTTGCTTACTCGGCCCTCCAGCGAGGCTCCAGAGGCGGTGCAGCGGCGCTCGGACGACGCAGACCGGCCGGCCCGGGAAGGGCGGGCCGCAACCGCATCGGTTAAACCATCGGCCCGTACGACGGAAGGGGTGCCGCGCGATCCGATGTTCAGGCGCCTTGATGACGCCTTTGCGCGTATGACGGTCGAGTTGGGGCGTCGCAGCGGCGACCTCGATGGCAAGCGCAGCCGGAAAGCCGCCGACATTTCTCGTGACGCACCGGCGGAGAAAGCGGCCGAGGAACGGCGGCGTGCGGAAATCGAGCGGCAAACAGCGGCAAGGCGGCAAGCCGAGGCGGAACGGCAAGCCGAGGCGGAATGGCTGGCCGAGGTGAAGCGCCAACAAGCCGAGGCGGCGCATTTGTACGCCGGCAATGATGAGGGTGAGGACGACGACCGGGAGGAACCGCGGTTCGACCGCCCTTTCCTGACGACGGGCGGTTCTCCCGATGACGATGAATGCGATCGGCTGGACAACGAGCCGAGCCATTGGGGTTCCGTGGCCGAAACGGCGGCATCCCGACGAGCTTTTGGGCGCAGGCGGAGGAGGCGCAGAGTCTCACTGGCTCTGGCGGCGGCGCTTGTCTTTGTCGCGGTCTTGGCGGCGCCACATGCCGTTCCGTGGATTTCCCTCCTGATGCCGCCCACGGCGCCGAGAGATTCCGGAGTGAGCGATGTTCCACTCCATGACGGGGATTCGATGGAAGAATGGGAGAGCGCGTCCGGTCCCAATCCCGATGCGATCGATGACGGGGGTGGGGATGATCAGTCCGCCCCGTCGTCCGGCCGAACGGCCGGTTCGGCTGTGGTCGAACGGTCGCCCAATGAGCCGTCCGAGGTGGTTGCGGAGGGGCGCGGGGACGACGTCAAGTCGACGGCGGGCGCCCTGACGCCACCGCCGAAGAGTGCGGAACCGGTGGCATCGGGACCAGATGTCCCTAAGAAAGCGGCGGCCGCGCTGACTCCAAGTCGTGACGGCTCCGCGGTTGAACGGAAAAGTCCAGCCGACGACATGGGGCCACTGACGGGAGACTTCGCAGAGGCCGTCAGAAAGGCGCTTAGGGAACACCGCGGGCCCTCGCCGGTCCTTGGACAGTTGGACGACGCCTCCTATCCCGGCGTGACAGCCGCCGGCGAAATCGTCAGCCTGGTTCAGCAGAGGCTTAAGGAGCGCGGCCACGATCCGGGGTCCATCGACGGCCGGGCCGGCCCTCGCACACGGGCGGCCATCCGTGCATTCCAACGCACCATCGATCAGGAGCCGACTGGCGAGATCAGCGTCGATCTTCTTCAACGCCTGGGCATACTCGGCCAGCAGATACACGCATTCGGCAACGACCATGCGACCGCAACGCCGTAAGGGGCGCATGTGGGCGTGGAACGTGCGGCAAGGCGGAGGGCGTTTTCCTCTGGCTAATACTGTGTGACGAGGCGAAGGAAGACGGTGTTGGTGTCGTAAACTGTACCTGCCACGGACGAGTCCCTGGTTTGGTAGGTGTAGTTCAGGCGCAACCGGACATGCCGGTTGAGCAGATAATCGCCCCCAACGCCGACCGCGATGATGTCGTCGTCGCGCGAGATGCCCTCGTAGTCGTTGTTCTCGTACTCGGCATTGGCCGACAGAATGACATTGCGCAGCAATTCGTGATCAACATCGGCGCGGAACCGGGTCGAGAGGGCGCCTGCGGCGCCATTGAGAGTCGATTCCTCAACTGTCCGCGCGATGGCGAACTGGACCGTCGTCAGCCGGGTCGGATTCCAGGTTATGTCGCCGCCGAAACCTACGCCGTCAACGGTCTTCAGCGTTGGGTCATCATAATCCTGGCTCATATAGCCGGCGAAGACATTGCCGTAAGTGACGCCTCCCAGGTCGAGCGCGACACCGGCCATCACTTCCCAACCCTGCGAGTCGCGCTTGATGTTGTTGTCGTCGACCCTGTCGTCGCAATTTTGGTTGTTGACGGCGGTGCGGACGAAGGCTTCGTATTGGAGCACGATCTCGTAGCCCAGGCGGAAGTTCCCCTCCGTCTCCGATCATCCTGGTTAAGAGTGTTGCCGTTGTTGGCGGTGACGTCATCAAAGTCGAGGACGGCAAGGTCGCCGCCCAACCGCATCGATAACCTATTGAACCGCTTGGTGATGGCCACGTGCGGGCCATACTCGGTATACGTCGCGGGCTCGGCGACAGCACCGTGATGAAGTCCGACTCCTCGTTGCCGTTTGGGGGGGGTGACGAGCCCGACAGCGTTGGCCCCCAGGTTGCTTTGTGATTTCGCTCACCAATTAGGCTGCCTCTCATAGAGGAAGCGATCGTCCCGGCAGTCTGCGAGATGCACAAGCCCCTTTGCCGTGCAGCGGCCGGCACCAAGGTAATCCGTTGACGAAAGCGTTTCCGTTTCACGTCCGGGGGCCCACCGGAAGCAGGGTTCTTTCCACCGAGTTGTAGGATGCGGGGACGGTGGGGGCCGCGGGTGCGTGAACGACGCGGATATCCCGCAGGGCGGCGTTGAGGTTCTCGAACTCCCGGATTTCCGCTGTCTTATGGACCTCGGTCGGCGTAAGGAGGAGGCCAAGCCGCTGGAGTGTCCGGCCCCACCCAGTGCGGCCGGTCAGCACCGATATCGGCGCGGCAAGCAAGAGCGGCATGGTAATCGGCAGCAACCACCAGAAAAGCCCAGGCGCCAAAAATGCCGCCATGCCGCCGAGGACAAGGCCGACGGCCATCTCGATGCCATGGCTCGCGAAGGCGGATCGCCAGCTTACTTCGGCGACCCCTCGTTGCGGCGGGCCCCATCCGGAATCGCGCCCGGCCAGGACGGAACATACGAACCGCGCATGAAGAACGGCCAAGAGCGGCGCGATGAGGGCCGAGAAAAAGGCCTCGACAACCACGCTGAGGGCAAGCCGCATGGCGCCTCCGTGATCCCGTCTGGCCGTCGGGTCGGCCAGGATCAATCCCAGCCCCAGGATCTTGGGCGCGAACAGGAGCGTCGCCGTCATGGCGATCAAAAGAAGGCCCGGCAGCCGGCTCGGACTGGTCTCCGGCCACAGCCAACCGGCGAAATCCCCCGGAAAGGTCAGAATCGACAGGGCGAGAAACGCCAACCACAACAGGCCGGAAAGATAGCTCATGATCCCGATCAGGAAAGTCGCGCGGCTCATGGCGTGCATGCCGCGCGCGAAAAGCAGGCGCCAATGTTGCAGGTTTCCCTGGCACCATCGGCGGTCCCGCCGGGCATGTTCGATAAGGTTGGGCACACCCTCCTCGTAGCTGCCGGAAAGATCTGGCGCGAGGCAGACGCGCCACCCTGCCTTCAACAGAAGGGCGGCTTCGACGAAGTCGTGGCTGAGGATCTCGCCGCCCAGCGGCTTGCGGCCCGGCAGATGTGGCAATGCGCAGTGGTCGGCGAATGCCTTGACGCGGATGATCGCATTGTGTCCCCAATAGGTTCCGGCCCCCATCTGAATCCAGGTCAGGCCGGCGACGAACAACCTGCCGTAAACGCTGCCGGCGAATTGCTGCAGGCGCGAAAACAGCGACTGGCCGCCGATGGAAACCGGCCACGTCTGAAGGATCGCCATGCGTGGATCCGCCTGCATGCGGGCGACCATGCTCACCAGTGTATGGCCAGTGATCAGGCTGTCGGCATCCAGGACCACCATGTAACTGTAACGGCCGCCCCACCGCCGGCAGAATTCCTCGATGTTGCCGCTTTTGCGGCCGCGGTTGTCCGGGCGGCGACGATAGAACAGGCGGCCCGCCGCCGAAAGGTCCCGACAGGCGTTCTGCCAGGCTCGCATTTCTGCGCGCCCTGCATCGAAGTCACGGGAATCGCTGAGGATGAAGAACTCGAACCCGTCGAGATGCCCGGTTCGCGCCAACGATCGATAGATCACGCGGACCCGGTTGAAAACGGTTTCCGCATCCTCGTGATAGATGGGGATGACGACGACCGTGCGGGAATGGCCGCGCGGCTTCTCCATTATTTCGGCCGACGCGGCGACTTGATGGCGGAAACCCGATATGGCCCCGACCACAAACAACCAGAAACCGGCGCTAATCCAAACCAGCAACAGGGCATACAGCCCGGCGAGGACCGTCTCACCCCAACTCAAGCCGTCGGTCGACATCTGGATGTCCAGAATACCTACGGTGCCGCCGAGACTGGTGAGGGCCACCAGCCCGGAGAGCAGCTTGCGCCGTTGCGACCCGTTCGTCATTGCGGACGTTGCCGTCATCCGTGCGAGGCAACCGGCGATGCGGCGGTGGACACGGGTGGGCGCCGTCGCTGCCGTCTCGCCTCGCCGAGAAGGCCGAACAGGTCTTTCAATCCCACGAACTCGAAAGCCTTGGCATGCATTGGAAGGGGCGATTCCGGCGGCACCTGGGGATAAGAAGCTTCAATCTCGGCATCGGTTGCGATAGCAACCCCCACGGGGCTGCGTTGCACCAGGAAAAGCCGCACGGCTGTCCCGCTCGGTCGAAGGGGACGCAACCTGCTGCCGTGGAGGCCCTGGCGTCCGCGATGGCCGGGATCTGCGGGCTGGGCGTGGGACGGGGCAGCGCAACTCATTGCGGTCTCTCCGGGCTGTGATGGAAACGACGAGGCTTTTGCAACGGGACCGTTCGGTTTCACGGCTTAATGGGTTTGCTTGTCGTAATAGACTTGGCAAGAAGCCCCTGCATTCCCGGCGGACACCACGCCGCTGTAATAATCTGGAAAACGGGCCTCGACGGATGTGGCGCCTTCCCAAAGCCGTGCCGCCGGAACTGGGGCCGTCTGCCCGGCGGGTTGTGTCGATCCGGGCGCTGCGACAACCAGTGCCGTGCCTATCAAGGAGATCGTCGAAGGGGCATGATCTCCTCCATGACGGCCCGACATCCCTTTTCCGCCGGTGAAGGGCGACTGGACCAAACCACATGTTCGTTGGCGAAAAAGACCCCCGCAAACGGCGGTTCGCGGGGCCAGTCCATTGATGCAGGGAGGTGAGATCGCGAGAAGGAACACGAGAGCAGACCGTCCGAGTCCGAGGGTTATTCCACGGGCGACGAAGCGGGGCATGGTGACGGAATAATTTCATCCACCCGGTGGTCTTGACGAAAAGGGTGAATCTTAAAAGCCGATCTCGGGATGAACCGGGCCGCAAAACAGGCAGCATCAGTGCCGCCGCGGAATGGCCATTGGGTAGGGTGTCAAATGTTGAGCAGCGCCTTCAGATATTGGAAACCGGTGGCGATCCGGGCCGCAAGGAGCGGCGCGACCGCGTGTCGTTTCGAAGATTCCCTCGATCGTTGGCTGAAAACCGAACTCGATACCCTGTACCAAGATGTGCTTGACGCCCCGCTTCCGCCCGAGCTGGCGAAACTCGTGCGCCTCTATCAGGCGAAACTCGATGCGAAGGAGCCAAAAAATGGAAGGAACACACCGCCACCCGCACGTCCGACCCGGTGTGTCCGGGCGCAAACCGATGATGAGTCGTTCCGACCCATACGGCGGGACTGACGGCGGACGGGAGACCGCCGATCCGGGTGGCGACGTCGTTCGCCACATTCCATACCTGAGGCGATACGCCAGGGCGCTGGCCGGCTCACAGGAAGCCGGGGACCGCTATGTGCGGGTCTGTCTGGAAGCGCTGATCGAGGAGCCGGACCGCCTGCGGTCGCGGCCGTTCCGCCGACTTGAACTCTACCACCTGTTTCATCAGACGTGGACGAGGATCGCCGAGCCGCTTTTTCCTGCCGATCTTCCCCCCGATCCCACGGACGCCGAACCCCGAGATCCCCTTCATCGGCTTCCACCGCGGCGCCGGCAGGTCCTTTTGCTGACGGCGGTGGAGGGGTTTTCGCTGGACGAGGCGGCGGCCATCATGGGCATCACCCCAGCCGAGGCGGAGATCCAATTGACCGCCGCCCGCATGGAACTGAACGATCAGGCGGCGACATCGGTCCTCATTATCGAGGACGAGCCCATCATCGCATTTGATCTGAGCGACATCGTCAGCGAGATGGGCCATGAGGTGGTGGGAATCGCCGCGACCAAGGACGAGGCCGTATCCCTTGCGATCGGTAGGCGGCCGGGCATCATCCTGGCGGACATCCAACTCTGCGACGGTAGTTCGGGGATCGACGCGGTGTCGGAGATTCAGCGGGCGCGCAACGTGCCGGTGGTGTTCGTGACGGCCTACCCCGAAAGGCTCCTGACCGGGATGCGCCGCGAACCGGCCTATTTGGTGACCAAGCCATTCGAGCCGGACGTGTTGAGGGTGACCATTTACCAGGCCCTGCTTTCCCGGAAGAAGCCTCCGATTTCCGGCACGGTGTGTTGAGGCGGCCCGATTTGATGGGGGAGAGGAACGTGCCGTTTTCCCGTCCCGTCAGGGGTTCGTTGACTCAGCGGCTGGTGATTCTTTTCACCTTCATCCTGCTGGTGCCGACCGTTCTCAACGTTTTTCTGGCATGGGACGCGTTTTCGGAAAACACCAAAAGGGCCAAGCTGTCTGTTCGCCAGTTCGCCATTCTGGCAGCCACTTACGAGCGACGGTTCTTCGATGATACACGCCGTGTCCTGCAACGGCTGGCCAATGAGCCGTCCGTCCGCCATCCCGATGCCGGCCGCTGCGCCGCCGCCTTGAGGCAGGTACTCAACACCTCGCGGGAATTTTCGAACCTCGTCTATTCCGACGCCGACGGTCAGCCGGTGTGCTGGACTACAGACAGCATTACGAAGATACCCGCCCAGGCGCAATTTCAGGAGCGTTCGGCGATCCGCGATTTCTCGCTCAGCGATTACATGTTTACGGCCGATTCGCCTTTCCCGGTGATCGTCGCGACACAGCCCGTATTTGCCGAGGACGGGCATCTGCAAGGGATGTTGAGCGCTTCCATCGAACTCTATTGGCTGACCACGTTCGTGCACGAGGCGCGCCTGCCCTCCGACGGGGTCTTTTTCCTTCTCGACAGCAACGGCAACGTGCTGGCCAACCGGGCCCTCTTTTTCGATAACCAGAACCCTGCGCTGCCTAAGACAGAGTCCGGGGCATCGCGCAACGAGGCGTTGCGCTCGGCGGTGGGTGAGGACCTGATTGACGAGGTGGTCAGTCGACGGCTGGTCGATTTCGAGGCCATCGGCAACGACGAGGTGCGTCGGGTCTATAGCAGCGTCGCCCTGCCGCATGGCAACGTCACGGTACTGTTTGGCGTTCCCGCCGCAACGGCACTGGGCTGGATCGAGAAGGATCTGGTGACCCGGATCTTGAGCGTCTGCGTCATCTGGTGGACGGGCATTGTCGTCGCCTGGATGGGAACGCGCTTTTTGATCACCCGTTGGATCATCACGCTCAAACGGATGGCCCAGGCGTTTGCCGGGGGTGACTATGCGGTGAGCGACTTCAAGCTGAACGAAGCGCCGGGCGAACTGCGCGCCCTTGGCGAAACGATGATGCTGATGGCCGGCCGCATCGAGGCGCGCGAGGAAGAGTTGTTTCGCTCCGTACAGCAGAAGGACATTCTGCTCAAGGAAATCCACCATCGGGTCAAGAACAACCTGCAAATCGTCAGCAGCCTTCTCAACATCCACGGCAAGGCGGTTTCCGAGCCGACCGCGCGCAACGCGCTGGACGATGTCAAAACCCGGGTCCGGGCCCTGGCGCTCGTTCACCGGTATCTCTATGAGGCGGACGACGTGCGCATGGTTCCTCTCCAGATGTTCATGACGGAACTGTGCCGCACCCTCGTCAACAGTTTGTCTGACGCCAAGCGCCGCATCGCGTTGAGGGTCGATATTCCCGAGGTGACGATCGTCTCCGACTGGGCGGTTCCCGTAGCGCTTTTGGTGACGGAGGCCATCACCAACGCCATGAAGCATGCCTTTCCTGGCGGTCGGTCAGGTACCATTGCTGTGCGTCTCGCCATGAACACGGCCACCGGCCAGGCAGTATTAATCGTGTCGGACGATGGCGTCGGCCCTCCCGTGACCGATCGGGACGAGCACAGTCGCCAGTTAGGCCTTCATCTCATCCAGGCGTTTGCCAGACAGATCGGCGGAGAATTATCGATTTCAGGCCCGCCCGGCATGACCATCAAGGTCCGCTTCGCCATCGCCGAGCCGAGCGGGGATGGCGTTCGGCAGCGCGATGCCGTTGCCTTGAAAGGCTGTGCGTTGCCGCAAGCTGGCGTGACGGCGAGTGCCGCATGAGGCGTGATGCCGGCGGCCGAGCGGCTTAGGCCCTGTCCGAGGACAGGATGCCCCGCCGCCCCGAGTCCGGAATGAACCCACCTTCCAATTGGTTCGACATGAAATCAACCGAGACGTCGTCCAGTCGAAGAATTTTTCGAAGAT
>JAVEYE010000160.1:0-8581 GCA_034003665.1 Rhodospirillales bacterium | reverse complement strand
CCGGCCCGCCAATCTGTCGCTCCGTTGCGTCCGCGTTACGCTGGCTTCCAGGCCCTTACCTCTTGGCGCTGCTCGCCAAGCCCCTCGACGCCAAGACGCATCACGTCGCCGGCGGCAAGATAGACAGGCGGCTTCATGCCAAGGCCGACACCCGGCGGCGTCCCGGTGGTGATGATGTCGCCCGGCAGCAGGGTCATGAAGCAGCTGACGTAACTGATCAAATGGGCAACGCCGAAGATCATGGTCTCGGTGTTGTCGTCCTGGTGGCGCACCCCGTTGACCTCGAGCCAGAGATTAAGCTTTTGGGGATTGGGAATCTCGTCCCGCGTCACCAGCCAGGGCCCAAACGGCGCCGACGTGTCGAAACTCTTGCCCTTCACCCACTGCCCACCGCGCTCCATCTGGAAGGCGCGTTCGGAGATATCGTTCATCACCGCGTAACCGGCGACATAATCGAGGGCCTGGTCCTCTTCCACATATTGGGCCTTGCGTCCGATCACCACGGCCAACTCGACTTCCCAGTCGGTTTTGGTCGATCCCCTCGGCATGATCACCGGATCGTTGGGGCCATTGATCGCCGTCACCGCCTTGGTGAACATCACCGGCTCCTTCGGCATCTCCATGCCCGATTCCTTGACGTGCACGGAATAGTTGAGGCCGATGGCGATGATCTTGCCGACTCCCGCCACTGGCGGACCCAGGCGGGGCGAGCCTTCGATTAGCGGCAAGGTCGCGGCATCGAGTTTGCCAAGCGCCGCCAGCCGCTCGGGGGCCAAAACAGACCCATCGATGTCGGCAACATGGTCGGACAGGTCGCGGACGCGTCCGCCCTCGTCGAGCAGGCCAGGTTTCTCAGCACCCTTCGGCCCGTAACGCAGCAATTTCATTCTTCACTCCCCTCGAATGGTGGGCGGTTACCGGAATCGCATGCCCCGATCAGCCAATCGCCCAACGCCGCCGCCAACCGGAACACCCATTGGAGAATGGCCCAATTTGGCCAATTTGGACAGAAATTCTTTTTATAAGCCAAAGGGTAATAAGAGGCGGCCAGTGACCGGCATCACAAACTGCCGGTCAAGTCCTCGGCTATAATCCTGTCGTTCCGTCGCGTTTCGACGACATCCGGGAAAGGGCGTAACAAGACCTGGGTTCCGCCTTTCCCGGATGACTTCGATCAGGATCGAACCCCATATGGTTTCCGCATGAACAGCCCCGCCCCCGCCCGCCCCGCGCCTTGCCTGGACGGCTTTCTTGCCTGCCTCGGTCGGGAGCAAAGGGGCGCCACCGCGGTCGAGTTTGCCTTCACCTTTCCCTTGATCGCCCTTCTGGTCATCGCCGTCATCGAATTCGGCATGATCCTTTTCGTCGGGGTCCTGATGGAAAGCGGACTGCGCGACGCGTCGCGCTATGGGATCACCGGTTACGAGGAACCTGGCCTGAGCCGCCTGGAGCGCATCACCCAGATCGTCGGCGAGCACACGCTCGGTCTCGTTGATATGGCGACCGCCGACTTACAGGTGCTGGTCTATCCCGGCTTCGGCAGCGTCGGCGGCGAGGATTTCATTGACGGAAACGGCAACGGAACCTTCGACGCTGGCGAAACCTTCACGGACGCCAACGGCAATGGCACTTGGGATTCGGACATCGGTGTACCCGGCCCCGGCGATGCCGGGGACGTGGTCATTTACCGCATCCGCTATGACTGGCCGTTGATGACGCCGTTCGCCGCCAGTTTCATCGGCACCGACGGCAATTTCCCGATCCGCGCCTCGTTGGCCGTTCGCAACGAGCCGTGGTAAGGACCGGGGAGGGCAGAGCGTGATTCGCCGCTTTCTCATGGCGCTTGGCGTGGATCGCCGCGGCAGCCTCGCCGCCGAAACCGCCATGGCCATACCCGTGCTCGCCGTGCTGCTGTTGGGGGGCGTCGAGGTGACGCGCTTCGTTCTGCTCAATCAGAAGTTGGAACGCACGTCGGCCACCGTCACCGACCTGGTGTCACGCTCCGAGAAGATCTTCGCGGCCGAATTGCCGACGCTATTCGTCGCCGCGGGCTTCACCTTCGAGCCCTTTGACTTGGCCAGCAACGGTCGGTTGATCGTCTCGTCCATCTACAAGACCGGCGGCGCGCCACCTCGCGTCGCCTGGCAGAGGGCCTTCGGCGGAGGTGGCGGGACCAGCGCCTTCGGCACCCAGGGAGCCGACGCCGTTCTGCCCGACGGTCTTGTCGTGCGAGACGGCGAGAGCATTATCGTGAGCGAAACTTTTTTCGATTTCGTACCGCTGTTCGCCGGAGACATCGTCGGCCTGCTGGAGGCCAAAAGGCTTTCGACCTTCGCGGTCATGCGGCCGCGCTTTGGGCCTTTGACCGCCCTCCACTGACCCACCAGGCTATCTCGAAAGTCGCAGTTCCGAGAGGTTGTTGGCGATTTCGTGGAAAGCCGCCTGCAGGGCCGCGGCGTCCGGCGCGTTGTGATAGTAGGGTGCGTCGGGCCCGCTCGCCACCTCCTTGAGAAGGGCCTGCAGGGTGGTGCCGCTGTTGGCGAACTGGATGACGTAAAGAATGACGCCGCTGGCCTTTATGTTGGCGGCGAGCAGGCGCAGGCGGGCGTCCATGTCCGGCCTGGCCGTGCTGCCCAGCCCAAACACCCCCTTGTAGCCGTCGCCGGGGCCGCCGTAATTCTCGCCATCGGTCAGAAGCACGATGGCCTGCTGGCGACGATAGGGGGGGTTGGGATCGGCCTCGGTGAAGGGCCCGTCCGGCGTCAGCACCCGCCACGCCCACCCCAAACCCTGCGGGATGTTGGTGTTGCCGGCCGGATACACCAGGTTGGCGATGGCGTCGATGATCGGCTGCTTGCCGTTCTGAAGCGGCGTGATCCCGTATTCCAGGCAGGCGCCGCATTCATTGTAACCGATCGCCAGCGTGCACCGCGCGTAACCGGCAACTGGTTCGCCCTCGGGGCCGATCGGCTCCCAAGCCGGCCAGTCGGCGCCCGCCGTCGTGGTCGGCCCTTCGAAAATATCGGCGTCGGTCGCCGAGTCATCGTCGTCGATGAAGCGCGAGTAGACGCATCCCTTCCAGTCGGCGGGCGGTGCGGACAACAGCGGTACAGGCGTGTTGTCGGCAACGTAGACGGTGCTCTGCGCCGTGCCCGTGAGCGGATTGGTGAAGGCCGCGACCGCCTCGGCGAGGGTGGAGGCGGGATCATAGGGCAGCCCCTCGATCATCACGTTGACTTTGCTGTTCCACGGCACCAGTCCGATCTTCAGTAGCGGATTGGTGGTGTTGGCGCCGAACAGGATCTCGACAAGGGTGGTGGCGGCGTTGCGGGCCGCGGCGATGCGGGTGGTGCTGCCGGTCGAACTCGTCATCGATCCGGACATGTCGATGGAAAGCACGACGTCGAGCATGATCTCCTGGCGGGAGATCTCGGCGCTCGCAGCCACGGCAATGGTTTCATAGCCGAAAAGCCGCATGAACGTGGTCGGCACCGTCGCCGATGCGGTGAGTTCGATTTTTTCGTTGGCTGCATCGACGACGAAAGCCGGGCCGCTGACGGTCGCCCCCATGTAGCCGACCGGAAAGTTGGCGTTGAAGAACATGGTCATGTCGGCGTCGCGGTTGGCCGAGAAGAAAGCCTTTCCACCGGCCAACCCGGCGGCGTCCAGGGCGGTCGAGAGCCGCGACTTCACCATATAGGCGCGGGCGGTATCGGTCCCGATGCCGATGAAACCGATCAGCGGAACGATGGCCAGCGCCAGAAAGGCGGCAATGGCACCCTGCCGGTCGATCGCCAGCCGCCGGCCGGCCCTCACTGCCTTGCCCAGGATCCGATTGCCGCGCACTGTGGAGCCTCGCCAGTCAAAAACGGAAGAGCGATATTATTATATAGGCGAAGACATCCGAGATGGATGTGTCGGTCGTCACAAGTCAAAACGCTCAATCTGCAAAGATATTGAAAATTTTATGCATTTTCCGTTCATGTTTTAGCGAAAATATAAAGCAAAAAAAGTTTTCTATAGTGATGAAGATCACATCGTTGGACGCAGTAATCGAAAATGATCATGCTCGATAAACAAATTTTCTTCCCCCTGTTGAAAGGACAGCCCCAATGTTCACCACTCTTCGCACCGTTCTGCGCGACGAATCGGGCGCCACCGCCATCGAATACGGCCTCATCGCCGCTCTCGTCTCGGTCGCCGCCATCGGCGCGCTGCAGGCCATGGGCGTTTCCCTGACCACCATGTTCACGAACGTCTCCAACATCTTGACCAATGCCGTGGGCTCCACGCCTTCCAGTTGACCGGATAGACCGTGTCCTGCAACCTCCGCCGGTAGGCGGAGGACCCTCTCCCGGGCCGTCCACCGGCGGCCCGGGGAGGGTACCCCCCGACGGAAACGCGGCGCTCTCCCCGGCGTCATCCCCCACGGTTTCCCACGGCTGAATTCGCGAGCCCCCCCGATGCTTTCGATCCCAAGCCTTCCCCATGCCATCCTTTTCGGACTGATCGGCCTGCTGGTCTGGGCCGTGGTCTGCGATTTCACCTCGCTGCGCATTCCCAACCGACTGCCGCTCGCCGTCGCCCTGCTGTTCGCCGCCTATGCGGCTTCGGCGCCCGGTTCCGTAGACTGGCTGGGCGCCCTGTTGATGGCGCTGATCGTTTTCGTCCTCACCACCGTACTTTTCCATTTCCGGATGATGGGTGGCGGCGACGTCAAGCTCATGGCCGCGGTCGCCCTGTGGGCCGGCCCGCAGGGAATCGTCGGTTTTCTGCTGGTGACCAGCGTGGTGGGCGGCCTTCTCGCGTTGATCGCCGTCACCCCGTTGCGTTTCGTCTTCGCCGAGGCCGCCGAGGCCCTGGGCGGAGGCAAGTCGGTGCGTGGGGCCTTCCGGGGCGTCGTCCCCTACGGCATCGCCATCGCCGCCGGCGGCTTGTTCGTCGCCTCGTCCCTTCTGGCGGCCTGATTCGGCTGGCCGGGAGCCTCCGCCATGAGCATGCGCACCGTTCTTCTCATTCTCCTCGCCGTCGTCACCGCCGCCTTTACCGCGTTCTACGCACGCAACTGGCTGCAGGCGGAACGCGCCGCCATTCTCGCTTCGGCCTCGCAGCCGCAGGCCGTGGCGGCGGCGCCCGCCGTGTCGGTGCTGGTCGCCGGCAAAGCGCTGCCGGCCGGCAGCTTCCTTAAGGCCGAACACCTGAAATGGCAGGCCTGGCCCGAAGATGGGCTCATCGACAGCTATGCCGTCAAGGGCCGGCGCGACGAGCAGGCGTTCGTCGGCGCCGTGGTGCGCTCCGCCATCGCCGCCGGCGAGCCGCTGACCGACGCCAGGGTCGTGCATCCCGGCGATCGCGGCTTCTTGGCCGCCGTGCTCGAGCCCGGCAAGCGCGCCGTTTCGGTGCCGGTCAACGCGACCACCGGCATTGCCGGCTTCATTTTCCCGGGCGATTGGGTGGACGTCATCCTGACCGTGCGTTTCCGCAACGACGGAGAGGAAGGCAAGGGCCAGACCCGCTACTTCAGCGAAACCCTCCTGACCGATGTTCGGGTGCTCGGCGTAGACCAGGCCGTCGAGAACACCAAGGGCGAGCCCGTCGTCGCCAAAACGGCGACCCTGGAAGTCGACCCCAAGCAGGCCGAAAAGATCGCCATCGGCCTGGAAATGGGCAGCTTGTCGCTGAGCCTGCACAGCCTGGCCCGGGAGCAGGATCCGTTTTCCCAGATTGCCCGCGCCATCGGCGCCGACCCCGTCGAGCCAACCTCCGCCCGCAGCTACACCATGGACCACGACGTATACTACATGCGCGACGCCATGCCGGCGCCCCGCCAAGGCAAGACCAGAGCAAAGGTAAACGTGCTGCGCGGCAGCGAAGCCGAAGCGGCGGCGTTCTGAGGGAAAGGGGACGCGCCATGCATCAATCCCGTCACCCAGCCCGCAACGCGATCGTCGGCGGATTCCTGGCCTTGCTCGCCGCCACCCTGGTCACCCCGCACATCCACGCCGCTGAAATCGTCGCCAATGCCGCCACCTCCCTCCAGATCGAGGCCAATCGAGGCCGACTGGTCCGCCTTGAGCGGGCGGCCGCGACGGTATTCATCGCCAACCCCGACGTCGCCGACATTCAGGTCAAGTCGCCGACACTCATCTACCTGATGGGCAAGAAGGCCGGTCAGACGACCCTGTTCGCGGTGGACGACGCCGAGGCCGTCCTTGCCAACATCGAAATCGCCGTCACCCACAATCTTGAGCGCCTGAGCAGGGCGGTGCATGACCTCCACCCCGAAGCCGATATCCGGATCAGCAGCATCGATGGAGCCGTCATCGTCGACGGCATCGTGGAATCGGCCAGTGCCGCCGAGAACGTCCGCCGCCTCGCCGAGAGTTTCGCCGGCGGCCCGGAAGCGGTGATCAACCGGATCGCCGTCACCGCACCAAGCCAGATCAACCTGAGGGTGCGGGTTGCCGAGGTGTCGCGCGACATCGACAAGCAACTCGGCCTCAACTGGAACGCCATCGGATCGCTCGGCGGCCTGTCGATTGGTTTGGTGACCAGCAACCCCTTCTTTTCCAACGTCACCACCCAGACGCTCGCGATGGGAGCAAGTCCGGGCAAGAACTGGGACATCAACGCCGTTATCGACGCCATGGAAGGGGAGGGGCTGGTCAAGGTCTTGGCCGAGCCAAACCTGACGGCGCTTTCCGGAGAAACGGCCAGTTTCCTGGCCGGCGGGGAGTTTCCCATTCTGGTGCCTGATTCGGACGGCCGGGTCACCATCAAGTTCAAGAAGTTCGGTGTCTCCCTGGCCTTCACGCCCACCCTTCTCGGCGGTGACCGGATCAACCTGCATGTCCGACCAGAGGTCAGTCAGCTTTCCAACGCCAATTCGGTGACGCTCAACAACTTCGAGATACCGTCGCTCGTCACTCGGCGGGCCGAGACCACCGTGGAACTGGGCAGCGGCCAAAGTTTCGCCATCGCCGGCCTGCTGCAAAACAATGTCACCCATAACATCAACAAGTTCCCCGGCCTCGGCGACATCCCGGTTCTGGGTGGCCTGTTTCGCTCCGACCGCTTCCAGCGCGAGGAAAGCGAACTGGTTATCCTGGTCACGCCCTACGTCGTCCAACCGACCACCAAGGCCAAGTTCTTGGCGGCGCCGACCGACGGTTTCGCGCCGCCACACGATGGCGAACGCTATCTGTACGGCGGCACCCACCGCCGCAACCCTCAGATCGGCGCAACCCGCACCATCACGCCCGACGGTTCGAGCCTGATCGGTCCCATCGGCTTCCAGTTGGATTAAGGAGGCTACATTGTCCCCCCGGACCCCGTTTTTTCGCCCCCTGTTGGCCGGCTTTGGCCTCGCTGCAGTCATCATGGTGAGCAGCGGTTGTGAAACCAGCTTCCGCGAAGACTGGTCCGCCATGCCGCCCGCACGCGAGCCCAAGGTGGATCGCGTGCGGTATGCCCACGCCGTCCGTTTCCTTCCCGCCTCCACCCGCCTGGAAGGGATCGAACGCGACGGCCTCGACGATTTTTTGGGCCGCGTTCAAGCCGGACCACGCGACACGGTGCTGCTTGCCGTTTCCGCCAGTGATGCCGTATCGGGGCGCCGCCTGGAAACGGTTTCCGCCTACCTACTCCACCGCTCGGTACCATCCCGCCTCGCCGGAGACGGCGTTGCGACCGAAATCGGAGGGCCGGATGCCGTATCCGTTGTTGTCGAACGCTATGCCGTCACCCTGCCAAGCTGCCCAGACTGGAGCGACACGCCTGGCCGCACCTCGAACAACACCGTCAGCCGCAACTGGGGATGCGCCACCGCCACCAATCTCGGTTTGATGGTGGTCGCGCCGGGCGACCTAGCGGCCGGTCGCACTCCGGGTCCCATGGAAGGCGAGGTTGCGGCGCAAGCCGTCCACCGCTACCGCATCGGCAAAACCAGACCGCTCGCCCCTGAAGACGTCGGCACCATTGAAAAGCAGCAAAAGAGCGGTGACGGGGGAGACCAATGACCACGGCGGCAACCCATCTGCAATCCGCCGCTTCGAGCGATCGCGAACCCTTCGCCGCTTTCGTCGCCGATGAACTGACCCGCGCCGCGTTGATGCGCATCGGCGCCGAACGGGGATGGCCCACGTTGCACGTGCTGCGCGGCGGCGTCATCGAGGCTGTCGAAGTTTTGTCTCGGGTGCCGACGCCGCGGCTGATCGTGCTCGATCTTTCCGACTCGGCAGACCCGATCCTCGAGATCACCCAGATGGCCAATGTCTGCGAGCAGGAAACGCGCCTCATCGTTTTGGGTCGAACCAACGACATAACGCTTTTCCGCGAGATGATCGCGCTTGGCGTCGACGACTATCTGCTGAAACCGGTTTCAGCAGAGCTTCTTGCCGCAGCCATCGACAAGTTGGCCAATTCCACCGTTCCGGGGGGCGAAGCCGAGCGGGCCGGCCGCCTGGTTGTCGTTACCAATGCGAGGGGGGGAGCGGGTGCCACCTCGATCGCCGTCAACACGGCCTGGTTGATCGCCCACGAACAGGGCCGGCGGGTCGCCCTGGTCGATTTCGATCTTCAT
>JAVEYE010000159.1:0-8589 GCA_034003665.1 Rhodospirillales bacterium | reverse complement strand
GAAGGCGAACATCGGCACCAAGCGCTCCCAGGCCCTCCGCCACATGGGCGCGACCGCCGGATAGCGGGCACCCCAGGCAGCCTCGAACTCGTTCAGCCTGACCGCCGCGGCCTCGGCCATTTCGGCTCGGTAGATGACCGCGATCAGGATATCGGTGACGCCGCGGGTCTTGAGTTCGTTCATCCCCTTGAGCCAGAACGTGGCTCCGTCGGTCTGCTCGATCCACAGACCGAGCACCTCCTTGTCGCCCTCGCAGATCAGCACCAGCTCCACGTAGACCGCCTTGTTCCGGACCAGGCCCTCGTCGTGGATCTTGACCCTGAGCGCATCGAAAAACACAACGGGGTAGACCGCATCGAGCGGCCGGCTCTGCCACCCGCGCACCTCCTTGAACACCGCGTCGGTGACCCGGCTGATCAGATCCGGTGACACCTCTACGCCATAGAGTTCCAGCAAATGGCCATGGATCTCGCGCACCGTCAGCCCCCGCGCATACAGGGACACAATGCGATTGTCGAAGCCTTCCAGGCGGCGCTTCCCCTTGGGCACGATCAGGGGCTCGAACGTACCGTTGCGGTCGCGCGACACGGCAAGATCGATCTCGCCGTCATCCGTCAGACGCTTTGTGGCCGGCAACGCCGACGCCCGTAGTAAGATAGGAACAGCCCCGGACGAACAACTGGGAATGCGGTATCCGACCCGTTATCAGAGCTTGATCACCGACGTCCTTCCGTTCCGCCTCCACTCCTGCGCGATCATCATCATGAACAGCCGATCCCAGGATCGGACGATCTTTGCCGTGCCTTCACCTTCCTGCAATCTCGCCGCCTCAAACAAGCCG
Organism: Rhodospirillales bacterium; assembly: GCA_034003665.1. Taxonomy (GTDB): domain Bacteria; phylum Pseudomonadota; class Alphaproteobacteria; order Rhodospirillales; family Shumkoniaceae; genus Shumkonia. The sequence continues at coordinate 7,748 of JAVEYE010000159.1, read as the reverse complement.
CAGGGGAAAAAGAAGAATCCCCGGCCCGCCCCATAGCCAAGCCTTCCAGCCGTCCGACAGGCAATCCTCATCGCGCTCGCACTGCCGTCGCCAAAGTAGTGATAGGATCCATCATCAAATGCCGGGACCAAACATCTAGGCGGCCCGGACATTGGCAAGGAATTTGTCGACCTCGGCACGTAGGGTTTCGGACTGGTGCGATAATTCGTTGGCCGCCGTGTGGATCTGCTCGGCCGCCGAGCCGGTTTCATTGGCCGCTTGGCTGACCCCAGAGATGTTTGATGACACCTCCTGCGTGCCAATTGCCGCCTGCTCGACGTTGCGAGCGATCTCCCGCGTCGCCGCACCCTGCTCCTCCACCGCTGCGGCAACGCCCGAATTGACCTCGTCGATCTCGGTAATCGTCTTGGAAATCGACTCGATGACTGCCACCGCCTCGTTGGTCGCCATCTGGATGCCGGCCACCTGGGCGCCGATCTCCTCGGTCGCCTTGGCCGTCTGGTTGGCGAGGTTCTTGACCTCGGAAGCGACCACCGCAAAACCCTTGCCAGCCTCGCCGGCTCGCGCTGCCTCGATAGTGGCGTTCAGTGCCAACAGGTTGGTCTGGTCGGCAATATCTGTGATGAGGGCCACCACTTCACCGATCTTCGCGGCGGCGGCGGCCAGCCCCTGCACCTTGGTGTTTACCCTCTGCGCCTCGGCAACAGCGGCGGACGCGATACCCGAGGCGTGTGCCACTTGGCGGCTGATCTCGGCAATGGACGAAGACAGTTCCTCAGCGGCCGAAGCCACCGTCTCGACGTTGGCCGAGGCCTGCTCTGACGCCACGGCCACTGCCGTCGACTGCCGCGTAGTTTGCCCGGCGGTGGCGCTCATCGCCTCGGACGAGGCCTCCAGTTCGGTCGCCGCCGATGACACCTGGTCCACCACCCCGCCGACCGACGATTCGAAATGATCGGCTAACCGGTTCAAGGTGGCCCGCTTCTCTTCTTCCGCCCGGCGAGCCATTGCTTTCTGTTCCGTCTCGAGCTCCCGGACCTTGATGGCGTTGTCCTTGAAAACTTGGACGGCCTCAGCCATATGGCCGATCTCGTCACCACGATCGCGGTTCGGGACGTCGATCGCAAGGTTGCCATCGGCGAGCCTTCCCATCACCGACGTCATCCCGGCGATCGGCTTGACAATGCCACGCGCAATGAAGAAGACCAGGATCGTGGTAAGGCCTGACAGGACTAGGACCGTTGTGGTTAGGACGGTGAACTCGCGCTTGACGGCCGCCTGCTTATCCGCCGCCAGCTTGACCAGATCGCCGGCCAAACGGTCTTCTATCTCCTTCATCTTATCGATCCGCGCGGTCGCCGCATTGAACCAGACGGTTGCGTCGATGCCGCCCGTCGAATTCTCGACCGGGCTGGCCATCGCGATCTTGCGCAAGCGTTCGACTTCGGCCACCACAGGACCATTCAGCGTGGCATCGAAGAAGCTGCGATGGGCCGGGGAGGCATAGCCGGCGAATGTCTCGAAGTAGGTTTCCTGCTGGGCGATCAGTTGGAGGTAGCGGCGGTAGATCTCCGGGACGAACTCCCGTGCTCCGAACCCGGTTGAACCGACCGCCCGCTCGAGGCCGGCGCGCTCCTTACCTCGCAGGAAATTTGTGTAGGCGGCGATTTCATTGGCGATGCCGGTGTCCGTCGCAATTACGGCCATTTCCTCGACAAGGCTCAGAAGGCCCGCGATCACCCCCGTGTAATAGGCAGTCGACTGCGGGGCTGTGACGGCAAGCGCGGAAATTTGCTGTCTCTGAACGGCCAGCTTGGCCAAGGTATGAGTGTTCGCGTCGAGCTTGCTGACGAAGGCTTGGCCGAAACGCTGGGGCGCCAATTCTCTGAGGCTGTCGCGGAATGCGGCAAGCCGGCCATCGGTCAGTTGGCGCTGCGCCGGTAATTCCTGGATGAAGCTCTTACCACCACTGCCGAGATAGCCGGCAGATGCACCGCGCTCCTTCTGCGCCTCATGGATCAGAGCGCCGATGAGAGGAGCCTTTTCCGCAAGATCTTGGATCTGAGCCATCTCGCCGACGGCCTGCCATTTGCCGGTGAGTTCAATGCCAGCCAAGGAAAGCAGCCCGACAAAGGGTATGGCCGCCGCTAATCCAATCCGAACACCAATCCTAATGTCTTTGAATAATTGGAACATTTTCCCCTCCTGTGATGCCGTCGAAGGCCTTTCAGCCCGATATAGCAATTGTGATGCCACGATGGCCTTGTTTCGGCAGGCCCCACCTTAACCAAGGTCAAGGGGCGCTTAGAACCACGCCATTCCACCCAAGTGGGGAGGGATTTGCTGAAAGTGTTGCTGTGCGCGGGGCAATGGTTGTTTTTGTCTAATCAAAATCGATTCGGCGAGACGAACCAATTGCTAACCGGCATCAGCCGTCAAATTTATTGATTTTGCAGAGGGTTGCTGATGTGGGTGGAAATTCCGCTAACGCGGAGTTTCCACACTCTCGGGAATGGCGTGCCCTTTGAACGCCGGCTCGCATCCGCGGCTCCTGCTGGACTGGATTAGCATTTGCGCCGCATTGGTCTCCAGGATCATGGCGATTATCATGCCGAAAATATGCTGCAAAATGCAACATCGTTGCAAATTGCGTATGGCACAGTGACGCCAATCACGCTGTCACTCGATCTTATGATAGTGGGCGGAAGAGATTTACCCGTTTATATCGGTCGTCGGGACGGCCCGCAGTGGTCGACGACTTCACACGGGAATGCCGTATGCGTCCCGAGACGGCTACGGTGAGCTGGTCCGCAGCGGCGCTCGTCAACCGAGACTCGGAACTGGTCCTCCGTGTTGCCTCACGAACAGATGCTATCAAGGATTGATGTGTCGTCGGAGCAGGACTGCTGGTTCAGACCCTGCCGCGGCAGGGCCTGACCCAGCGGCATCGATGCGAGGATGCCGATGATGACCTTATGGGCGTGTTCCACCCGCCATGCTCGGGCCGCCCGCTGGAGGGTATGGATGTGCGTCTTGGTGAACCGCCCCGGGTAGAGGCCGACGAGCCGGTCCAGGATTTCGTTCGCCGAGGTGGCTGGGTTCTGCTCCAACCAAGCCTGGGCGTGTTCCATGACGGCATCGAGCATCCGCGGCCGTCGGGGTACCGGCTTGCGGCGATGATACGGCCTCTTGTGCGTCGGCCGGCGTTCGCCGTCCCGCCATGCCGTCTTGAAGCTGTCGGTGAGGATCGGGATGTCCGTCGTGGCCGGGGCCATGGCCGCGCTTCCCGGCACACCTCGCTTGTCGACCCGGTTCCCGAGATCGACCTGGGCCGCCTTTACCTCGCCGAGCAGCAACAGGGGATCATAACCGGCCTAGAACGTAGCCGAGAATCATCCCGATGATGATCGGGGCCAGCGGGTATCCGGCCCGCCGCATGACGTGGCCGACCCACCCCAAAGACCAGCAGGAAAAGGGCGCCCATGAGGACGGCGGTCGAGGCGTCGCCCGGAATGCCCAGCGACAGCGTCGGGATCAGGGCGCCACCGCAGCAGCCGTTGTTGGCGGCCTCGGTGGAGACGATGCCGCCTTCGCCTTCCCCGTATTTCTCGTGCGATTTGGCAAGTCTTTTCGCGGCGGCGTAGGAGATGAAGGCGCTGACATCGCCGCCTGCGCCCGGGATGGCGCCGAAGAAGGTGCCGATCAGAGACGAGCGGATTAGGTTGACCTTTTTGATGCAGGATGGGCCGCAGGGCCCGGAAGGAGACGCGCAGCCGCTGCACCATCGGCCGGGCGAGGTAGTTCCCAGTCTCGATCTGGAAGAACACCTCGGAGAGCGCGAAGAGGCCGACGACGACGGAAACGATGTGCGGTCCGCTCGACAGATTGAAGCTGCCGAAGGTGAAATGATAGGCGTTGGTGAACTCGTCGGTACCGATCATCGTCAGTGTCAGGCCCAGCCCGCCGGCCAGCAGCCCTTTGAGCGACGATCCTTCCGCGACGATGGCGATGGTCAGCACGCCGAGCAGCGCCATGCCGAAGTACTCTGGCGGGGCGAAGCGGAGCACGAACTTGGCGAGCAGCGGCGAAAAGAACAGCAGGAAGCACAGGACGGGTGTCGCCAAGTGGAAGCCGGCATGGGGCAGCGCAACGGCATAGACGACTAACAGAGCCGACGCCACGAAGGCCAGCCGGGTTCCTTGCGCCGCACCCGCCCCTGAACTAGGCGGAGCGCCAGCCAGACAACCAGGCCGAGCATGGTCCAGACGACGATCCGAGGATAGAAGGCTGCATTCACCATGGGGCCGCCACTGGCCGCCCCCTGTTCCTCGAGCGAAGTCGCCGCCTGCCAGAAGATCACTGCCGGCACGGCGGCGAACATCACCCAGACGATCCAGTCGAAAGCATGGTCGCCGAACTTCCGCATGACCTCCTCCGGGTTCGTGCCCGCCGGCCGAGCCGGCGGCCCTTCGCACACCTCTACTTCTTCAGCGATTGCAGCGACTTCTTCTCCCAGGCAATCGCGTCGATGCCGCTCTGCAGGTCGGTGGCAACGGGGCCGACGATCTTCTCATACTCGTCGAGGCTGTAGTCCAGCGGCTCGTAGTCCATGCCCATCAGCTTATCCTGGACGTCCTTGCGGGCCAACGCCTTACCCATGGCGTCGCGCAGCTTGGCGACGACGGGAGCCGGCGTGTCCTTGCACACCAGCCACCAGTTCCAGCCCATTGGATGTGACGCTCGACTTCTCACGCCCGGGCAGGCCAACCGACAATGGCTACATCGAAGCCTTCAACAGCAGCTCCGGGCGGAGTGTTTGAACGCCCACTGGTTCCTGACGCTTGCTGATGCACGCAAAAAGTTGGAGGATTAGCGTCAAGTCTTCAATGAGTTCCGTCCACACAGCGCCATCGGATACAAGGTACCGATCGCATTGCAAAATCTCGGTGGCGCAGCCAGCCCGTCACCGTGATCGCAGCCGGAAAACTCCACCTTCCGGCGATCCAAACTTCGGTCTCAGAGCAAGAACAACCAGGACTCTCATGGTCTACGAGGGCCCAACGGGGAGCAGGTCAGTCCGACACGTTGGCCGGCGTCAGGATCGCTTGGCGGACCAGCCCCGAGCCGGCATCCACCGCCAGGTGCGCCTTGTAGCCGTAGTGCGGCCCGTCATCCGGCATGGCGTTCCACGTCGCATCACGGTCCGACCGTTCCGTCTCCACCTGCCCCTTTGCGCGGCCGCCGCGCATTCGCCTTGACCAGGCAGGCATCCACCAGGGATGCCTTACTTCAGCAAATGCGGCAACTGCCACCCGGACCGGACGACGCGGATCTTCAGCTTGGTCGGAGCGTACCGCACCGGCTGACAGGTGTGATCGAGATCGGGCTTGGCGATGGTCGACGGATACGGGTTGATCGGGATGTCGAGGGTGAGGCACTGCGGCGTGTTCTCGATGTTCTGGAGCGGCGATGATTTCGGTTGCGACGGGAATGTGGGTATGGGCTGGCGGAACATAGCCGATTTGCAGGGCGGCTTCGACGTACTTAAGGACAGCCAGGAGCCGCTCATTTCACGGTATCGTTACAATTTGTTACACAATTTTATAGAAATTTAATCGACCCGTTACATCATGATTCTATCGTTCTGCCCGCACCAATCACGCCGAGTGTGGCCATCGCATCGGCCGGGGAGAAAGAGGGATGGTTTAAATGACAATAAAAACCAAGACTTTATCTGCATTAGGATTGATTTTGGCGATGTTTATTTCAACTATTGGGATGACGACGTGGTTTCTTCAAGTACAAAAATTGACCATTAAAAGTGTTGAGCAAATGACAATTGGAGTTGCTGAACAAGCGGTTCCGCTATTAGTGATTGTGAAGGATATCAAGCTCGATGTTGTTCAGGTTCAGCAATCGCTGAGCGATATCTCGGCGACGCGTGGCCAAGATGGTCTCGACGATGGGTTTTTGCAGGCCGAGGAGTTCGCCGATAAATTTGCCCATGACGTCGAGGCTGCCGGCAAATTGGCAAAGGCCTTAGGTTATATCGAAGTGGAAGAGCTTCTCGGTACGGTAAACCACGCATTTCCAGCCTATTACGGAACCGGCATACGCATGGCCAAGGCTTATGTGGCGGAAGGTCCGGCCGTCGGCAACAAGTTGATGGGTGAATTCGATGTGACCGCCGAGGAACTAGGCGGCGCGATGGATACACTACTCGCAATGGCTGAACAGGAAACCCAACTGACGCTGGATAAAATGCGCGCGAACGCCCGTGGCGTCCGAGAAGCCAATTCCCACCTCGTGGCGCTGCTAATCGGCTGTGGCGTGCTTAGCGGGATTATGGCGCTGGCTGGCAGCCTTTTCTTGTTTCTGGCTTTGGCACGCAGTTTCCGCACATTGTCGGAAGATGTGGCGACGGTCAGTGGCGAGCAATCGGGTCGACCACTTCGGCTGGACCCTAAACGCCGGGATGAATTCGGCCCCGTCGCGCGGGCATTGCACCAGTTCCGCGAAAGCAAGATCCAGATGGACCACATACGCGAGAAGCATACGGAAGCCGAGCGGCGAGCCGAGGAGGAAAAGCGCCGGACCATGTTGAAGATGGCCGATGCCTTCGAGGCGTCGGTCGGCAAGGTGGTCGGCCAGGTGTCCTCGGCGGCCACCGAGATGCAGGCCTCTTCGGAGGCAATGAGCGCCACCGCCGAGGAAACGACCCGCCAGTCGGCGGCGGTCGCCGCCGCCTCGGAGCAGGCCTCGGCCAACGTGCAGACCGTCGCCTCGGCGGCCGAGGAACTCTCCAGCTCGATCTCGGAGATCAGCCGCCAGGTGACGCAGGCTTCGGAAATCGCCGCCTCGGCGGTGCGCGAGGCCGAGCAGACCAACGTCAAGGTGCAGGGCTTGGCCCAGGCGGCCAACAAGATCGGCGAAGTCGTCGCCCTGATCACCGACATCGCCGAGCAGACCAACCTGCTGGCCCTGAACGCCACCATCGAAGCCGCGAGAGCGGGTGACGCCGGCAAGGGTTTCGCGGTGGTCGCCTCCGAGGTCAAGAACCTGGCCAACCAGACGGCCAAGGCGACCGACGAGATCGGCGCCCAGATCTCGGGCATCCAGTCGGCCACCCAGGAAGCCGTGGCGGCGATCGAGAGCATCACCAAGACGATATCGAAAATCAACGAGGTGAACTCGGGGGTGGCTTCCGCCGTCGAGGAGCAGGGGGCGGCGACCCAGGAGATCGCCCGCAACGTCGAGCAGGCCGCGGCCGGCACCCAGGAGGTCAGCTCGAACATCGGCGGGGTCAGCCAGGCGGCCAATGATACCGGTGCCGCAGCCGAGCAGATAAGTCGTGCCGCCGGTGAACTGTCCCAGCGATCGGAGAATCTACGCACCGAGGTTGACCGCTTCCTGGCCAGCATCCGTGCTGCCTGAATATCGTCGGCCGCAGGAGGTGCCGTTGGTTTTGCGCTGAAATAAAAATGTGACGATGAATCATTTAAACGATCGAACCTGACGCATTCTGGAAATAAACCTCAAATACACTTCGCCTGCACCATCGGTTTAGTCCAACTCTACGTTTCGAGGAAGCGAGCACCCTCGGAACAGAGCATGGTTTTCTTGTGCGCGAAAGAAGGATTCGTTTTTGCGGGAGATGAGGTTGAGTCCCGATCTCCCGCGTCCTCGTAAAGATGTCTAGTTGGTACCGCGTTGCCGCTCCAGAGTGTTTGCTACGACGTTGCATGGAG
>JAVEYE010000158.1:0-8616 GCA_034003665.1 Rhodospirillales bacterium | reverse complement strand
TAGCGCAGGCCGCCATGGATCAGTTTGCTGCTGGCCGACGAGGTGGCGCCGGCAAGGTCGCCCTGCTCGCACAGCAGAACGGAAAGCCCGCGCCCGGCCGCATCGCAGGCGATGCCGGCGCCGTTGATGCCGCCGCCGATGACCAGAAGGTCGAAGATCGGATTGTCTTGCATGATCGTGATGCTCGATCAGGGAGACCCAAACGAAGCACAGGTGGTTCTGGAATTTTCGTAAGAGAAAATATATGATCGTTTTCGCAAATCTCCAACTCCCGTTTGCGAACGGCGCCGTCGCGCCGGAATCGGGCGGGGGAAGCCGGTCTATGAGGGCGGCGGGGCGAGGGTGGGCGGAATCTGGACATGACCTACGACGTGACGATCATCGGGGGCGGGGTCATCGGGTGCGCCATCGCCCGCGAATTGGCCCGTTATCGTCTGCGCGTCATTCTGCTGGAGAAGGAATGCGAGGTCGGCTTCGGGACCAGCAAGTCGAACAGCGGAATCATCCACGCCGGCCACCACAGCGCGACCGATACCCTGAAAGGCCGGCTGGAATGGGCCGGCAACCAGAAATGGGATTCGTTGTGCGCCGCCCTGGGCTTCGGATTCGAACGTATCGGCGAACTGACCGTGGCGTTCACAGCCGAGGAGCGCGCCGCCCTGGAACGCCTGCAGGCCGGCGGTCGAACCAAGGGCATCCCCGGCCTCGAGATCTGGGAAGCGGACCGCCTGCGTCACGAGGAACCCAGCCTGTCGTCCGGCATCATCGCCGCCTTGCACGCGCCGACGGCCGGCGTTGTCAACCCCTACGAGGCCTGCTTCACCCTGATCGAAAGCGCCCGGGCCAACGGCGTCGCCGTCGCCGTCGATTATCGGGTGGAGTCGCTCTCAAGGCGCGAGGGCGGCTGGACGGTCAGAGGCACCGGTCCGGATGTCGCCAGCCGCTTTGTCATCAATGCCGCCGGCATCTTCGCCGACCGGGTGGCCGAGATGGCCGGCGTCGGCACCTTCCGCATCCATCCGCGAAAGGGCGAGGAATACCTTCTGGACAAGCGGCTCCGCGGGTTCGTCAAGCGCGTCATCTTCCCGCTGCCGACCGCCACCTCAAAAGGCATCCTGGTCATTCCCACCTTTGACGGCACCCTGATGGTCGGGCCCACCGCGTACGAGACCGAGGATCGCAGCGACCTCACCACCACGCTTGGCGGTTCCGACGAGGTGTTCGAAAGTGTGCGCCGCGTGGTGCCGGGCATCAGCGAGCGCGATTGCATCGCCGAGTTTGCCGGCCTCCGGGCGGCGGCCGAAGGCGAGGACTTCATCATCGGGCCGACCGCCGCCAAGGGCTTCATCAACGTGGCTGGCATCCAGTCGCCCGGCCTTACCGCTGCCCCGGCCATCGCCGAGATGGTGGCCGAGATCCTGGCCGACGAGGGATTGGAACTGGCCGCGAGGGACGATTTCGTTCCGACGGTGCCGCCGCATGTCCGCTTCGCTTCGCTGCCACTCGACGAGCAGGTCCGCTTGGCCGGCGAGGATGCGCGCTACGGGCGCATCGTCTGCCGCTGCGAGCATATCAGCGAACGGGAAACGGTCGACGCCATCCATCGCGGCGCCCATACGCTGGACGGCATCAAGTTCCGCACCCGTGCCGGCATGGGGCGTTGCCAGGGAGGCTTCTGCTCGTGGCGGTGCATGGAGTTGCTGGCCCGCGAACGCGGGGTGCCGATCACCGAGATCACCAAGCGGGGCGCGGGGTCCTGGGTCATCCGTCGGCGTGAAGACGGAGAACCGTCATGATCACCGGGGCGGCGACGCAGCTTAAGGGGCGCTACGACGTGGTAATCGCCGGCGGCGGCCCGGCCGGCCTGGCGGCGGCCCTGGGCGCGCAGGAGCGGGGGGCGGAGCGGATTCTCGTCGTCGATCGCGAGCGCGAGGCCGGCGGCATCCTGTGGCAGTGCATTCACGCCGGATTCGGGCTGCACCACTTCAAGGAGGAATTGACCGGCCCCGAGTACGCCCAACGCTACCTCGAACAGGTGCTGGAGAAGGAAATCGACGTCCTGACCGACACCTTCGTCGCCGACATCGATCGCGACAGGCGGCTCAAGCTGATGACCGGGCGCGAGGGGATCCGCGTCATCGAGGCGAATTCGGTGGTGCTGGCCATGGGGGCGCGCGAACGCACGCGCGGTGCCGTGCGCATTCCCGGCACCCGGCCGGCCGGGGTGATGACGGCGGGGTTCGCCCAGAAGGTGGTCAACCTGCACGGATACCTGCCGGGACGCCGCGTCGTCATCTTGGGGTCCGGCGACATTGGGTTGATCATGGCCCGGCGGCTGACGCTGGAAGGCATCGAGGTGGCAGGCGTCTTCGAGATCATGCCCCACGCCAATGGCCTCAGCCGCAACATCGTGCAGTGCCTGCACGACTTCGACATCCCGCTCCACCTGTCGCACACGGTGGCCGAGATCCACGGCCGCGATCGGGTCGAGAAGGTGACCGTGGCGCCGGTCGACGATCGGCTCCGACCCATCCCCGAAAAGGCGTGGGATATCGACTGCGACACGCTTCTTCTATCCATCGGCCTGATCCCCGAGAACGAATTGTCACGCCAGCTTGGCGTGCGACTCGACCCGGTGACCAACGGTCCCATCGTCAGCAGCGCCATGGAAACCACGATGGACGGGGTGTTCGCCGGCGGCAACGTGGTGCACATCCACGACCTGGTCGATTTCGTCAGCGAGGAGTCGCTGCTGGCCGGGCGCAACGCCGGCCTTTACGTCAGCGGCAATCGGCCGCCGGCCGACAACATCCGCCTGTCGCCCGGCGAGAACGTCGCCTACTGCGTGCCCCACACCATTTCCAGCGAGCGGGCGCACACCATCTACCTTCGGGTGCGCCGGCCGATGGAGAAATGCTCGATCCGTTTCGGCACGGTGCTGGAGAAGAAGCTCTCCTATGTCTTTCCGGCCGAGATGGTGACCTTGACCGTGCAGCCCAAGTTCCTTGAAGATTTCCACGGCGACGCCCTTTCCGTCGACGTGGTGGCGCGCTAGCCGGGGGAAGTAGCCGGATGAAGGACGAAGAAAGGATCTCCCACTATCTGTGCATCGGCTGCCCGCTTGGCTGCCGCCTGGAAGTCGAGGAGGACGAGCGCGAGACCATTGTCGAGGTGCGCGGCTGGTCGTGCAGGAAGGGTGAACGCTACGGCCGCCAGGAGCATACCGATCCGCGGCGCATGGTGACGACGACGGTGTGCGTGGACGGCGCCGGGCTGGCCCGCCTGCCGGTGAAGACCAGCCGGCCGGTTCCGAAGGACCAGGTGCGCGAGGTGTGCCGCCTGCTGCGCACCCTCCGTGTCGCGGTGCCGGTGCGCATGGGCGACGTCGTGCTGGCCGATGTTGCCGGCAGCGGTGCCGACGTGGTGGCCACACGCGACCTTTCCTGAATCAGATCTGCGAGGGTGGAGGATCGGCGACGAACAGCGCCACGCCGTGATCGGCCAGCAGCTTGCGGATCGGGGCCGGCGGCGTCTGGTCGGTGAACAGCGCGGTGATCTGCTCGATGTTGCCCATCCGGACCATGGCGTTGCGCCCGAATTTCGTATGGTCGGTGGCGAGATATACCCGCCGCGAATTCTCGACGATGGCCTTGGCGACCCGGACCTCGCGGTAGTCGAAGTCGAGCAGGATCCCTTCTGAATCGATGCCGCTGATGCCGATGATTCCGAAGTCCACCTTGAACTGGGTGATCAGGTCGATGGTGGCCTCGCCGATGATGCCGCGGTCGCGGCTGCGCACGGTGCCGCCGGCCACCACCACCTCGAAATCGGGATTCGAGCACAGGATGGTGGCAACGTTGAGGTTGTTGGTGATGATGCGCAAACCCTTGTGGCCGAGCAGCGCCTTGGCCACCTCCTCGGTCGTGGTGCCGATGTTGATGAACAGCGAGGCGTGATCGGGAATGTGGGAAACCAGCAGCCGGGCGATTCGCCGCTTCTCCTCCTGGCACAGCACCTGGCGGGTGGAATAGGCGACGTTTTCCACGCTGGACAATACGCCGGCGCCGCCGTGATGGCGCTGCACCAGGGCCATGTCGCTCAGCAGGTTGATATCGCGCCGCACCGTCTGCGGAGTGACGCCGAAACGCTGGGCCAGCGTTTCCACGCTGACATAGCCGTGCCGCTGCACAAGTTCGACGATTTCGTTTTGCCGGGGAGTCGGTTTCGGCATGGATGGATCCCCTCTACTGGCGGCCTTCGGGGCCACGGCAACAGCGGCACGGCAGCCAAATTCGCCTCCCATCGGGGTGCGGGTTCGATTTCGAACCAAAACGGTCGCCGTTCCGGTGATTATGTTTCTCTCTAATCGACTGGAAAGGCAAAGGAATAATAGTCTCCGCACCCCATTGGCAATTTTCGCTTTCGAAAATATCGACCTTGACTCCCGATCATGGGAGAAACATCATCGATTGCAAGGGAGCAAAAAAAGCATAGCAACAGGGGAGCTGGGAAGCCGTGACGCGCCGCCCATATCTGCTGGCTATCGACCAGGGAACGACCAGCACGCGGGCCATCCTTTTCGATTCCGAATGTCTGCCGCGGGCCGCCGCCCAGAAGGAGCTGGCGCAGATCTTCCCCAACGACGGCTGGGTCGAGCACGATCCCGAGGCCATCTGGGCCGACACCATGAACGTGTGTCGCCAAGTGATGGCGGAGGGGAGAGCTTCCGCTTCCGACATTGCCGCCATCGGCATCACCAACCAGCGCGAGACGACGGTGGTCTGGGAAAGGGCCAGCGGCCGACCCATCCACAACGCCATTGTCTGGCAGGACCGCCGCACCGCCGGCGGTTGCCGGCAGTTGGCCGCCGACGGCCATGCCGGCACCATCGGCCGCAAGAGTGGACTGGTCATCGATCCCTATTTCTCGGGCACCAAGATCGCCTGGCTGCTCGACAACGTGGCCGGCGCCCGCGCCGCCGCCGAGGCCGGAAAGCTGGCCTTCGGCACCATCGACAGTTTTCTGCTGTGGCGGCTGACCGGCGGGCGGGTCCACGCCACAGATGCCACCAACGCGTCGCGCACCATGGCCTTCAACATCCACAGCCAGGAATGGGACGACGAGCTGCTGGAAATCCTGCGGATTCCCCGGGCCGTCCTGCCCGACGTGCGGGACAACGTCGCCGATTTCGGCGTCACCGATGCCGACCTGTTTGGCGGCGCCATCGCGGTGGGCGGCATGGCCGGCGACCAGCAGGCGGCGACGGTGGGTCAGGCCTGCTTCGTTCCCGGCATGATCAAGAGCACCTACGGCACCGGCTGTTTCGCCCTGCTCAATACGGGGGACACGGCCGTCGAGTCGAAGAACAAGCTGCTGACCACGGTGGCCTATCGCCTTGACGGCAAACCGACCTACGCCGTAGAGGGCAGCATCTTCGTCGCCGGCGCCGCCATCCAGTGGCTGCGCGACGGGCTGAAGCTGATTGCCGGCGCCCCCGAATCGGAAACCCTGGCTCGCAGCGTCGCGGATGCCGGCGGCGTCTACATGGTTCCGGCCTTCACCGGCCTGGGTGCCCCCTACTGGGACCCCGATGCCCGCGGCGCCCTGCTGGGCCTGACCCGGGATACCGGCGTCGCCCAGGTGGTGCGCGCCGCGCTGGAGGCGGTGTGCTACCAGACGTTGGACCTCATGCGGGCCATGGAGGACGATGGCGCCGCCCAGCCGAGGGCGCTCAGGGTCGACGGCGGCATGGTCGCCAACGACTGGCTGGTCCAACACCTGGCCGACATCCTGGGCCTGCCCGTCGAGCGCCCGACCGTCATCGAGACGACGGCCGTGGGGGCCGCCTTCCTGGCCGGCCTCAAGGCCGGGGTGTTCGCTTCGCTTGACGATGTCGCCGCCCGCTGGAAGCGCGATCGCCGGTGCGAGCCGACGATGGAACCGACGACGCGTGATCGCCTGTACGCCGGCTGGCGGGACGCCGTCCGCCGGGTCCGCAGCCGAGAGGTTTCGCCACAAAAGTGAAATCCCGCCGTCATCGGAGTATCATGGAGAGCAGCTAGAAACCCTCGCGTCGTTCTTGTTGAAACCGACTCCATAAGGGGGGTGCATCGCATTCGCTGATGTTTTCTCAAGTGATTCTGCAGGCGACTTCCATACGGAAGTCAGGGGCGGAAGGGCCGGCCCCAGGGTGCGGCCCAGGGTGAATCAGCAACGGAGGAGGCTATGAGCGTAAAACGATCCGCGATATTCGCCGCGGCGGCGGCGTTGGTCGTCGGCACCGCCGGCAACGCCGGCGCGGTGACCGAGATCCAGTGGTGGCATGCGCACGGCGGTGCTCTCGGCGAACGCGTCAACGAGATCGCCGACAACTTCAACCGCGTACAGAGCGACTACAAGGTATCGGCCGTTTACAAGGGCAGCTATGCCGAGACGATGACGGCCGGTGTCGCTGCCTTCCGGGCCGGCAAGGCGCCGCACATTCTTCAGGTGTTCGAGGTCGGCACCGCGACCATGATGGGCGCCAAGGGCGCCATCGTGCCGATTCACCAGCTGATGGCCGACGCCAAGGTTCCGTTCGATCCCGACGCCTACATCGGCGCCGTCAAGGGCTACTATTCGACGACCGACGGCAAGATGATTTCCATGCCGTTCGCTTCGTCGACGCCGGTCCTGTGGTTCAACAAGGACGCCTTCAAGAAGGCCGGGCTCGACCCCAACGCGCCGCCCAAGACGTGGCCCGAGGTGGGCGAGGCGGCGAAGAAGCTGGTGGCGGCCGGCTACAACTGCGGTTTCAGCACCGCCTGGATCACCTGGATCCACCTGGAAAACTTCAGCGCCTGGCACAATCAGCCGTTCGGCACCCAGGAGAACGGCTTCGCCGGCTTCAATACCGAATACACCTTCAACGGCCCGGCGCAGGTCAAGCATATCCAGCAGTTGGCCGACTGGCAGAAGGACAAGATCTTCGTCTATGGCGGCCGCGACAACAAGGGCAACCCGAAGTTCGTCAGCGGCGAATGCCCGATGTACACCGAATCGTCGGCCGGCTACGCCAGCTTCAAGGCGGGCGCCAAGTTCGAGTTTGGCGTCAGCACGCTGCCCTATTGGCCCGACGTTGAGGGCGCCCCGCAGAACACCATCATCGGCGGCAACAGCCTGTGGGTGATGGCCGGCCACAAGGCCGAGGAATACAAGGGCGTGGCCGAATTCATGCGGTTCCTGTCGCTGCCCATGGTGCAGGCCTATTGGCATGCCTATACCGGCTACGTGCCGGTCACCACGGCGGCCTACGAGATCATGAAGTCGGTCAAGTTCTACAACGACTATCCGGGCCGCGACATTCCGATCCAGGAACTCGGCAACAAGCCGCCGACTCCCAATTCGCGGGGTCTTCGCTTCGGCTACCTGCCGCAGGCCCGCGACGTCATGTACGAGGAACTGGAAAACATCTTCACCGGCAAGAAGACGGCCAAGGAAGGCCTGGACAATGCGGTGAAGCGCGGCAACGAGCTTCTGCGCAAGTTCGAGGCCGAACAGAAGTAAAACCAACGCTAGGGGGCCGTCCGCCGTTGCGGGCGGCCCCGTCCACTCGTAGAGTTCCGGCGTGGAAAAGCGCGTCACGTTCAACAACCGGGTCCTGCCCTATCTGCTGGTCGCCCCGCAGATCGCGGTGACGTTGGTCTTCTTCATCTGGCCGGCCTCGCAGGCGGTCTTTCAGTCGGTGCTGATCCAGGACGCCTTCGGGTTGAACACCCGCTTCGCCGGGTTCGACAACTTCCTTCTTCTGTTCAACAGCCCCGAGTACCTTCAGTCGATGGAGGTGACGGCCTTCTTCAGCATCGCCGTCGCCCTCGTCGCCCTGGCCAGCGCCCTTTTCCTGGCGGTGCAGGCCGACCGCGTCATCAAGGGGGCCACCGCCTACAAGACCCTCCTGATCTGGCCCTACGCGGTGGCGCCGGCGGTGGCCGGCGTGCTGTTCCTGTTTCTGTTCAACCCGAACGTCGGCCTCGTGGTCTATGCCCTGCGCGCCGTCGGCTACGGGTGGAACCACGCGCTCAACGGCGACCAGGCGATGACCCTGGTCATTGTCGCCGCGGCGTGGCGGCAGATCAGCTACAACTTTCTGTTCTTCCTGGCGGGCCTGCAGGCGATTCCGAAGTCCCTGATCGAGGCCGCGGCCATCGATGGCGCGCGCCCGGCCCGGCGGTTCTGGACCATCGTCTTTCCGTTGTTGACGCCGACCTCGTTCTTCCTTCTGGTGATGAACATCGTCTACGCCTTCTTCGACACCTTCGGGATCATTCACCAGGTGACATCGGGCGGCCCGGCCGGCGCGACCAACATCCTCGTCTACAAGGTCTACCGCGACGGCTTCCTGGGCCTCGACCTAGGCGGGTCGGCCGCGCAGTCGGTGGTGCTGATGGTCATCGTCATCGCATTGACCGTCGTCCAGTTCCGCTACATCGAACGCAGGGTGCATTACTGATGGTCGAGAACCGCCGTTGGCTGACCCTGTTGACCCATGCGGTGCTTCTGCTGGGCGTCGCCATCCTGGCCTTTCCCATCTGGATTGCTTTCGTTGCCTCGACGCACCAGTTGCAGACCCTGTTGCAG
>JAVEYE010000157.1:0-8626 GCA_034003665.1 Rhodospirillales bacterium | reverse complement strand
GGTCATCCTTGCGGAGTGGGCGCAGCGCATCGTCACCTTCCGCGGCGGCGCGGCCGACCTGCTGATCGACGCCCCTTGGATTTTCAAGGCCCACATCCTCGGGGGGCTGACCATCTTCCTGCTATTCCCGTTCAGCCGGCTGGTTCACATCTGGAGCGCGCCCGTCTGGTACCTGGGACGCAAGGGCTATCAGATCATACGCACCCGCTGACCCCACTTTTCGGTTTCTCAGCCGCGGGTTGCACTCACCATCCTATCGAAATAACCGATAAAAAAGGCCGATAAAATTCGCTTGGCTTAGGTTGCGAAGCATCCAAAGTACCTCTCAGGGGCTGTGCCCATGACGAGGTGATGACATGTGGGAAAAACTGAAGAAGGCGGCGAACGCAGAGACTGCAAAATTCGTCCACGGACGGGAACTGGCGTTCTACGTCAGGAGTCGCCGAAATCACGGCATCGGGCTTTGGGCCGCATCCCGACTTGGTCTTCAACAGAATGCCGCCAAATACGCCGACGCCATTATGGATATGGGCGTCGGCCAGCCCGATGATGAGCGCTTCTTAGCCTCGCTTCGCCAAGACCTCAAAAGGCATGGAATCGTCCTCTCCGAGGCGGCCATTCGGTCCGAACTGGACCGTCAGGCTGAATTGGCTTTGTGCGAGCTTCAAGCCCGTTCGATCGGCCCGTTCTTGCCGATCTGACGACGGTCATCGTGGTCGTGAATCGCAGTCGACCACCAATGCGACGGATCGCGCTGCAGGCGAAGTTTCCGGTCTCTCTTGGAAAAGCATGTCAGAATTGAGAAGTGGCGGAAGTGATGCAGGAAGATCTACCGTCCATCGTCTTGTCGCAACGTGACCACGAGAGGCTGTTGGCATTGGCAACGCTGGCTGTCTCACGCTTGCCCGAGGTCAATTTTCTGCTTCGTGAACTTGAACGTGCGCAGGTGACGGACCAGGCGCGGATCAACTCCTCCACTGTCACTATGGGTTCGCAAGTCGATTTTTCATTTGGGCGGTCCACCAGGGTCGAGACGGTCACACTGGCTTTTCCGGGCGATCAGGATCTCTCCACTGGGCACATTTCAATTCTGACGCCGGTGGGAGCGGCCCTCATCGGCCTCTCAGAAGGTCAGACGATAGCCTTTCAGGCTCCCGTCTGGGTGGAAAAGGCGCTCACCGTCCTCAGAGTTCGTCCTCCGAGCGGCGCGCACAACCGGGTCCTCGCTGGAAGATCGTTAGAGGCGAAAGACAACCGAGACCGGAGGGGAGCATGACGTATACCGATGCCTATCCCAGTGCCGTCCGCGAACGGGCCCTCCGGCGTGCCATCGCTTCGCATGGCAGAACATGCCGGTTGAGAAGCGGGCGGGAGCGTCAGACATGTGCGCAGCGGATAGTTTCGGGGTGTCTCTGTCCCTGCATCTCAGAAAGCGAGTGCATCATCAATGGCCTGGTCAATGACCTGCTGAGGGAAGTGGCCGGCATGGAGGTAAAAGTGGACACGCAGCTCTTCGAGGATCCAAGAAACTCCGCAGGTGCCGAGGCAAGTTTCATCTCTCGGCCTTTGGTCAAGCCTCGCTTGGGGGCACACCTGCCGTCACGGTTGCGCCAATCCCTGATCCGCGTTGCAGGTAGCGGTGCCCCCATTCTTTACGAGAGGTTGGCAAGCCTCGTCGTCCTGGCGAGCCCGAACGCAACCTGGCGACTCCATAAAGCCCTCGCGCATTTGATGATGGAGGATGCGGAGAACGGGCGACCGTTCATCGCCGCCCTCGTCATCGGCAGGTCGCGTGGCGGATTACCGTCACGCGGATTTTTCACCCTGGCCAGCCGCCTAGGCCGATTTGCCGGCGACATGCGCGGGCTTGATGCCTGGGCCTTCCACGCAAGGGAGTTTCACGCGGCCGTCACCTACTGGAGCCATCGCTGACACCAGCGAAACCGAGGTTCGCGCGCCAAGACTTAAACGCCCCTCCGCTTGGCGCCACTTCCAAGGCTCGACGAACTCGGATGTTTATACACGCGGAGTGTCGCTGGCGTTAAAACACGGGAGCCGAGGGCTACAAGGCGATTTCAACATGTCTTGGGCAGCGGCCTCAGCAAGCTGCAAGGCAAGTTCTTCCGCATCGGCCACCTTGGCGACTTTAACGACCTGACCCTGGTGGGCACCCTTTCCGGAGTCGAGATGGGCGTCGTGGTGGCCGGCGTGCCTCACGGAAAGGGCGGCGCCCAGGCTGCGCTCGATGACTTGGCGAAGGTCTGACGTATAAACGCTACGGCGCGGCCCCCCGGGGCCGCGCCGGGCGCACCTCATTATCGATCGTCCACGGGCTGGTGAACCTTGAGAAGGGTGATGGTTCTTGTCTCGCCTCGAAGCGTGCGATACTCGATGGATTGGCCCTCCGAAAGTCCAATGAGCGCGGCGCCCACAGGGGACAGGATGGATACCATTCCGCTGGAGATATCCTCATCGGCCGGGAGGACCACCGTAAGGATGTGGTGGGCGCCGGAATCAAGATCGGTGAATTCAACCCGCGAGCCCATTCTGACGGTGGCAGGTCCCAGTCGCTCTGGCGCGACGAGCGTGGCTCGGTCAAGTTCCCGCATTAGATAGTCGCTGAACTCAGGGAACGTGGACCACACGACACCGGCTAAGTAGGAAAGGCGGGCATGTTCGCGCCACGTCATGACGATCGGCGGAAGACTTGGTGACATGACTTAGTATCCCTTCTTCAAGCGGCCGCGGCCACGACCGCAGCCTTGCCACTCTCTGGGCGGCCGCCCCGGAGAGATGAGTTTAATCTGAGAAACGCGGATTAGCGCCGCACGTGCTATCCCGGGGCCGGGGTGCCGTATTGGCGATCCGGTGAAATACCGAAGGCCAAAAAATAGCTGGTCATTCGGCCGGGGCGAACGCCGGCTTCGGTGTTGCCGAAGTCTTGCAGTACGGACAGTACTCCGCACCCCACGGCCACGACGTCCCGCACGTCGGGCAGTGGCGGCCGGGGTGCGGCCGGCCTGCGTCGATCGGTTTCAGACATCTGGGGCAGCGATAGCCGGCGGCGCCCGGCAATCGATATCCGCAGTGCTGGCAATAGCGAACGCTAAAGGAAAATCTCATGGCTCTCACTCATGGCTGGAGGCGGGGGTGCCGCGGCGCGGCGGGTCTTGTGCTTCCGGAGCGAGGGCCATGACGCCTAGGTCATGGCACGCCCGCCCCGGGGCGGACATGTGCCTCCCGAGATGTTCCGTTGCGTAAAGTGCGGAAACGAGGGCGGATCATAAGCCGGTCTCCTCAGGCGGCCGGGGGACTCGGATCGGGGTCTTCCCTATCCGTAGGCGGGCACACCGACCCCGGCCTCGCACTTTCACGGGCCTTCGGGATGAGAGGCACCACTTTGGCGTCGGTCGGTGCGGACGCGGCGCTCCGATCCTTGCGAGGCTCGCGGTCAGGGTTGGATATCGGCGACATGGCTTTTTCTCCTACGCTTCATTCCGAAAGGGACCTGGTGCTGGCAAATCCAGCTGGCCAACCGGCGGGACCTCTCTCCTCATCGGGCATCGTCCGGATGGCGAACCCTCAGGACGGACAACGTCCTTTCCTCTCCCCGTTGCGTACGGAAGGTGATGGACTGGCCCTCGGCAAGGCCGATCAGCGCCATTCCGACGGGGGTGAGGACGGAAATGCGACCTTTGGAAATATCGGCATCGGGCGGGAAGACCAGGGTGACCACCTGGCGGATGCCGGAATGGAGGTAGGCGAACTCCACCTGAGAACCCATCGTCACCGTTGTGGCTCCGACTTCCTCCTGGGCAACGACTTCGGCGCGATCGAGTTCCCGGAGCAGAAAATCGCATAGCGCCGGGTACTTCGACCACACGATATCCACCAGTTCGGACAGCCGGCCATGCTCGTGACGTGTCATGATGATCGGCGGTAATGTTTTAGACATGATTACCCGAATCCTCTAACAAGCGGTCGCGCCGTCGGCACGGCAACCGCAATGATGCAGCCCTCCAGACGAAATCCATGGAGAGCGTATACAGTGAATGGAAAATGGCGGGTTAGGCCGCCCCATCATCCCCGGGCCAGGGGTGTCGCGCTATCGGCGCGGCGACCTGACGACCCGGGGCCACGGGCCAACTTTGAGTTGGCCTTGGCCGGGGAAAAGCCGATGATGGGCGGGCAACATGCACATGGCAATTATCCTAGCAGATCCCCGCAGACAATCAAGCCATCCCCCGCGCTACTACCGCACCGACGAACTGCCGCACTGGCTACACCGCTACAACGGGCATCGTCCTCATGCCAGCCTGAAGGCGCAAATACCTATCAGCTGACTCGGGTTGGCCGTGACAACGTCCTGCAACTCCACATTCAGGCTTCAACGCCCCTGCGCTTGGCGCCACTTCCAAGGCTCGACGAACTCGGACGCCCATAAGCCGCGGCGCGCCGCACGCGCGTCGTGTTCTTCGGCGATATAGTCGGTTGAGTGTTGCGGGTAGACTAGAGCCCACCCCGTTCGAACCATGAATGCGTTGAGGTCATCGAACCCGGCAAAACAGACGGCAGCGATCCGATCGGCCTGGTCCCAGCCTCGTTCCTCACATCGCACGTGGCGGTCCCCAATCTCCTGCGCCAGGGCCTGTCTCGCCTCTTGGCCGCAAGCCCAAAGCTTGCCGTCGATCATGCACGTCTGGTCGCTATCCGGAGCATCGATACCGTGGAAAAAGAACATCTCGCCCTTGATTTCAAGAGCATCACCGTCGACCACTCGGGCGGATCCCTGGGCATCACCTGGACGGATCGGGAAGAACTCGATCTCCGTCTCGTCGAAATAACCGACGGCGAGCATCATGACGATGGCAACCAATGCGGCCCCGGAGTACCGCAACAGCCCTGTCCATAGCCGCCAGCTGGACCTTGATGGCCGAGCGGATCGGCTTAGCCCCAAGAGACCGAAATGCATGCCTCCTCCACCATCAGACAGGTTTGCAGCCAAACACCTCAGGGTGCGGGGCCGCGTGGGTATTTCCGGCTGGAGCAGGGCCCATGGCCATGTCGGCTATATTCCCTGATCTTCGGTCCGCCTGGCAAGGTCGCGCAGGATGTGCAGCGCCGAAGCCAGAAGAGCGGTGTCCGCTTGGGCGCTCTGTACAGTGTAGGCAGGAAGGGAGAAGCGGGGCGCCGCGTCAACGACAAACAAGCGGCCCGCGGCAATATGGGTCCTGGCGAGCCTAGTTGGGAAATAGCCGGCTCCCCCAGCGGACAGAATGTGCTGTAACCCCAGCCAGCCGATGCCGGCGATGATTTCGGGCCCCCCAAATTGCGGAAATGCGTTGCTGTGACGGGAGCGGAACTCGGGGCCCCAGTCGACGTAGACATACCCGGACGCGGGCTCGGGCGGTGCCCGCTCGTCGCTCGATACCAGAACCAACTCCTCCTCAAGCAGCCTCTCGACAATCAGCCCCGGTCGGCTTTGCGGCGTGTACATGACGCCAATATCCAGACGCCCTTCGATCAGGTGTTGCATGAGATCTTCTTCGTATCCGATCTCCGCGCGCACGGCGACATCCGGAACGGCCCTGCGCATCAACGGCAGCCAATCAAGCAACAGGTGTTCCCAAAGCCCAAAGCGTCCGCCAATCGTCAGCAAGGCGCGAAATCCGTCTGGGATTCCGACGTCCTGCCTGGCGTGTTCGACCGCCTGGAGAAGCGCAACGGCGTGGCGTCGAAAGCGCTGCCCTGCCGCCGTCGGCACGGCACCGCCCCTATTGCGGGCAAAAAGTACGCTCCCCAGCTGTTCCTCCAGAGATCGGACGCGTGCGCTGACTGTCGACTGCGTGACGTGCAGCCGCTCTGCTGCACGCAGAAATGTGCCTGCCTCAAGGATGGCTATGAAGGTGCGGGCCAATTCGGTATCCACGACGAGACCCTTCTATCGGTGACATCGATAACAATGGCCATTATTATTTGTTTGTCAATTTCCCTGTTATCCCCACCTCAGGGACATGCTTACAGATACCCAACACATCGTTCCACGACAGCGGCCTTCGGAGCCACCCGTCAATCAGGTTGCGGAATGGCGGCGGCGCTGGCGGCGCATGCTGATGGTCCGCCGGCAATCGCTGATTCCGGATTGGCGACACCAACTCGAGATCATCGCCGTGGGCCACGTTGAGGACATCCTCGAGGATCTGCCGCCAGGGCCCGTCGCATTCTATTGGCCGGTGAACGGCGAGGTGGATATGCGCTACCCCGCGGCCAAGATCCGCGCTCAGGGCCGGATAACAGCACTGCCCGTGGTCGTCGGCAAACAAGCACCGCTGGAGTTTTGGCGGTGGGAGACCGACGAGGACGTCGCGCCAGGCGTCTGGGATATTCCCATTCCTTCGCGGCGCCGTATCGTCGCTCCGGCGGTAGCCTTCGTTCCGCTGCTCGGATTTGACCGCGACGGCCACCGGCTTGGCTATGGCGCCGGTTACTACGACCGGACTTTCGCCTCGCTGCATCCCAGGCCCCTGTTGATCGGTGTGGGGTTCGAGGTTGGGCGGCTGGACAGCATCCACCCGCAGCCTCACGACATTCCCATGGACGTGATCGTCACCGAGGCGGGTATTCACTGTGCAAGCAGAAAAAGGGAGAATGAACGATGAGCGATGCCGTCTATCCCCGCGCCAGCCGCGAATCCCGAGAACGGCGCCGCCAGCATGCTCCGGAGGCCATGGCGGCTTTCGAGGCATTCAGCCGACAGGTCTTCGCCAAAGGTGCTTTGTCGGTGAAGATGAAGCAACTGATCGCGGTAGCCGTCGCGCACGTCACGCAGTGCCCCTATTGCATCCGCAGTCATACTCTTGCGGCCGCTCGTGAGGGGGCGACCCGCAAGGAGATCATGGAAGCCATATGGGTGGCGGCCGAGATGCGGGCAGGTGCCGCCTACGCGCACTCCGCGATCGCCGAAGATGCAATGGATGACGTCAAGGTGTCATGTGAGGCGATCCCGATTCCTCTGCACCAGTAGCGGCGGTTTCCCAGCCGCCGGAACGGCAGCCAGAAGCCCGGAGGATTGGCATGCGAAGCCCGCTTTCCCGCCTCTATGCCGCCCCGAGAATCAGGGGCGGCCGGTTCCGGAAACGCTTCCTCGTGGCAAACGTCATTGTGGTCGGGAGAGCATAGATGCCGATCAATCTCAAGCGGGTCTATGACAGGGTCGGCGATTCCGACGGTGATCGCATCCTGGTGGACAGGCTCTGGCCGAGGGGGATCTCTAAAGAAAGTTTGCATCTCGATGCTCGTATCGCCGAGATCTCACCCAGCGTCCGCTTGCGCAGGTGGTTTGATCACAACCGCATGAAGTGGGACGAATTCAAGAGACGCTATTTCCGGGAACTGGACGCTCGGCCTGAAGCCGTTGAGAAGCTTCTTTCTCGGTGCCAAGCAGGGACCGTTACCTTGCTATTCGGCGCTCGGGACCGCGAATGCAACCACGCCATGGCCCTCAAGGAATACCTGGAGCGGCAGTTGCAGACCTGGGAGAGGTGAACGTCCGGGCATTTCACCATGCGTTGACAATTGGTGCTTAGGCCAGCCATGGACAGGCGACAAAAGCGGATGTCATGTCATCAACATCAGCATGCTCGGATTCCCTCGGATCGGCTTTCGCCGAGAACCAAGCACGCGCAACTCCGCTCGATGGGTGGTTAGGTCTTCGCGGTAGGCCGCTGCTTCTCAGGTGGTGGAACTCAAGGCAAAGCCCTGCCGGCAGAGGAAATGTCGGACCCTCGATACATGCCACCGTCCACACTCGATGCGTAGACGGGAGTGTCGGCGGGCGAGATCTCGGCGACTTCGATTTCGTGGGCAAGGCTCTTCCACTCATGGAGTGCCCACTGGCGCTCGAACTTCTTGATTGCAACCTTGGCGGCCTGCCGCGGGTTTCCGCAACGCCGAATATTGAGAGTGGTGAGACACGATCGGTACGGCTTTCCTGAACCATTGACGAGATGGCGAAAGAAGCGGACTTCATAGCTTGCCTTGTGCACGGAAAAAGCTCCCTCTGCGTGTTGGCTGTCCTACCGAGTTTAGCGTGAACGTTTCTACACAATGACGTAGTAACGAGACGCCCCAGGACAAACGAAAAATATTGCAGCCTTATATCGGTGAAACGAATAGCGATCCGGTACCTGCCGAGGACGCAGGGCCCACCTCACTCATGGGGTTCGCGGAGACTTCTAATCGTTGTCGTACCAGCCCTGATGGGCGCCGAGGTGGCAGGCCGGACAGTTGGATTTCGTCACCACCTTGGGATCCCGCCAGACGCTGTCGGCAAAGCGGTGCTTCCGCTCGAAATAGGGATTCTCCGTGATGCGCTGGGGAGCGCCGCCGGGCGCCACCCATCGCATGAATTTGCCGGCCCGGCCACTGCTGGCGGCGTCGCCGGCATGGGCCGTCAGATAGGCGCCGATGGCTGCAACGGTTTCGGCCGGCAGGGTGGCGTCTTCGCCGAAATGATCGTCGAGGGTGGCCATCATGCGGCCCCAGGATCGGGCCGGAAGGAGGGCGGGCTGGAAGGCCATGTGGCAGGCGCCGCATTCCTTCTTGACCAGCGGGTCGGTGACCGGGG
>JAVEYE010000156.1:0-8686 GCA_034003665.1 Rhodospirillales bacterium | reverse complement strand
AAACTCCTTGTCCGCGCGCCCTGAAATGCATGGTGCTCGCCTTCGAAAAGGCTTGAAATCCGCCAAAAAAGAGGCCAGCGAACTTTGCGCTGGCCTCTTTGGTTGTAGCTTTAACAGACAATACAACTATGACGAGTAATACATCTGGAACTCGACCGGGTGCGGGGTGTGCTCGAAGTTGTAAACTTCTTCCCACTTGAGGGCGAGGTAGCCGTCGATCAGGTCGTCGCTGAAGACATCGCCCTTCTTAAGGAACTCGCGGTCGGCATCGAGCGCTTCGAGGGCTTGGCGCAGGCTGCCGCAGACGGTCGGCACCTCCTTGAGCTCCTCGGGCGGCAAATCGTAAAGATTCTTGTCCATGGCGTCGCCGGGATGGATCTTGTTCTGGATACCGTCGAGACCCGCCATCAGCATCGCCGAGAACGCCAGGTAGCCGTTGGCCGTCGGGTCGGGAAAGCGCACCTCGACCCGCTTGCCCTTGGGATTGGTGGCGTAAGGAATGCGGCATGAGGCCGACCGGTTGCGCGCGGAATAGGCCAGCAGCACCGGCGCCTCGAAGCCCGGAATCAGTCGCTTGTAGCTGTTGGTGCCGGGATTGGTCACGGCGTTGAGCGCGCGAGCGTGCTTGATGATGCCGCCGATGTAGTAAAGGGCGGTTTCCGAAAGATCGGCATAACCGGACCCGGCGAAGGTCGGCTTGCCGTTCTTGAAGATCGACTGGTGGGTGTGCATGCCCGACCCGTTGTCGCCGATGACCGGCTTCGGCATGAAGGTTGCCGTCTTGCCATACGAATGGGCGACCATCTGCACCACGTACTTGTACATCTGCAGGTAGTCCGCCGACTTCACCAGGGTGTCGTAGCGGATGGCCAGTTCGTGCTGGCTGGGCGCCACCTCGTGGTGATGCTTTTCCATCGGCAGGCCCATTTCCTTCATTACCGTGATCATCTCGGCCCGCAGATCGGAAGCCGAGTCCACCGGCGGCACCGGGAAATAGCCGCCCTTGACCGGCGGCCGATGGCCGAAGTTGCCCTCGGGCATGATCTTGCCGGAAACGTACGGTCCCTCGTCGGAATCGAACTCGTAGGAGCAGCCGTTCATCGAGATGTGATAGCGGACATCATCGAATACGAAGAACTCCGCTTCCGGACCGAAATAAGCGGTGTCACCGATGCCGGTCGACGCCAAATAGGCCTCGGCCCGCTTGGCCAGCGAACGGGGATCCCGGTTGTAGGGCTGGCCGGTGGCCGGCTCGACGACATCGCAGAAAAGGATGAGCGAGGGCTGCGCCGCGAAAGGATCCATCACAGCGGTCGTCGCGTCGGGTACGAGCAGCATGTCGGATTCGTTGATGGCCTTCCAGCCGGCAATCGACGACCCGTCGAACATGATGCCGTCGACGAATACGTCCTCGTCGATGGTCTCCGGCGTCTGCGCCGTATGCTGCCACTTGCCGCGCGGGTCGGTGAAGCGCAGATCGATGAACGGTATGTCCTGCTCTTTGATGACCTTGAGGACATCGGCCGGAGTCTTGCAATTCAAAGACATGTCAGGTTCCTCTTCCCATCCACTGACGTCATGAGATTTGTAATGATGTTGTGGCCCGGCCTTGCCGGGTCAGATGGCTTCCGTCCCACGTTCACCGGTTCGGATGCGGATGGCCTCTTCGACGTTGGTTACGAAGATCTTGCCGTCACCGATACGATCGGTCCGGGCCGCCCGCTGGATCGCCTCGATGGCGGGCTCCACCTGGCTGTCTTCGAGCACCACCTCGATCTTCACCTTGGGCAGAAAATCGACAACGTATTCCGCCCCCCGGTAAAGTTCGGTATGCCCCTTCTGGCGCCCGAATCCCTTGGCCTCGATTACGGTGATGCCCTGGAGGCCGACCTCCTGAAGGGCTTCCTTCACCTCATCCAATTTGAAGGGTTTGATGATGGCTTCGATTTTTTTCATGGACCTTGGCCTCTCCGGCTAGAGGGCCGGTCCACGGAGGGGAAAACCGGCCCGAGTTACTCTCATTCCAACGCCCGGACACCTCCCGATGCCGAAGCGGATTGCCCCGTCCTACGCACGACCCGTGCCAACCACGCTGCCCTTCGCAACTCCTTGAAAATCCAAGAAATCGAGTGATGCCATTCGGAAGCGGGCGAAACGGCCCCCGGTCATTGGTGATGCATTTTTAGGCAAATGGCGCGGATTTAGACAGGCGTAGGGACGATTTCGCGCACCCCCCGCGAAATCATTTGAACCGT
This sequence comes from Rhodospirillales bacterium, assembly GCA_034003665.1. GTDB lineage: Bacteria > Pseudomonadota > Alphaproteobacteria > Rhodospirillales > Shumkoniaceae > Shumkonia. The sequence goes on along the minus strand of JAVEYE010000156.1, from coordinate 6,431 downwards.
CCGGGAGGAGGGGGTAAGGGCTAGGATCCGAGTTGGGCCGCCGGCGGCGGCCACCCCCAACTTTCCAGGCAGCCCCCCTCGATGATCGCCGATCCCCTGTTCTACCTCGTCGCCGTTCCCGCCGTCCTCCTGGCGGCCATTTCGAAGGGCGGCTTCGGAGGTGGGCTGGCGATGCTTGGCGTTCCCTTGCTGTCCCTGGTCATCCCTGCACCGCAGGCCGCCGCCATCATGCTGCCCATCCTCTGTCTGATGGACCTGATCGGCGTATGGGCCTACCGCAAGACATGGCATCGGCGGAATTTGTGGATCATGGCCGCTGGCGCCTTGATCGGCATCGCCATCGGCACCGCCACATTCCACTGGTTCAGCGATGGATCGATCCGGCTTCTCGTCGGGGGCATCGCCGTGGTGTTCTCCCTGGACTATTGGTTCCGCAGGAAGCCCGCCGCGGCCGCCGCCGATCCTGACATCGGCAAGGGGATGTTCTGGGGGGCGCTTTCCGGCTTCACCAGTTTTCTGGCGCATGCCGGCGGCCCGCCGGCCAACACCTATCTGCTCCCCCAACGGATGGACAAGACGCTCTTCGTCGGCACCATGGTCATGCTGTTCACCGCCATCAACTACGCCAAGTTGGTTCCCTACTGGTGGCTCGGCCTGCTGCCGGCCAGCAATCTCACGATGTCGCTGATCCTGGCCCCGTTGGCGCCAGTTGGCGTACTCCTGGGAATCTGGCTGCACCGGCGCATCTCGCCGACCTGGTTTTATCGGTTATGCTACCTGTTCTTGTTCGTCACGGGTCTCAAACTTTTTTACGATGGCGTGGCGGCCACGCTCGGGTAAGAATACGGCCAGACGCCAACGGCACCCCGCTCGGAGGGACCGATTCAAGGAGAAGCTTCGATATGAAATATGAAGACCCCGGATGTGCCTACTGTCCCCCGGAAATCCGCGTCTGCCGAAAGGGCGACGATCAGCACGGCCCGGGATGGTGCCCCAGCAAGGTGGACGATCCCGGCATCGCCGCCGGATTCGCCAAATACCAGGATCCGTTCGTCGCCAAGGTGGCGCTGGAATCCGCCCGTGTCGAAGCCGAAGGCTATTGCAAGTGGACCCGCGTCGAGGAGGTCTGCGAGTTTGCCAAGCGGATGGGATTCAAGAAGATCGGCATCGCCTTCTGCGTCGGTTCGTTCGACCTAGCGACAATCCTGACCCGGATCCTGGAAAGCCATGGGTTCACGGTCGCCTCGGTCTGTTGCAAGGCCGGCAGCATCGCCAAGGAGGAAATCGGGATCCAGGATCGAGAAAAGGTTCACCCCGGCAACTTCGAGGCGATGTGCAACCCGGTCACCCAGGCCGAATTGCTGAACCGGGCAGGAACCGACTTCAATGTGGTCGTCGGCCTGTGCGTCGGCCACGACAGCCTGTTTTTCAAGCATTCCGAGGCCCTGACCACGACCCTGGTCGCCAAGGACAGGGCGCTGGGCCACAATCCGGCCGCCGCCTTGCTGCTGGCCGACGGATACTTCCGCCGCGTATGGGGCCCGCACAAGCCCGAGGTTCCCTCGAAAAAACCGGCGAATCCCACCAAGGAGCCTCGCACGAAGCAACCGCTGAAAGCTTGACGGGACAGTGGGTTGAGGCTACACAAGGGCCCGCCGATGGCGGGAGTAGCTCAGGTGGTTAGAGCGCCAGATTGTGGATCTGGATGTCGTGGGTTCAAGTCCCATCTCTCGCCCCAAATTTGAAAGGCTTGGCCGTTATCGGCCAAGCCTTTCTTTAACTGGCCCGATGATTTTTCGACGTCCTTCCGAAAGGGAGTCAATCGTCGCTCGCGTAGGGATTGCGGATCGACCGGACGATGGCCTCGAACACTTCCCGCACCTGGCCCTCATCGCAGCCCATCAGGACCGCATCCTCGAGCGCATCCTGGCAACACTGCCGGATCTCGTCCAGATTCTCGCTGAGAACCTTCAGTTTTTCCCGACATGCCACGGGGCGGCCATCCGGTTGTTTCCAGACGACCGCCGAAAGATCCAAGGATTTCGGGTCAATTGCATCCATGCCGTACGCTCCAGTGCAGAAGGGCTCGTCTCCGTCCGGCGGATGCCGCCGGTTTCGTCTCTTCACCAACATGGGAATGGGAGCCGGCAGAGACCAGTCTTCGGTTTGCCCGGCCAGCCGTCCCCGAGGCTCCCGATGCCGATCATTGTTGAATCGGCGGGGCGACGCCTTTTATAGTGAGAGGCATCCCAAAATGCCTTGGCATTCGACAGATTTCGCGGATTTTTCCGCCGTCTCGGCAGACGAGATGAACGGGAAACGCCGGAAAGAAGAAATATTTTGGCCGATCGCGGAGATAATTTAATGACGTCCATGCAAACCCTGACAGCGTCCAACGGGGCCCTCGCGCCACACAAGGATATGGCCAACGCCATCCGCTTCCTGGCGGCAGACGCCGTGCAGAAGGCCAAATCCGGCCACCCGGGCATGCCGATGGGCATGGCCGACGTGGCGACGGTTCTGTTCACCCGCTTCCTCAAGTTCGATCCCAAGGCCCCGCATTGGCCGGATCGCGACCGTTTCGTCCTGTCGGCGGGTCACGGGTCGATGTTGCTGTATTCGCTGCTCTACCTGACCGGCTACAAGGACGTCACGATCGACGAGATAAAGAATTTCCGCCAACTTGATTCCAAGACGCCGGGCCATCCCGAATACGGCCATACCGAAGGAGTCGAGGCGACCACCGGCCCCCTTGGCCAGGGCCTGGCTATGGCCGTCGGCATGGCTCTCGCCGAGCGCATGCGCAATACCCACTACGGCGATGACCTGGTTGACCACTACACCTACGTGATCGCCGGCGACGGCTGCCTCATGGAAGGAATCAGCCACGAGGCCATTTCGTTCGCCGGACACCTCAAGCTCAATAAGCTGATCGTGCTGTGGGACGACAACAGCATTTCCATCGATGGCTCGACCGACATGACCCGGACCGAGGACCAGTTGAGGCGGTTCGAGGCCAGCGGATGGGCGACCCAGGCGGTCGATGGCTTCGACCCCGAGGCGGTTGCCGCCGCCATCGAGAAAGCCCAGAAAGCCGACAAGCCCACCATCATCGGATGTAAGACGGTGATTGGACGTGGGGCCCCGACCAAACAGGGCACGGCATCCAGCCACGGTGCCCCGTTGGGCGACGACGAAGTGGCCGGGGCTCGTGCCGCCCTGGGATGGTCGCATCCGCCCTTCGTGATCCCCGACAACGTCCTAGACGCCTGGCGCGCGGCCGGCGCCAGGGGCGCCACCGTGCGACAGCAATGGGAAGACAGGCTGGCCGCGGCCGACGCCAGCCTGCGGACCGATTTCAAGCGCAGCGAGGCCGGCATCCTTCCCGCCGGATGGGACGAGGCAAGCGCCCGGCATCGCATGGCCCTGGTGGCCAACAAGCCCGTCCTCGCGACCCGCCAGGCCTCGGGTGCGGCGCTGGAGGTTTTAACCGCCGCCATCCCGGAACTGGTCGGCGGATCCGCCGACCTGACCGGATCGGTCAACACCAAGACCAAGAGCACCCATAGCGTCGATACCGGCGACTTCTCCGGCCGCTATATTCATTACGGCGTCCGCGAGCATGCCATGGGCGCCATCATGAACGGTCTTGCCCTGCACGGTGGGGTCATCCCCTATGCGGGAACGTTTTTGGTGTTCTCGGATTACATGAGGCCGGCGATCCGCATGGCCGCCATGATGGGGGTGCGGGCCATCCATGTCCTGACCCACGATTCGATCGGCCTCGGTGAAGACGGGCCGACACATCAGCCGGTGGAAACCCTGGCCTCGCTTCGGGCAATTCCCGGACTTGCCGTCTATCGCCCGGCCGATGCAGTCGAAACGTCCGAATGTTGGGATTTGGCGTTGAGGTCCACCGACCACCCCTCGGTGATTTCGCTCAGCCGTCAGGGCGTTCCCACGGTGCGTGCCGAGGCCGGGGAAAACCTCTGCGCCCGCGGCGGTTATGTGCTTGCCGAAGCCGAGGGCGGCCCCCGCAAGGTGACGTTGATCGGCACCGGCACGGAAGTTTCCGTCGCCTTGGCGGCGCGCGATATCCTGCAAAACGACGGCGTTCCGACGGCCGTGGTGTCGCTGCCGTGCTGGGAGCTTTTCGACGCCCAGTCGGAGAGCTATCGCCGCCAAGTGCTCGCACCCGACACCGTCCGCGTGGCGGTGGAAGCGGCCGTCGACCAGGGGTGGCACAGGTATATCGGCGAGAGCGGCGTCTTCATAGGCATGCACGGCTTCGGCAAATCAGGGCCTTACAAGAAGTTGTTCGAGCATTTCGGCATCACCCCCGAAATGGTGGCTGCCGCGGCCAAGGCTAAACTGTAGGCGAGGCTCCGGCCTCCCGTTCCCGCAACCGAGGGAGAATGACATCATGGCACTCGTATCGATGAGGCAACTGCTCGACCATGCGGCGGAGCATGATTACGGCGTTCCGGCGTTCAACATCAACAACATGGAACAGATGCTGGCCATCATGGCGGCGGCCCGCAAGACCGATTCCCCCGTTATCATGCAAGCCAGCCGCGGTGCCCGAAAATATGCCAACGACACGGTGCTGAGCTACCTGATCCGGGCTGCAATCGAAATGTACCCCGACATTCCGGTGTGCATGCACCAGGACCACGGCAACAACCCGGCGACCTGCCTGTCGGCCATCTCCTTCGGCTTCTCCTCGGTGATGATGGACGGGTCGCTGACCGAGGACGGCAAGACTCCCGCCTCCTACGACTACAACGTCGACGTCACCGCCAAAGTGGCCGACATGGCCCATATGGTCGGTGTCTCGGTGGAGGGCGAACTCGGCTGTCTGGGCTCGCTCGAGACCGGCAAGGGCGATAAGGAAGACGGCCACGGCTTCGAGGGCACGCTCGACAAGAACATGCTGGTCACCGATCCCGACGAGGCCGCAGATTTCGTGTCGAAAACCAAGGTCGATGCCCTGGCCGTCGCCATCGGCACCTCGCACGGTGCCTACAAGTTCACCCGCAAGCCGACCGGTGAAATCCTGGCCATGGACGTCATCAAGAAGATCCATGCCAAGTTGCCTAACACGCATCTGGTGATGCATGGCTCCTCTTCGGTGCCGCAGGAACTGCAGGACATCATCAATCAGTACGGCGGTGAGATGCCCCAGACCTTTGGCGTACCGATCGAAGAAATCGTCACCGGCATCAAGCACGGGGTGCGCAAGGTCAACATCGACACCGACAACCGCTTGGCAATGACCGGCCAGATCCGCCGGGTGCTGACCGAGAAGAAGGCCGAATTCGATCCTCGCACCTACCTAAAGCCAGCCATCGAGGCCATGCAGAAGCTGTGCGAGCAACGCTACGAGCAGTTCGGCACCGCCGGCAACGCCTCGAAGATCAAGGCAATGCCATTGGCCAAAATGGCCGAGCGATACCGTTCCGGAGAACTGGACCCGAAGATCAGGTAGGAAAGGGGGCCTTAACCTTGCCCCGTGCCGTGAAGATTGCACCGTCCATCCTGTCCGCCGACTTCGCCCGATTGGGCGAGGAAGTCCGCGCCATCGACGCGGCGGGATGCGACTACGTTCATGTCGACGTCATGGACGGACACTTCGTGCCCAACATCACCATCGGCCCCGGTGTGGTGGCGGCCATTCGGCCACACACCGCCAAGCCGCTCGACGTCCACCTGATGATCGCACCGGTCGATCCATACATCGAAGCGTTCGCCACGGCCGGGAGCGACATCATCACGGTGCATGCCGAGGCCGGCCCCCATCTGGACCGCAGTCTTCAGGTCATCCGTTCGCTCGGCAAGAAGGCCGGCGTGTCGCTCAGTCCGGCGACGCCGGCCTCGGCCATCGAATATGTGCTCGACCGGTTGAATCTTGTCCTTGTCATGACCGTCAATCCGGGCTTCGGCGGCCAGACCTTCATTCCTTCGCAGACGGCAAAAATTAGAGAGATCCGGCAGATGATCGGCGATCGCCCCATCGAAATCGAAGTCGACGGCGGCATCAACAAGGATACCGTCAAGACCGTGGTCGATGCCGGCGCCGACGTGTTGGTGGCCGGCAGCGCGGTCTTCGGGAACGGGAGCTACGCCGATCGAATCGCCGCACTACGCGCGGCGGGCCAGTGACAGCCAGCCACTGAAACGACCATCCGTGCCCCATAGACAATTCCGGCCCCGCGAGGGGCCGGAGCTCATCGGGTCCGACTGACCGTCAACTCAGGGCATCGATCTCCTCATTGGTAAGACTGCCCGGCACGATGGTAATCGGTACCCGCAGCCCTCCAACCTTCTTCTGAACGAGGTAAGAGATCAAAGGGCCGGGGCCCTCGGTGCCGGTGGCGGCACCGAGAATGAGCAGGGAAATGCCTTTCTCTTCTTCGATAACCGCAAGCAGC
>JAVEYE010000155.1:0-8716 GCA_034003665.1 Rhodospirillales bacterium | reverse complement strand
GGGGCTCCGAAACGCCCGGAGCCCCCGCGCGGGAAATTGGTTCAGGGCTTCGGAATGCCGAACTTTTCCGGTGACTCTATGGCCGCCCCGGCCTCGTGGAGGATCCAGGAACTGACCGAGCGCCACTTGGTCAGGAAGGTGTCGGCCTCGGCCCCCGAGATGTTCATCATGACGTTGCCGCGGCTTTGCATCATCTCGACGAACTTCGGATCGGCCGCGGCCTTGTTGAAAGCGGAATTCAAGGCCGTCTTCGCGGCGTCGGGAGCATCGCGATTGATGAAGACCCCATAGAACGGCCCCCACGGCAGGTACTTGCCGAACTCCGGATAATCGGAAACGATCGCCGGAACGCCGGGCATCGAGGCGACCGGTTCATTGTTGACCACCGAAAGCGCCCTTACGCGACCGGACTTCACATGCTCGGCCGCCGCGCTGATGCCCACGGGAATGAACTCGATGTGTTTGCCCAGAAGGGCGGTGATGCCGGGCCCCTCGCCGTCGAAGGGCACGGCGGTGACGTCGAACTTGATCACCGTCTTGAGCATCGATCCCACCGTATGCGGCAGGCCGCCGATGCCGGTGGTGCCCATCTTCACCTCGCCGGGCCGTTTCTGGACATCGGCGACGAGATCCTTGAAGGTCTTCCAAGGCGAATCGTCCCGCACGACGACCACGGCCACGCCGCGGGCCAGCAGGTTGACGGCATAGAAGTCGTCATAGTCGATTTCGGCGAGACCCAGCACCTTGTATAATTGGGGATTTTCGGCCCCGTAAAGCAGGGTATAGCCGTCCGACGGCCGGGATCGGACGTAGGTCGTGGCGATGGCGCCGGTGCCGCCGGTCTTGTTGGTCAGCACGATGGATTTGCCGAGCGCCGCCTCGGCCAGTGGGGTGACCGCGCGGGCCACGACGTCGGTGGCGCCGCCCGCGCCCCACATGATGATGCCCTGCAGGTCCTTGGCGGGAAAATCGGCGGCCGATCCGGCAGTGGACGCAACCGTCAGTGACAGGGCCGCAATGGCCCCGGCGAAATGTTTGATGTGCATGTCAGCTCCCTGTTTTCAACGTGATACCTGTCGGGATGCGTAGGCGATTTTTGCCTGTTTTTATTGGATTCGCCGACGGCAGTGCTGGCGATGTTAACGCTCTTGGATCACAACCTCCTCACCCCGATGGGTCATTGATAAATCCCGATCGACTTCGCGGGCACGGACGGCTATTCGGAGTCATCCGCAAAATCAGTATTCCCCTCGCGAAAAATAACGTCAATTAACGAATTGATCCAAACCCCTGCTCTTGGGTTAAATTATCAACGCCAGGGACGGTTGTTGACGGATGCCTGCATTTCCTCCCGCAGAATTCCGATCGTATCCTCGGCGAAATGCGATTCGGGCACGTCGGCGTTCACCGCGGCGTAAGCCTCGATCTCGGTTGGCTCGATGATCGGCAGGCGGACGATCCCCGGCATCGTCGGCGAGGCGACCGAAAATTCGTCAATGACGGCGATACCCAGGTTCTGTCGCACCAGGCTGAGAACGGTATAGGCGAAGCGTGCCTTGATGCTGAGCTCGAAGGGCTGGCCGTTGCCGGTGAAGGCCCGGGCGATGATGGTGCCATAGGGATCGTGGGCATCGATGCCGATCAACGGAAAACGGGTAAGCTCGGCGACCGACACGTCCGATCGGGCGGCCAGCGGATGGTCGTCCGCCACGATGGCCACCAGTTCGCCCTTGGCCAGGGGATGGAAAATCATGCCCGGATGGTCGAGGCGATAGCTCATGGCGACGAGCTCGCCGCGGCGAAACAGTAGATAGTCGATCGCTTCCTCGATCTTCAGAATGTCGATGTTCATCACCAGGTCGGGATACTTTTGGCTCAGACGCTTGATGGCCCGCGGCATCACGAACTGCGAGATGCTGGGCACGGAAGCGAACGAGAACACCGAGGCGGTGCCGCGCTTGAGCGAGTCGATGGAAAACTGGAGGTTCTCGACCTTCCGATAGATGTCGTTGACCTGGTCGACGATGCCCTTGGCCTCGGCGGTCGGGATGAAGCGGCCGTGGCGGCGGGAAAACAGGCGCATCCCCAGAACGTTCTCGGCGTGCTTCATGACCCGGCTCACGCCTGGGGCGGAAACATTGAGGAGCTGCGCCGCGCCGTTGACGGTCCCCGCCACCATGATGGCCCGGATCACCTCGATCTGCCGCAAAGTCAGCACGCCGCACCCACCGATCGGAAGTTAACATCCTGTACGTCTTCCGCAGAAGATCGACCATTGTTGTTAATGTGCGGGCCGTTCTTCAACAGCAAAATGCGGCCCCTACCTTCTGCGCCGGGCGGGAGGATTGACATGCGTCGATCATCCGCCCGCACGGCAAGGGCCGACGGGCGGCGCAATCGGCGCCGTCGATCAACTGTTGAGGTGATGAGAGGTTTCGCCAAGCGTATCGAACTTCGCCGCCGCATAGGCCTTCGCCGATTCCAGGCAGCGGAACGCATGTTCCGCATAGCCCAATTCCCTGACCCGGGCGAGGTTCGGCAGTTCGATCGAATAAACCATCGGCGGCAGCCGGTTGATGATGCCGGCGATATCGATCCCGCCCTCACCGACGTAGAGCCGCCCCTCGCGCATGATGCGGGTCATCTCTTCGGGGTCGGCCGGCATCGCGCTCGGCGCGTCGCAGAGGTGCGCGAAATGGAACCACTCGGCGGGCAGTCCGTCAAGATCCTCCACCTTGTCATGCGCCCGGTGGAAATGATGGGTGTCGATCATCAGCCCGGCGTTGGGGCGGTTCACCGCGCGTAGCACATCGACGGCGCCGGCCAGCGTCTTGACTCCGGCGATGGGCACGTATTCGAGATCCACCGTCAGCCCGAACGGCCGGGCCAGGTCGCAGACCTCGCCGAACTTCTCGATGGCATAATCGAGGTTGGTCGTCCAGATGCTGGACAGCACGGCGCGCACGCCCAACTCGGCCGCCACTTCCATGGCCGGCAGATAGCGGGTGGGATGCATGTCATCGTAGATGCGCGCCAACTCGATATCGTGCACCTGAAACCCCGTCGTAGCCAACGCCCGCTTGGTCTGGCGCAGCATCTCGGGATTCTCGGCCAGCGCGTAGTTGGCTTCGCCAGGCAGACCCAGCTGGATGATGCGCAGACTGACAAAATCGTAGCCGGCCCGGGCGGCGATGTAGATCATCTCCGGCGGCGGGCAGCCCAAGACGGTCAAATGGGCCAATGAAAACTGAGGCTCGGTTTCCCGTGTCGCGATGGATCGGGCCTGGCGGGTGGACGTCACCATGCCGACGCTCCCGATGTCGCCACGGTGGGTGCCGGCCGCGATCGCCGCCAAGACTTCCGCCGAAGGCATGGATCGGCCCATCGTCTTCTCCTTCTCCCAGTGATCCCGTTCAGCGGAATCGGATACTCTTGTCTGCCATTATGGCGTTCGTTTCTGACCATCCCATGATCAAGATTAGGGCAACCCCGTACACGATGTTAATTTCCACCACACAGGCTCTACTGAACGCACCCGCCTCCCGCCAGGTGAGCCATGCGGCCCGGCAGGGCACGTCCAATCGCCTGTTCGATATTGGGCACCACCGCCGCCAGACGGCGCCAGTCGATGCCGGTGGCAACTCCCATTTCCTCCAGCGCGAAGACGGCATCCTCGGTGGCGATATTGCCGGTGGCGCCGGGGATGAACGGGCAGCCGCCGAGGCCGCCCAGCGCCGCATCGAAAATGGTGGCGCCGGCCTCGAGCCCGGCCACCATGTTGGCGAGTCCCAGGCCGCGGGTGTCGTGGAGGTGCAGCGATACCTCGGCCCTGCCGGCCAGGATGTCGTTGGCCCTGGCCGTCAACTCGTAAACGGCGCGGGGGTTGGCGAGGCCCACGGAATCGGCGATGTTCACCTCGTCGGCGCCGAGGTCGCGGTACATTTCGACGACGCCAAGCACGAACGCGGGGTCGATGGCCCCGTCGTAGGCGCAGCCGAAGGCCGACTGGATGCCGGCCCGGACCGTGATGCCGGCCTCCTTGGCGTGCGTCACCATGTCGCGGACCCTGACCTTCGCCTCGTCGCGGCTGCAGTTGGCGTTCTTGCGGTTGTGGCTTTCGCTGGCCGACATCGACATGCTGAGGTGCGAAACCCCGGCGGAACGCGCCCGCTCCAGCCCCTTGTCGTTGAGGATGAGGGCCGTGTAGACGACGCCCTCGGTACGCGGAAGGGCCGCGAACACCTCGTCGGTGTTGGCCATCTGCGGCACCCACTTGGGATGCACGAAGGAACCGACCTGGATGCGCCTCACCCCGGCCGCCTCCAGGTCGCGCACGAGGTCCAGCTTCTCAGCGACCGAGAAGATCCGCGCCTCGTTCTGCATACCGTCGCGCAGGACCTCATCCTCGATGACGACGCGGGCGGGAAGCTTCATGTCCATTCCCCGATCAGTCGGTTGCGACGTGCGAGACGCTCTTGTCCGGCGAGTAGATGTCGAGGATGTTCCAGTGCCCGCTGGTCGGCGTCGGATTGTTGATCATGGCGACGTCGATGACGGTGGGCTTGCCGGAAGTCAGGGCCGCATCGAGGGCCGGCTTGAAGGCTTCAGCCGAACGCACCCGAATACCCTCCACCCCATAGGCCTTGGCGACCTCGGCGTAGTTGGGAATGTACTCGTCGCCGTCCTTGGGGAAGGTGGTGCCGTAGGTCATGCCATAATGGGCCTTCTGCAGGCCGGCGATGGTGCCGTAGGCATTGTTGTTCATGACCACCCAGACGACGCCGAGATTTTCCTCGCGCGCGGTGGCCAGCATGGCTGGGTTCTGGCCGAAGCCGCCGTCGCCGACCAGCGAGAGCACCGTCTTTTCCGGGCAGGCGATCTTGACGCCGAGCGCGGCGGCCGGGCCGAAGCCCATGGTGGCGTATCCGCCCGGCGTGATGAAGCTGCCCGGCGTATAGATTCCGAACTGCTGGCCGACGCCGTTCTTGTTCCAGCCGACGTCGGTGGTGATCAAGGCATCGCGCGGCAGCGCGGCCCGCACGTCGGCCAGGATGCGCTCGGGCATCATCGGGAAGGCGTCGCTGGTCGCCATCTCGGCGTTGGAGGCCTTGAATTCCTTGCGATAGGCGGCGATCTCGGCCTCCAGCGCCGAGTTGCGACGGGCTTTGGGATAGATCTGCCGGGCCGCCTTGTTAAGGACCTTCAGCGCGGCCTTGAGGTCGGCGACGGCGCCGATCTCGGTCGGAAAGTTGCGCCCGATTTCCGAGGGATCGATGTCGATGTGGATGAGCTTCGACGGCGGGAAGTTGAACGTGTAATCGGGATACCAGGACGAACAGTCGGCCTCCTTGAAGCGGGTGCCCAAGCCCAGCACCCAGTCGGCCTTGAGGCACTGCTGGTTGATGAACCGGGTGCCCCAGAAGCCGCTCATGCCCAGCGTCAGCGGGTGGTCGTCCGACAGCGCCCCCTTGCCCATCAGGCTGTGGGCGACCGGGATGCCCATGTGGTCGACGAAGTCCATCAACTCCTTGGCCGCCTTGGCCAGGACGATGCCGCCGCCGACATAGATCAGCGGGTGGGTGGCTTCGCCCAGCGCGCGCACGATGGCGCCCGCCGTTTCCTCGGCGATGGACGGCCTCTCCAAGGATTTGGTGTTGCCCTTCAGGCGGTCGAACAACGAGACGTCGATCTCGGCCGAGAAGACGTCCATCGGCACATCGACCAACACCGGCCCGGGCTGGCCGCTTTCGGCCAGAAGAAACGCCTTTTCGACGATTTCCGGGAAGAGTTCCGCCTTGTCCACCCGCCAGGCCCGCTTCACGAACGGGCGGTAGATTTCCCACTGAGAGCCGTCGGCGTGAAGGTTCACTTCCTGGTGCGGATGCTTGCCGAAATAGTGACTAGGCACGTCGCCGGCGATCACGACCATCGGCGTGCAATCGAGCGCCGCGTTGGCCACCCCGGTCGCTGCGTTGGTCAACCCGGGGCTCAGGTGCGTGAGCAGCACCGAGGTCTGGCCGGTGGCGCGCGCGTAACCGTCGGCGGCATGGGCGGCGATCTGCTCGTGGCGGACGTTGACGAACTTGAGCCGGCTGTTGGCCATGGCCGACAGCACGGCGATGTTGGTGTGGCCGCACAGTCCGAAAATGTGACGGACGCCCCGGTTTTCGAGGTATTTCACGAACTGGTGGGAGACAAGGTCCTTCATGGTTCTCTCCTGGGCGCCGCGCCGGCCGTCAAAGCGTTTCGGTGTTGTAGAATTCGCCGAACAGGTCCTGATCCGAGGGGCGGTCCTCCGGGATCGGGCGAGCGACCCAGGTAAACTGCAGGTAATGCTTGAGCGAGATGTTCTCGTTTGTGATGTTGCCGCCCCATACACCGCAACCGAGGCTCGATGTCATCGGCATGCCGTTGGTGAAAGAGCCGGCGTTGGCCTTCGATTGCGGCTGGCGAACCATCATCCGGCTGACCGGCGCAACCAGGGCCAGGCGGTGGATGTGGTCGTCGTCGAATGAATAGATGCCGCAGGAATGACCCTTGCCGCCGACATCATAGATCCGGCGCACCATGTCCAGCGCCTCGTCGAAGTCGTTGAACCGGTAGTAGGCGAGCAGCGTGGTCAGCTTCTCGCCCGAGAACCTGTGCTCCCTGCCGATCTTGTCCTGCTTGACAATGATGAACTTGCGGTCGTCGGGGATCTTGAATCCCGCCCGCTCGGCCAAACGGGGGGCCGGCTGGGCGATGGTTTCCAGCGTGCGCCCTCCGTGATCGTCCCACATGGCGGCCTCCAGCTTGGCTTTCTCCTCGTCATTGGCCAGATAGCCGCCCTCCTTGATCAACTGGGCCAACAGGGCGTCGTAGATCGAGGTGTGGACCAGGAGGTTGCCGTCGGCCGAGCAGCCCGAGCCGAAATCCGAGGTCTTGCTCATGCGGGTGTTGCGCGCCGCTTCCTCGATGTCGGCGGTCTCGTCGATGACCATGGTCGAGTTGCCGGCGCCGACGCCATAGGCCGGGCGGCCCGAGCTGTAGGCCGAGCGCACCATCGGCTGCCCGCCGGTGGCGATCGTCAGGTCGCAGATCGCCATCAGTTCCTGGGTCAAAGGGATGCTGGGCGTTTCGACGCACTGACAGAGGTCGGCCGGCGCCCCGTTGCGGCGCAGGGTTTCGCGCATCACCTCCACGGCCTCGAAGGAGGTCTTTTTGGTCCTGGGATGCGGCGCGAAAATGATGGCGTCCTTGGCCTTGAGCGCCAGGATGCCTTCGCCCGAGGGGGTCAGCGTCGGATTGGTCATCGGCACCACCCCGCAAATGACGCCCGCCGGCTTGGCGTACTTGACGATGCCTTTTTCCGGAATCTCCTCGACGACGCCCATGCTTTTCTGGCGCAGGCAGTCGCGCAGGATGCCGATGATCTTGAAGCGCTTGCCGGGCCGGCCTTCCCAGTCACCGATGCCGCTTTCCTCGACGCCCTGGCGGCAGAGGCGCGTAAACGTCTTTTCGTTGGCCGTGGCCCAACCGACGGCCTGACAGAGGCGGTCGATCTTCGCTTGGTCGTAATTCTCGATCGCCTTCATCGCCGCCCTGGCCTTGGCCAGAAGCTGCTGGGCGTATTCCTTCTCTTCGGGGGTGATCGATCGGGCCATCGTCGCGCTCTCCTGCCTCCATCTTCCGTCGTGATCGCCTCTCCGGCAGCGGCCGGGAAGGTCCAGCCATTGGGCGCCTTGCCGTCTCTCGCGGGCTCCTTGAAGGGCTCGAGGATCCTGACCTCCAGCTTTCGATCTCTCGCAAAAGGCGAACGGGAACGGCGCAATCGGCACGTCGCCATCCCCAGGCATCTCCCATCAGCCCAATTGTGTTGACAGAAATCATAAAAAATCGATATTTTTTGTGCAATCATATTTTTTCTATTTTAACCTAATAAATTTGTTATGGCGGATTTTAATGGCCGGCTGGGACGGCGTTGAGGAGAGAACCCTCGGCGCACGGGATGGCAAAGGCCCTGCAAATCCTCCCTTTCCTTCCGCCCGGAATGCCCCCTACACTGCGGCCAATGGCCAGGATAGGAAGCCAGCGATGAATTCAGATGCCCCTCGGTCCGGATCATCCGACCATTCCAATACGCTGATCGGCAAAGCCTTCGAGAGCATCCGCAGGGACATCATCGCCTCCGAGCTCAAGCCCGGAGAGAAACTCCGCATCGCGCAGCTCAGGACTCGCTACGGAGTCGGCACCAGTCCCCTGCGCGAGGCGCTGTCGCGCCTGGTTTCGGAAGGCCTGGTAACGGCCAAGGGACAGCGCGGCTTTTGGGTGCCGCCGATGTCCGCCGAGGAAAACCTGGACATTGTCGAAACGCGGGTCGTCCTCGAAAGCTATGCCCTGAAGACCAGCATCGAGCATGGCGATGACGAGTGGGAAGGCCAAATTGTCGGCACCTATCACAATCTCCGCCGCGTCGAGCAGCGGTTCGGCGACGAACCGGAAGGCAGCTTTGCCGAATGGTGGGAACGCAACCGCCTGTTCCATGAGGCCCTCATCGCCGCCTGCCCGCTGAAATGGCTGTTGCGCTTCCAACGTATCGTCTTCGACCTGCACAACCGCAGTCACCGCTTCTCGATGCAGCGACCGAACCTCTCGCCCGACCTCTTCGAAGACCATCGGTTGATCATGGAAGCCGCCCTGGAGCGCGATTCAGAACGGGCGGTCCGGTGCCTTGAGC
>JAVEYE010000154.1:0-8894 GCA_034003665.1 Rhodospirillales bacterium | reverse complement strand
CCTAAGTAAAAAACAATAAAGATATGCGTAATTTGGACTATACTTATAATATTATATTGAAGCAGAAAATAAATAGTGATACGGTTGGACGTATTCACCAAAAGAATCTGGGAGATTTCTAATATGGCCAGATCCGATCTTTTCGAAAACCAGCTTGTCCTTGCGGACAGCGTCAATTTTCTTGGGCCCAGCGCACGCGAAAGGGTGGTTGTGTCCAGTTCCCACGGCGGCATATATGCGGCGTACAAGGCCGCGGCGAGCGGCGCCCGCGCCATCGTTCTCAACGATGCGGGGCGTGGGCTGGATGATGCCGGGATCGCCTGCCTCGCCTATTGCGCAGCCCTTGGCATGGCGGCGGCGGTGGTTTCCCATCGTAGTGCTCGAATTGGCGAGGTGGCCGATATGATGAAGCGGGGCGTCATCTCGGGGGCCAATTCCATCGCCCTCGCCGCCGGCTGCCGCGAAGGGATGCCCTGTACCGAGGCGGCCCAGGCTCTGTGCACCGCACCGCTGCCGTCGGCCGAGCCGCCCGTCTATTCCGAAACGCGCTTCGTGGTCACCGAAGTGCCGGGTCGACCGCGGGTGGTATGCATCGATTCGGCGTCGCTTGTGCTGCCCGATGACACCGGCGCGATTGTCGTAACCGGCTCTCACGGAGGGCTCATCGGCGGCCGCAAAGAGAAGGCCTTCAACGTCGACGCCCTTCTTGCCGTGTTCAACGATGCGGGCATCGGCATCGACGAGGCGGGAATCGGACGTCTTGCCCCGCTGGACGAACGGGGAATCGCCGCGGCGACCGTTGAACATCTCAGCGCCCGCATTGGTGATGCCCGGTCCACCTATCACGATGGCGTGTTGTCGCGGGTCAACCGCGAGGCCCGACGGCTTGGCGGCAAGATCGGGATGCGGGTGGCGGATTTCGTCGCGGACGTGTCGAATGAGGCGAGCCACTGAAGTTTCTCCTCATTGCAGCGCGTGCATCGTCCGCGGCAGCCACAGGGCGATGTCGGGAAACAGGAAGAGAAGGAACGCGAAGATCGAGATGATGACGGAGAAGGGCGCCGATCCCTTGATGACCTCGATCAACGGCCAGCCGCCGGAAACCGACTGGATGGCGAAAAGATTGAGACCCATGGGCGGGGTGAGCGCGGCCAGTTCGATAAACACAACCAGGATGACCCCAAACCACACCCCATCGAAGCCAAGCGCGGTGATGCTGGTATAGATCACCGGTACGGTCAGCAGCATCATGGTGATCCCCTCGACAAACATGCCGAGGATCAGGTAGAGCACAAACAGGATGGCAAAAAACTGCCATCCCGACAGTTCGGACTCGACGATCAGTCGGGAAATGCCCCTCGAGATGCCGGCGTCGACGATCGCGAAGCTCAGGATCATGCCGTTGATGATGATGAACATGACCACGCATGTCGTGGTGATGGAGTTTCGGAATGCCTCCACGAGCCCTGCCCACGTCATCTCGCGGTAGGCGAAGCCGATCACCACGGCCACGAGGCATCCAAAGCCCGCTGCCTCGGTCGGTGTGACCAGGCCGAAATACATCCCGCCGATGATTGTGGCGATGAGCAGCACCACCGCCCAGCAGTCGCCCACCGCCTGCATGATCACCCGCAACCCGAGGCGGATGCTGCGGTCGGCCGGGGCCAGATGGCGCGAGAATCCCACCCGTATAGCGATATAGGCGCTGAAGATGGTGGCCAGGAGGATTCCGGGAATGATGCCGGCGATGAAGATGTCGATGACCGATTCGTTGACCATCGCCGAGTAGACGATCATCGGGATGCTGGGCGGAATGAGAATGCCAAGCGATCCGCCGGCGGCCAGCGAGCCGGCAGTCAGCCCGTGATCGTATCCCCGCGCCTCCATTTCCGGGATGGCGACCGTTCCCATGGTCAATGCCGTGGCGACCGAGGAGCCCGAGAACGCCGCGAACACGGCGCAGCCCGCGATGTTGGCATGGGCGAGGCCGCCCGGCAGAGGCGCCAGCGCCATGGAGATCGACCGATAGAAGCGCCGGGACACTCCCGTTCGCAGGATGATCTCTCCCATAAGGACGAAGAGGGGAACGGCGACGAGCGTGAAGGAATTGCTGTTGTTCCAGAGAACATCGCCGAGTGTCGGCCAGAGGCGGGTGCCGCCCACGAGCGTAACGCCCACCAGACCGGTCAGGCCAAGAGCCGCGCCGATCGGCGTGCCACCGAGAAGGAGGACGGCCAACATCAGCGCATAGACGAGAAGCAGGATTTCCCAGCTCATGATGCCTCTGCCGTCGGCTGTCGCCGAAACCGTTGCAGCCCGTCATTGAGAAAGTTGAGCGCAAGCAACACCATGCCCAGTGGCATGATGGCCTGAGGGACGACCAGGGGCGTTTCGGAAACCTGGAGCGACACCGACCCGAAGGTGAAGCTCAGCCAAACTGTATGTGCCGAGCAGTATGCCAGTATCAAGCACAACGCGGCACCAAGCAGGGCGGCAATACCTTGAAACAGGTTCGACAAGCGTGCCGACATCCGCCGGAGCCCGATTTCGACTCGCAGGAACTGGCCGTTCCGCAACGTCATCGCGAAACCAAGAAATGTCATCCAGGCGAAGAAGTAGCCGACGAATTCCTCGGCGATCAGGGTTGAGTAACCGACGATATAGCGGCCGAGCACCTCAACATTGATGAGGACGAACATGAGCGCCAGAAAAACGCAGCTTGCGCGTAGGGAAACCAATGCGACGGTCCCCAGCAGCTTATCGCCAAACACGAGAAACGATTGCATCGTCAAACCTTCCTCAAAGGGGGATTGCCGATGGTGGAGGAACGCGGACCAGGCACAAGCTTGACCCAGGTGCCCGGTCCGTCGCTCCGGCGAGTATTCAGTTGGCGGCGCAAGCCTTTGCCACCTTGTCGAGCAGATCCTTGGCAACCGCACCGTTCTTGTCGGCCCACTCGTTCCACATCGGCCGCAAGGCTTTGCGGGCGTAGGCGACGTCCTCGGCCTTGGGATCGACCAGCGTGACGCCGTGGTCCTGCATATTCTTGCGGGCGAATTGGTCGGTGGCCTCGGACTGCTCGAAGTAGCGCGGCCTCCATTCTGCCGCCTTGTCGGCAACGAGCTTCCGAAGATCCGCCGGCAGCGCTTCCAGGGCTTCGGCGTTGGCGAATGTGAACTGATGGGCCATGGTGAAGTTCAGCATGAAGCCGAACTTGGCGATGTCGTAGGCCTTCCAGTCGTTTGCCGAGAGTGCCGAGGTGATGGCGCCGTCGACCACCTTGCGTTGGAGGGCGGTGACCACTTCTGCGGGATCGATGGATACCGGCGACGCCCCAAAGATCTTGAGCATCTCGACCTGTTGCGGATTCCAGGTGCGAAGCTTGCGACCCTTGAGGTCGGCGATGGCTTCAACCTTCTGCGACAGCCAGATGTTCTGTGCCGGGATCGGCCAATGCATCAGGATGCGGATGCCGAACTTCTTGTTCAGCACGGTGTCGGGAATGTCACCCATGGCATCCACGGCCGCCGCGAATTGCGGGTAAGTGGTGCAGATAAAGGGCATCGAGAACACGTTGAGCTCAGGCACGTCACCGGCAACCAAGCCGGCCCCGACCTGTCCCATCTGAATCTGGTTGGTGGCCACCGCTTTGACGACGTCGGCGGATTTGTACGGCAGTTCACCGGCAGCGTAGTGGGTGACCTCGAGGCGGCCGCCGCTGGCCTTGGTGATGTCCTCGGCAAACTCCTTGTTCATCTTCGCATGGAAGTCGCTGGGCGAGACATAGGTGAAGAAGCGCCATGAAAACTCGGCTGCCGTGGCCTGGCCGCTCCAGGCCGTGACGGCAGTCAGCACCATCGTCAGGGAAAGCAACCTTCGGAACATCTCTTAACCTCCTCTGTTGTGCCGTCCGCACTCCAGCGCGGGGTGCGGCAGCGAGCGTCAGAACAGCGTCTCGGTGATGACCGCTTGATGCGTGATCTCTCCGTCGAAACGCGGAAAGTTGACGAAATCGGCACGCGAACGTTGGCGCATTTCCGAGGCGAGCGCGGCGTTTAGCGCCTCAATGCTCGGGAACTCCAGTTCCGCCAACAGAAAGACGTTTTCGGGCGTGACGGCCACCGGATCGACCCACGGCGTACCGACATGGAGCCGGCACGCGGTGATGCCGGGGTAGGTCCGCATGATGGGACCGTGCTTCTTTCGGTAATGCTCGAGAAAACGTTGGGGATCTTCGGGAGTCCCCCGATACCTGACGAAATAAGAGCAGCTCAACGCCTTACCCTCCCGCTGCACGATGCCGTACGGTCGGACGGTTACGGTCCTGCCGACGAATTCTTGCCCAGGGGCGTGCGTTGCTGTTGGCGAGTCGTCAGATCGTCCCCGGCCTATCCCCAGACCGGTCTTGCCATCTAGCCAAGTCCCTGGACGAGACTGGCTGCCGGGCCATCGATGACCGAACGCTACTAACCTAAATACTAGGAGAATGCTTCAATGCAACAAAATGAAAAAACCGACGCAGTTCATGACGAATTGTCATGGGGCGGAGTGAAGCTATGGGATGTGGTGAAAGGCAGCGGGGGCGGCGCGCGCGAGATCGCGAACCGTGGCGTGAACGGAATCGCGAAAATTGTGTACGAGCTGGGACGGAGGACGATCGGCCGGAAAGATGAAGGCGCACGAAATGCGCAGCGATGCCGTCCACGGCCGGATCTCGATGCGTCCGGGTTCGATGGCGTAGGCGGAGAACGCGTCGACGATCGCGATGCCGAGGCCCTGCGCGACAAGTTGGCACGCGGTGAAGCCGGAAACGGTTTCCGCCTGCACGTTGGGAACTGCGCCGACCGCGGCGAACTCGGCCATAATCCGCTCGCGCAGGAGGGCGTGCTGGGGCTGGGCGATGAGTGGCTCGTCGGCGATATCCGCGACGCCCAATTCTTGGAGTGAGGCGAGCGGATGGTTGGGTGGCAGGGCGACGACCCCCGCCACGTCGGCGAACACCTCGCTGCGTAGTGAAGGATGCTCCAAAGGCAGGATCGTGAGGCCGAGATCAAACTGCTGACCCGCCATCCAGTAACCGAAGTCCCATTGCGGCGGCATGACGAACGACGCGCGCACGGTCGGATTGCGTTTGATAAATGCGGCCAATGCTCGAGGCAGCAAACCGTGGGCGAGCAGCGGGATGGCGGCAAGACGCAGGCGCGCCGAACGATATGTTCGTATGTCGCGCGCGATCGCGGCGATCTCGTCGACGCCGATGAGGACGCGCTCGGCCTGCTCGAAAAACGCGTGGCCCTCGGGTGTGGGAACCAAACGACCACCGTGGCGCGCGAACAGGTCGAACCCGATTTCACTCTCCAATGTCGAGAGGTGTCGACTCACGGCCGACTGCGTGAGCCGCAGGCGTTCGGCCGCCTCGGTGACTGAGCCGCATATCATGACGGCCCGGAAGGCCCGTAGATGGCGCAGGTTCATCTTCCATCCCCGCATTCGGTTGCGAGCACCGCGAGATGGGCGATGCTCAAGACGTACTATAGTCCGCGATCAGGCGGAGCGATAACTCTCCACGGGTACGGATGCCGGGTAATCGAGTCTCACGAAGGAGAACGGGCCTTGGTCGTGGCGTCAATCTTCGGAAGCATCCGCGGGGCGGACATCGCCGCCGCGGTTTCCAGCGAGAGCCGGGACCCACCTTCTGGGGGGGGGTGACATGACGGCAGTTCCTGGCCGCGGTGCTGATCCAGCCGCAGCGGTCCGGTTTGCTGTCGGACGAGCACTTCTCGGCCGACGGGTATATCGAGGCGTGGCCGTCGGCCGTCGAGCGGATTGGCCCGCCACGCTGGCCTGGTTTTGCTCCGCCGTTGACACCCGGCCCTGGCCCTCTATCGGGAAGCCCTGATCGTGGCCTGGCAGGGCGATGTCGAGGGTGCCTTCGCCATGGCCCTCTCGGCACGCGAGGTCTCGAACCCCGATGTCGTCGAATTCCTGGGCCAGCGCATCAGGGCGCATCCCGAGGCATTGAGGCCGTTGCTTTTGGACCCGAAACGGGTGGCCCTGGCGACCGGGGTTTCCCTCCGGTTCCTGCCAGCCGTTCCCGATGAGGCAAGAGACCTGAAGCCGTAGAGGTAGGCGTCCACTGTCATCGTCCAACAAGTCGGAGGAGAAGGAGAGGTCGCCGATGGGCGGGCCGCCGAATCCTCGGCGATACCCTATGGGGCCGCTTGCCTCGAGGTATCACTGCCTGTTGACGAGAGGTATCGCAAACTGAATGTCCGCCTTGGGTCAATCACTGCCGAAGTAGTGACCGGTGGTCATGCCCGCTTTACCAGTTCGGCTTCCGATTGCCGATCTTTCTCCTCCCGGCCCTATCCCGGACACTCAATGGGCGCCACATTAGTGACCTCAGGATACGCGTGGAACTTGCCGCGCCGTGGCTGCCATCGCCCGAGTGAGAGCGGCTTTGACCGCGCGGAGTGACCGTCCGCGATTGAATGCGTCGGCCAGTGCACGCCGCGCCGCCGGATCGATCTCCGGCAGGACCTGGATATCGAGCCCCAGTTCCGAGGCAATGTCGACCCGCATCGCGTCGATGATCCCGTCGATCGCATCTGGCCCGGGCAGGCCGACGCGGGCTACGGCTATGCGAGAGAGCAGCGGCTTGCTGATCGGCTCGATGCAGTTTGCGGTCAGGACCCACGAGACGCCGCTTAGATCGCAGTGAGCTTGGAGGCATTCGTCAAACCACCGCTTTGCGGTCTCGGGCTCGAGCATGGCGAGCAGGCTCCGGCGGATGTCCCCGTTGTGGGGCGAGCCACCGGCCTTTTCGATCTCGTCGACGATGATCAGAGGATTGGCGGCGCCGGAAGCGAGCATGAGCTGAAGAACGGCGCCGGGCTCGCGGTTTCCCCAAGCATGCGCGGTACCAACAAGGCTCCGGTCGTCCGAGCTGCCGCTGGCGCTGATCAACTGGCAGCCGGTGCCGATCATTTCGGCGAGGCGCCGGGCGAAGCGACTCTTGCCGGAGCCCGGCGGCCCGACAAGCAGCAGCGGACGGATGCGGATCCATGACTGCGGGCCCAAGCCGCAAAGCGCGAGATCATCGGCAATGCGATCAATAGCATCTCCCATCCATGGAAATTCACGATGGAGTTGGCCCACGATCTCCCCTAAATCCCTGTCGCCGCCGCGGAGCGGAACGGGCTTGGCCAGTGCCTTATACATATCAAGGTCGGTGAGGCGATGCTGCGCCGGCCAGTTTTCTATCACGACGCGAGCCGGCCCCGCATGCTGTGCCGGTTGGACTAGGTCCTCCGACAGCCGCGCCGGCAGGTTGTCGATTTCGGCTTCGCTGAGCCAAATCGAGACCCGCATGTCGAACCAGCGACACGCCAGCGTTCGCAACGCTGCGATATGGCGTCGGGCGGCCACATCCCTCGGCGAGGCCTTGCGCTCGATCTGTTTCGCGCGCCCGATCAAGGCGTCGACCATCATCAGGGCCGCCGCAAGCGAATCACGATGCGCCGCAAGCCAGACCCAACTGTACGCGGCGTCGGCGGCGATGACGTCCGGTTCCTCTGACAGCAGCCCCCGGGCCAGGGCCAGCGCGGCCCTGGCAGACTCCTGGCGGCGATCCACATCGCCATTTAGTGCCGTGGCGCGCAACGGCTCGAGCTCTTCGGTGAGCGACATATTCCTGAGCACGCCCAGGATGTTTTCAATCTCTTCGCTGTGGCGCGGAAATGGATCGAGTCTCGCCCACAATGGCAGCTCATCCTCGTCACCATCTTGAAGAGCCGATTGCGGCGTCGATTTCTTTCTGACCATGGCAAACACCTGCGTATTAGACCCCGCCCGCACGAACGTGCCGGACATTTCCCACCGGGGACGCCGGCAGGGGCGGATCGGGCATGAATTGGGAGACACGGGAGGACGCGCAGACAGTGACGCGGAGATTAGCTGTTGGCGTCGTCGCCACCCGTATCGCGGAACCAGGGGTTGGCGGAGACCGAAGAAATCAGAACGCGCCAAGCGGCTGTTCGGTCATCGTGCCGATATCCGATCACCGTGTTCCGATGCTTCGTGTCGGATCCTGCAGGCCGAATATTGGCGTCCCTCTCTAGGCTATTCGTCAATCGGCCCGAACCGCAGACCGCCGGAGACGCCGGCGGCGCGGTCGGTCGCGCCAAATTTGGTCAAGACCAGACGGTAATGCCTGAGCAGCAGGCCATCTTCTCCATCAACGACGACTTGCCGGTCGGCAAGCCGGTGGTCAGGAGGGAAGAGAGTGACGTCATCGTCGATGACAACGATCTGATCGGCAGAGAAGCCGCAATTCTGAACCAGCCAATCCTCGATGGCTTCCCGTTTCGTCCCCGAAAGTCGGTAGTTCACGCAGGGATTCGGAGACATCAGATGCTCGCTCCTCAGACCGTTCGCGGACAGCCAGTTTAGCGTATACGCCGGTCCGGCGACGTCAAGCCAGCTGCTGCTGACCACGATTTTCGCCGCGCAGATCGCACAGACTCGATTGATCAGGCCAATGGCCGTGTGGTCGCCGATGCGTGGGACCTGGTAGCCCGGATGCGTGTCTTCATCAAATTCGTCACAGGCCAAAATGGTTCGGTCGGAGGAGATGACGTCGTCAATGTCGAGCAGAATGGCGCGGGGCATGATGGATTCCTTTATGATGTCACCGTGAAAAGCGCTTGTGGCTTGGTTCCGAGCAGGCGAGTCCCGAATCCTGCCGAGAGCAGGCCGTGGAAGGTCTCATACCAACCTGCGTTGATCAGGACCCATGGGCCCATTTGCGTCGGCCAATGGTCATGATGTGCCAAGGCTGATCGACGAGCTTGTTCCAAGCCTCGCAGCAGTGGTCGACGATGTTGTCGTATGAG
>JAVEYE010000153.1:0-8906 GCA_034003665.1 Rhodospirillales bacterium | reverse complement strand
GGTCGGCTCGTTCCAGGCGATGCGAACGACCGCCGGCGAATCGCCCAGTCGGGCCACCTGGATCTGGTGGACCAGTTCGCTGTAGTCACCCGACCCGTGCTCGCAATCGATCCAGGTCCAGTCGAACCCGGCCCGGCCGATCATTTCCACGGTGAGGGCCGACCCAAGCTGCGCGGCGACGCCGAACATCGTCTCGCCCTTCAGGACCCGCTCGCGAAGGAATTTCATGATGTGATGCGCTCCCAACCGTGGTTGAATACCGGCTCTGCCGTGCGCGACTTTTTTTGAGATACTAAGATCTCAGTTGAAAAATGCAATACCTTTTTGTATGAATTTGCATTGCCAACGGGGAGTCCTGTCATCGCCATGCCAAGGCGTCCAGCCAGCCAAAGTCTTGCCAGATCCGGCGACCCGGAACCGCGCGGCGCGTTTACCGGCACGATACCAGAGCGCCGTTTTTCGCTGGACCGCCGCCGGCCCGTCGTGTTTCAGATTGCGGCCGTATTGCGCGACATGATCCTCAAGCTCGAACTTGAACCCGGTGCCGTTATTTCGAAGGACGAAGTGGCCCGCGCCTTCGGTGTCAGCTCGATGCCTGTAAGAGAGGCGTTGCGAAAGCTGGAAGAGGAAGGCTTGGTGGTGATCAAGCCGCAGTCCGGCACCTATGTCACCACCATCGACATCAGGTGGGCCAAGGAAGCCCAGTTCCTGAGAATCGGCGTGGAGGTGGAGGTCGTCCGCCACCTTGTGAAGGCGATCACCGAGCCTGATCTCCAGGAACTTGAACGCATTCTCGGCCATCAACAGGTCGAATACGAAGCCAACGACAAGGAAGGCTTCTCGCGCGATGACGCTGCCTTCCACGCGGCCATGTACCGCATGGTCGGCGTCACCGGCCTTTGGCAGAAAATCGGCAGCATGCGCGTCCATATCGACCGGCTCCGCCTCATGCATCTGCCGCTCGGCGGCAAGATGAGCCGTGTCCTCGAGGATCATCGGGCCATTCTCGACGCCATTCGTGCCCGCGATGCTGCCGCCGCCGAAGCGGCCCTGCGCAAGCACCTGTCCGGTACTCTGGCCTTCATAGAGACCTTGCGGGAGCGCTATCCCCACTACTTCTAGGAGGGGGCTTCTTCCCGCCCCTCCACCAGCCCTCTATCGGAACCACATCAATTGACAGCCTGGTTGACCAGGGGGCCATGCTCCACCCCCCGGTGGCCCGCACCGGCGAGATCAAGCAGGTGCGATCATGACGGCGCGCCACCGGCCAGCTTGGTGGCGCCGCACATCTTTTTGACCATGCGCACGACATGGCCGACGACCGTCGGACGCAAGGCTTGGCGGAGCCGAGCCGTCGTTTGGATCGCCGACAGGCGATCACCCAGGAGAATTTCCGCCGCCGCAAGAACTTCCTTGTCGCCGATGCGCCGCGCCTCGTCACGCAGCGCCACGTAGTGGTGCCGCTGATGGGGCGGCACGACCAGGGCATGTACCGCTGACAACGGCAAAGGGTGGGGAAAGGTCCTCGCCCGATCAAGCGCCCCGCATAATCGCAAGGCCAGCATGGTGCGGATGCATTTCTCGCAGTGCCCGCAGTTGATGGCCGAGGTGTCGGCATGGCAGACCCGCAAGGTCGCCAAGGCGACATCCGAATCGGCGAGACGGCGGACCTTGGCGACTCGATCCGCCTCGCATCCGTCATGGGTGATTTCGATGTATCCGTCCGACCACAAGGGGTCGAGTTGCGGGGACGACCCCCACGGCTTGATCTGCGCCAAGGAATGGGTTGCCGGGACAATCAGTTCGCCGATCGTTCGGCGCAGCGGCAGGGCGACCGAGGCGAGAGCGGCGCCATGCAGCCGGGTTCCCCAGAAATCACCGGCGTATTTCTTCCCCCAACCGCTCCGGCGTTTGTCGGCGACGTCCCGCAAGTTGGTTTCGCAGGTGACCAGCTTTTTCCCCAGCCGCCCTGCGACACCCGCGGCACTGTCGCGCGCCGCCCGCCAGAGAATGTCGTTGCCGAGACCGACGTCAAAGCCGCGGACCAAAAGAAGATGGGTCACGCGGGCCTCGTGCTTCAATAGCGAATACCAGGAATCGACGCCCCCCGAGAAACAGCCGATCACGCCGGAAGCTGGGGACGCTGTCCCCGCATCCCCAAGCGGGCCCTTTACGGTGATCGGTTGAAGATCGTCGTACCATCCGGCAAGCCCACGCTGGGCTTCAACACAGTTGGCAATAAAGACGGGCGAGAGAGGCCCGGGCAGCGAGAGAGGCTCGTTCTCGAGCATGCATGGAACGATCATCGCCGCCGCCACGGCCTCGTTCATGCCGTCCAGGGGTTCCTCCAGGCCTTCGAATCGGTACCACAACTCAAGCGGTTCCCCGCCATCGTGCGGCCGCAGGCGGGCCCGTGCCATGGCGATTCCGCCGCGTTCCGAGGTGGAAATGTCGAGAACCTCCATCGTCGCGCGTTCGTCCCCTGTTGTGCGTGTTGCTTAGCCTCGCCGCCACGCCGCCCAGCGACAAGCCCATAAGGGCTCGAAACCGGCGGTGCGGCGCGCTCGGACACGGTGGTCGACCTTTAGTCGGGGGAGACGTGCCAGGCCAGTGATCATGCTGTGGCGGCCGAGATCGGCGGGCAAACGCCGCCTCGCCCACGACGATCCGTCATCAGCCTGTCGGGGAATATGGCGCGCCCGGCAGGACTCGAACCTGCGACCCCATGCTTAGAAGGCACGTGCTCTATCCACCTGAGCTACGGGCGCCCCGGAACGGCCTCAAGATAGGACAAGTCGGCCGGGTAGGCCAGCCGCTTTGCCCGGTCAGGTTCGATAACGGCTGGTAAAGTTGCTGGCGTAGCTTTTGGGCCGGATGATCGGCGTTTGGGGATCGTAGACGTCGGCTGTCAGGCCTTTCTTCTTGGCGAAGGCCAGCGCCGCTTCCTTGCTGTCGAACAATACGCGGATCTGCCCGTTGGTATCGTTCGAACTCGCCCATCCCATCAGGGGGTCGATGCTTCTTGACGGGGGCTCGTATTCCAGCATCCATTTGCCGGTCCTTCGGCGGCCGGACTGCATGGCGGTCCTGGTCGGCCGGTAGATACGCGCCTGAGGCATGGCGACCCCCCAATCGAATGACCAACGAAAACTGGTCGGGGCGACTGGATTCGAACCAGCGACCCTCTGCTCCCAAAGCAGATGCGCTACCAGGCTGCGCTACGCCCCGACGGCCGGAAACGTAAGGCTTCGGGCGCGTTTCCGCAAGCCCGCCCTGCGATGCAGGGTGGTCCGCCGCCTAACGGGCGTCGAACATCGGATGGAGAAGGCGCCCTCCCTTGCGGAGAGCCAGGCGTCGGGCCGTTCCGGCGGCCACCTCGAGCACGCCGCGGACCGGGCCGTCCGAGGCGATGATGTCGGTTGACAGGGGCGTCGTCTCCTCGACCACCTGCACGACCCGGCCGGCGGCGTCGAAGAATATCATGTCGAGGGATATCGGCGTGTTGAGCATCCACATGCTGACGGGAGCCGTCTCTCCGAAATCGAACAGCATGCCGGAATCGGCGGCAAGCGACCGGCGAAACTGCAACCCCTGGCGGCGCTGGTCTTCGGTAAGGGCCAGTTCCACCCGGAACGGGAAGCGTCCGCGCGGCGTCACCACGGTGATTGCCGTGGTTTCGAATTGGGCGGCCCGGGCCTCGCCCGCCCACGCTGCCGGTTTACTGGGAACGAACCCGGCGGCGACGGGGATCAAAACCAGGCCGGCGATCAGGGCGAGGGCGCGGGAATGAATCATGACGCCTGCATACCTTGTCTTCCCGACATGCGCAATTCCCGCTCGGGTCCCCTCGCCCGCCCTTGCCAAGATCGGAGGTCGCGGGCATAAAGAGACCATCTCGTCACCGGGGGGAGCCGATTCGTCGGCTGAGAGGTCTCCTTGTCAGGAGCGACCCCTAGAACCTGATCCGGTTAATGCCGGCGTAGGGACGCGTGAGACCATGACAGCCGAACGAAATACCGTGCCGTTTTCCGTTTCCGTCGACGCCGGGAGTGTCGAGTTCGGCGGCATGACCTTGTTCGCCGATCTCGATTTCACCCTGGCGGGCGGCCGCACGACCTGCCTGCTCGGCCCCAGCGGGGTCGGCAAGAGCACCCTGTTGCGCCTCCTGCTGGGTTTGGAGACCGGCACCACAAACGGTTCGGTCGTCACCTGCTCGGACGGCAAGCCGCTGGCCGGCCGGGCCGCCCTGATGGCCCAGCGCGACCTGTTGTTTCCATGGCTGAGCGTGCTGGACAACGTGCTGCTGGGCAGTCGGCTGCGCGGCGAGGGCGGCGATGTCGTTGGCCGCCGGAACCGGGCCCGCCAGTTGCTTGCCGACGTCGGTCTGGAAGGCTGGATCGAGGCCATGCCCGACACCCTATCCGGCGGCATGCGGCAACGCGCCGCCCTGGCCCGCACCCTTATGGAGGATCGCCCGGTGGTGCTGATGGACGAGCCGTTTTCCGGTCTCGATGTCGTCACCCGGTTGCGGCTCCAGAACCTGGCGGCCGACACGCTGCGCGGCCGCACCGTGCTGCTGGTCACCCACGACCCGCTGGAGGCCATCCGTCTGGGCGAGCGGATCCACGTCATGGCGGGGCGGCCCGCTCGCCTCGACGATCCGCTGGAGCCGGCCGGGCGGCCGCCGCGCGATGCCGCCGATCCGGCCGTGCTGGAGGCTCAGGCCGTGCTCTTGCGGCGTTTGACGGAGGCGGTGCGATGAGGGTGGTGCGGGGGCTCGTCGTCCTGGCGGGACTGGTTGTCGCGTGGCAGGCGGCGGTGTGGTTGACCGAGGCCAAGCCTTGGATGCTTCCTGCCCCCGCCGCCGTCGCCCGGGCCTGGGTGGCGCAGAGCGGCACGCTGCTCGGGCATGCCGCGCTGACCGCCGGGGAAATCGTGATGGGGCTCTTGGCGGGCACCGTGCTGGGCTCAATCAGTGCCCTTTGCATGGCCTATTTCCGTCCGGCCCGGCGGTGGCTGATGCCGGTGCTGGTGGTCAGCCAGGCGATTCCGGTGTTCGCGTTGGCGCCCATTCTGGTGCTGTGGCTCGGCTACGGCGTGGCGTCCAAAGTTGCCATGGCGACCCTCATCATCTATTTCCCGGTGACGGCGGCATTTCACGACGGACTTCGGCGTACCGAACCGGGTTGGCTCGACCTTGCCCGCACCATGAATGCGGGCCGCTGGGCCGTGCTGCGCCATGTGCGGGTGCCTGCCGCCCTACCGGCCCTGGCCTCCGGATTGCGCGTCGCCACCGCGGTTGCGCCCATCGGTGCCGTCGTTGGCGAATGGGTGGGGTCGAGCGCGGGCCTTGGCTTCATGATGCTTCATGCCAACGCCCGCATGCAGGTCGACGTCATGTTCGCCGCCCTGGTCACCCTGGCGGCCCTGGCCGTCGGCCTTTACTTCACTGTCGATACCCTGTTGCGCCGCGCCCTGCCGTGGCAGCCGGACACCTCTCCCACCACCGATTGAGAGCCATCCCATGCGCCGATTTTCAGCTTATTTATCAACAATACTGTTTAGTGCATTGGTAATTAGTCCTGTTTCCGCTCATGGCGCCGAAAGGATGACGGTCATCCTGGAATGGTTCATCAATCCCGACCATGCGCCGCTGGTGGTGGCCCGAGAAAAAGGGTTCTTCGCCGACGCAGGCCTAGACGTCGACCTTGTGGCGCCGGCCGATCCCAATGACCCGCCCAAGTTGGTGGCCTCAGGCAAGGCCGATGTCGGCGTTTCCTATCAGCCGCAACTGCACATGCAGGTCGATGAGGGATTGCCCGTCGTGCGTGTCGGCACCCTGGTGGCCACGCCTCTGGTCGCCCTGATGGTGCGCCCCGACGGGCCGATTAAGACCCTGGCCGACCTCAAGGGCCGGCGGGTCGGGTATTCGGTCGGTTTCTACCGCGACACGCTGTTGCCGGCCATGTTGGCCCCCCACGGTCTCACCCTTTCGGACATCGAGACGGTGGCCATCAATTTCGCGCTGTCCCAGGCCCTTTTGAGCGGCCAGGTGGCGGCGACCATCGGCGCCTTCCGCAATTTCGAGATCAACCAGATGGCGCTGGTAGGCGAGCCCGGCCGCGCCATTTTCCCCGAGGACGAGGGGGTACCGCCCTATGACGAGCTGATCTTCATCGCCAGCAAGGATAAGCTCGGCGACAGCCGGCTGCGTGCCTTTCTTGACGGCATGGAAAGGGGCGTGCAGTACCTGATCAACCATCCGGAAGACAGCTGGAAACTCTTCGTTCGGGCCCATCCCGACCTTGACGACGAACTGAATCGGCGGGCTTGGCGCGATACCCTGCCGCGTTTCGCTTTGCGGCCGGCCGCCCTCGATTCGGTCCGCTACGAACGGTTTGCCGCCTACCTGGCGAAGGAAGGGGTGATCAAGAAGCAGCCTCCCCTCGCCGACTACGCCGTGGAGATTCGTTGACCGACGGCCTGGGAACGGGAATCGGCGGGCGGACCAAGGCTAATATTCCGATTCGGTAAGAAACGTTTGCAACACGTTGCAGCGACGGGATTTCTGCGGTCTCGTCCGCGCCGCCGTGCGGTTGTTTTGGGGACATTGGCGGATTTGTTGATAGAAATTTCGATATGTGGTGATCGTCTACTTGACGAAACGGTTTCAGGACGCCAGAAAGTGCGGGCGTCTCGAGGCGCCCAAGAAACGGACTCAACCTGCGGGCCACCCGTGGGAAAGAACGCGGCGAAAAACCGGAGTGGAAGGGGAAACCGTTGCTACACGCGCTCAGTCTCGGGCTCGTTCTTGCCCTCCTCTGGTGGCTGCTGTCAGGCTATTTCGTTCCCCTGCTGCTTGGATTCGGCCTGACCTCGATCATCCTCGTGATCCTGGTCGCGCGGCGCATGGATGTCATCGACCATGAAGGGCAGCCTCTGCACTTAAGCTGGAAGGTAAGCCTCTACTGGCTGTGGCTCCTCAAGGAGATCTTCACGTCGGCCGTCCACGTCTCGACGGTCATCCTCAAGCGCAAGATGCCGATCCACCCGGCGATGCTGCATGTCAAGCCGACCCAGCACAGCGAAATGGGGCACGTGATTTTCGCCAATTCCATCACGCTCACTCCGGGAACCATTACGGTGGCCCTGGAAAACGGTGAACTGCTGGTCCATGCCCTGACCCGGGACACCGCCGACGGGCTGATGTCCGGCGACATGGACCGACGGGTCACGGCCATCGAAGGAGCCAGCGCCCTGGATCGCCTGCGCGCCGCGACGGCCGCCGCCAAAGGAGACGTCGAATGATGTTCGCTGCGGGCACCCTGGCGGTTCTCGTGACCATGGCCCTCGCCTTGGCGCGGGCCTTGTTGGGGCCGACCATTTACGACCGCATCATGGCCGTCAACTCGTTCGGCACGCTGACCGTCATGCTCATCGCGGTGATCGGTTTCTTGAGCGGCCGTCCCGCTTTTCTCGACATCGCCTTGGTTTACGCCCTGATCAACTTCATTACGACGATCGCCATCATGAAGTTCTTCAAATACAACCGCATCGGGCGCCGCTCCGGCGAAGACCTGGGGGGACTGTGATGGTGGCGCTCATCGTGGATCTCCTCAGTTGGGTTCTGATCGTCGGTGGCGGGGCGTTTTGCATCATCGGCGGCATTGGGATGTTGCGCATGCCCGAGGTGTTCACCCGCATGCATGGGGCCGGAATCATCGATTCCGCGGGTCTCGGGCTGATGATGGTCGGCCTGATGCTGCAGGCCGGTTTTACCTTGGTGACCGCAAAGCTGATCCTGATCGTCGTATTTGTTCTCTACACCAGTCCGATGTCGACCCATGCGCTGGCCCAGACGGCCATCAGCACCGGCATCAAACCGCTCCTCGCGGATGGCGCGGACAACAAAGAAGATAAGGAAGTCGAGCCATCGAAGACCTAATCAACACTGTGCTGCTTTCCCTGATGGCGGCATCGGCGATCGGCATGATTCGCCTGCGGAACTTGTTCGCGGTCGTCATGCTGTCGGGGATCTTCAGCCTTTCGGCGGCCGCGCTGTATGTGGTGCTGGACGCCGTCGACGTCGCCTTCACCGAAGCGTCCGTCGGGGCCGGCATCGCCACCGTGCTGATGCTGAGCACGCTGGCTCTCACGACGACGCAAGAGGCGATCAAGGATCACCGCAATATGAGCGCCTTGGTCATCGTTGTGATCACCGGCGCGGTGCTCATTTACGGCACCCTGGACATGCCGTTCTACGGCGACCCGATGGCGCCGATCCACCACCATGTCGCGCCGCTCTACCTTCGCGACTCCTTGGTGGCCACCAGCGTGCCGAACGTCGTCACTTCGGTGCTGGCCAGTTATCGTGGATACGATACCCTGGGCGAGACGACGGTGATTTTCACGGCTGCGGCCAGTGTCATGGCTCTGATCGGCCGTGGCCGGCACAAGATCAAACACGGCGTTCCGGAAGGGGCGCCCGTTTACGGCTACGCCGTGATGAAGCCGCACTCGGTGCTGAGGGTGACCTCCAAACTGCTGATCCCCTGCATTCTGCTGTTTGCCCTCTACGTCCAGTTTCATGGGGATTTCGGCCCGGGCGGCGGCTTTCAGGCCG
Organism: Rhodospirillales bacterium; assembly: GCA_034003665.1. GTDB lineage: Bacteria > Pseudomonadota > Alphaproteobacteria > Rhodospirillales > Shumkoniaceae > Shumkonia. Next base: position 283 of record JAVEYE010000153.1, on the reverse strand, counting down.
GTGTCATTTTCGGCAGCACGTTCATTCTTTATGCGCTCATCTTCGGCATCGACAACACCCGTGTCGTCATTCGTGGCTGGGTGCGGCGGACCATGATGTCGACCGGCGTCCTGATCTATGCCGGAACCGGCGTGGCGGCGTTGCTGCTGGGCGGCAACTATCTGGACTATTCCGTCCTGGCGCACGAGGCGGCGCATGGCCAGCACCTTGGCATCCTGCTTGTCGAATTCGGGGTCGGCACCACCGTATCTGGCGCCATGATCACAATTTTCCTCATCTTCGC
>JAVEYE010000152.1:0-8926 GCA_034003665.1 Rhodospirillales bacterium | reverse complement strand
CTTCCTGTTCGTACTGCTGACTCTGATCCTGTTCCGGGCCCCCGATCCGGCCTCTGCTTGGTGGTTCGTCAAATCGCTGGTGGGCGCGACCGAAATCCGCCTGCCGGCACAAATCGCCGAGGCCATGGCAAGGTGGCTAGGAGTGTCGATCATTGCCGCTCACCCGGGCCAAAACTTCGTGTTCTTCCTTGGTGGAGCCGGCGCCGTGGCAACAAGCTTCGCCGCCTTGGGCTTCGCGCTGGTCGCGCCCAACAGCCAGCAGGTCATGGGGGAGGCCAAGGCATCGGGTTGGCACGGGCGGATCCACTGGTCCCCGCGCTCAGGATGGGCTGTCGCTGCGGCACTACTCACCATCGCATCGGTCGCGATGCTATCGACCGAATACCAGAGGTTCGTCTACTTCGGGTTCTGACGCAGGGCGCCTTGAACCCGTTCTGGCTATCGACGTGTTGGGAAGCATCGATGAAAAGGCGATTCTTCTTTCTTGATGCACTGACACATCGCAACGAGGCGAACACCCCGTCGGGCTCAGTTTTCGACACACCGTCGATGGAATAGATGGATTAGGGCCGCGTCTTCGACAGCCGTTGGATCAGCCTACCCCGCCGAGGAAGATCGCGGCGGCACCCAGGGCGAAAGACAGCGGGGCCGTCCACGCTTGCCGGCCGCGGCCGGCAACGGCGCCGCTCATCAGCCAGACGCCCGCCCCCACCTTGAGCATGGCCAGCAGGGCCAGCGGCAGGCTGAGTTCCGGATGGATCAGGGCCGGGTTGACGATGAAGGCCAACGGCACGACGTAGAGGCCCAGTCCCAACCGCATGGCCCGATTGGCCACCGCCACCCACGGCGCGTCGGCCATCGCCGCGGCGATGAACACGGTGCCGCAAACGGGCGGCGTGATGGTCGAGAGCAGGGCGTACCAGAAGACGAACAGGTGGGCGTGCAAGGCCGGCAGGCCCAGCGTCTGAAGGGCCGGCCCGGCGACCGACACGCAGATGACGTAGGCGGCGGTGGTCGGCACCTCCATGCCGAGGATCAGGCAGGCGATGGCGGTCAGGACCAGGGCCATCCACAACGTGCCGCCCGACAGCGCGATGATCACCGAGGTCACCTTGACCCCGAGGCCGGTCATGTTGAGGACGCCGATCACCAGACCGGCGCAGATGATGATGGCGGCGACCGTGGCGATCTGCCGCGCGGCGTCGACGACCGCCGTCTGGAGCTCCCGCCACCAGAGGCCGAGGGAAACGCACCCGGTCCGATCCACCGCCAGCAGAAGCATGGAGATGCCGGTGGCGACGGCCGCGGCATACTGGGGCGTGTAGCCGGTGAAGAACAGGATCGCCAGAAGCACGCCGAACGGCAGCAGGAAGAAGGGCGCCGTCCGCATGACGTCGTCCCATGACGGCATTTCGTCCGGGGCCATGCCGCGCAGGCCGTGCCGCTTGGCGAAATGGTCGACGCCGGCCCAGGTCGCCCAGAAAAAAAGTATGGACGGCAGGATGGCCGCCGTCATGACGTCGACGTAGGTGATCCGCAGCAGTTCGACCATCAGGAAGGCGCCGGCCCCCATCAGCGGCGGCATGATCTGGCCGCCCGACGAGGCGACGGCCTCGACCGCCGCAGCGAAGGCCGGCGGATAGCCGAGCCTCTTCATCGCCGGCAGGGTCACGGCCCCGGTCGAAGCCACGTTGGCCGAGGCCGATCCCGAGATCGACCCGAACATCGCCGACGACAGGACGGCGACCTTGGCCGGACCGGCCCGCATGCGGCCGGCCAGCCGGGTGGCCAGCAGCATGAACCCCGGCCCGCCCTCGGACGCGCTGACGAAGGCGCCGAGGATGACGAAGACGGCGACGACGTTGACGGAAATGCCGGTCAGTTCGCCCCACAACCCGCCGCCGGCCACCACCAGGGTGCCGAAAAAACTGTCGAGCGGCATGCCGGGGTGCCCGAACTGGCCGGGAATCAGGTGGCCGAGAAGGCCGTAGGCAAGGGCCAGAACGGCGACGATGGGCAACGCCGCCTTGATGCGGCGGCGCGCCATTTCGAGAACGACGACGATGAGAGCGATCGCCAACCCATACTGGAATGGCCCTTCGAGCGAACCGTACTGGTCGACCAGGATGTCGCGGTTCCAGGCGATCCAGAGGGAACCCGCCACGCCGACGGCGCAGAACACGTAGCCGGTCCAGCGGCGCGCCCTCCCGCCGTCGACGCCGATGACGAAAACCCACGGCAAGGCCAACGCCAAATGCAGGGGTCGGGTCACCAGATTGGGCAGCAGGCCCGAAAAGATCAGGTACAGGTGGAAGACGACCGAGGTCGCGGCCAGGGCAAAGACCACTCCTGACGCCAGCAATCGGGACATGGGCGGTCTCTGCGCGAGGCTTTGCGGACGACGTCGGCTACTTGAGGGCGGCCGGAACGGGAATCCCCGCCTCGGCGTAATACTTCAGGGCACCCGGATGAAGCTTGCCGGCCAGTTCACCGATCATCCCGGCGTTGACGCCGAGCCACCACGAATTCACCTTGGCCATGGCATCAAGCTGGGTCCAGAAGGTCTTGGTCAGCGCATAGGCCGTGGCGTCGTCCATGGCGGCCGTCGCATAGGTCCCGACCGGCAGCGAGATGGTGGTCACGTCGGTGTCGACCCCTTTGTAGGTGCCGCCCGGAATCACCAGCTTGGCGCCGGAAACCTTGGCGAGCTGCTCCTCGCTGAGACTCAACAAGCGGATGTCGACGCTCGCCCCCGCTTCCTGAACATTCGGGGCCGGCCATGAACCGGCCGTGGCGAACCCGTCGACCTGACGGTTCTTCATGGCCGGGACGGCCGAGTTGAGCTCGACGTCGACGAACTTGACCTTGCCCTCCAGGCCGAGGGCCTTGAACACCGCCTCGGTCTGGCGGGCGCCGAAGCTGCCCTTGCCGATGATGAAGGACTTGCCCTCCAGGTCGGCGAAATCCTTGATGCCGGTGTCGGCCCGCACCACCCAGTGCATGGTCAGCGACGGAATCGGGAACAGGGCCCGGATCGACCGGTAGGCCTCGTCGGCGGGAAACGGCTTTTTGCCCTCCAGGGCGCTGTTGATCAGGCCGGGCGGGGTGGTGAAGACGTAGTTCCCCGTTCGCTTGGCGGCCTCGCGCACGTTCTGCTCGGACCCCTGGCTCTCCTCGACGGTGACGATCATGGCGCCGCCGGAACCGGCCTTGACCGCCTCGGCGATCTGGACCGCCATCTGGTAATAGGACGACGCCGTCTTGGCCGACTTGTAGGTGATCCGGGTCTCCGCCTGGGCGGACGGCGCCAAGGCGACGCTCGCCGCGACGATTGCCGACATCCAGTATTTCATGTTTCCGATCCTCCCCGTTTCAGCGTTCCGCATGGATGGCCTCCCCCGCCCGCGGCAACCGCGCGCGGGGGAGGAAACTATCACAGAGCGTCCGCCCAGCGAAAGCCACGAACCGGCCGTGCCGCCCCCTCCGTCAACCGGCGGCCGTCGCCGGATCGGGCACGGCGTTGTCGGCAAGCCCGGCGATGGCGGCGCGGCCCATGGCCAGGATCGCCTCCTCCGCGCTGCCGCCGATGTGCGGCGTCGCCAGGAAGTTGGGCAGCGCCAGCAGATCCGCATCGGCGGGCGGCTCCGCCGCGAACGCGTCGCACGCCGCGGCCGCCAGGCGGCCCTCGCGCAGCGCCGCCTTGAGGGCCGCCTCGTCGACGATGCCGCCGCGCGCGGTGTTGACCAGGATCGCGTCCGGCCGCATCAGGGCCAGCCGCCCGGCATCGATCATGCCCCGCGTCGTGGCGTCGAGCGGCACATGCAGGGACACCACCTCGGCGGTTTTCAGCAGGTCCTCCAGGCCGACCGCCTCGACTCCGTGGGCCGCGTAGAAGTCGGCATAGTCACGGATGTCATGGGCCAGCACCCGGCAGCCGAAGGGCGCCAGCAGGCGGACCACCTCCTTGCCGATGTGCCCGCAGCCGACGATGCCGACCGTGCGGCCGCTTAGATGGCGGCCGATCCGCCGTTGCCACAGGCCGCCGCGAACCTCCAGGGCGGCCGCCGGCACCTGGCGCAAAAGGGCGATGAAAAAACTCAGCGCCAACTCGGCCACCGACAGCCGGTTGACGCCGGGCGTCCACCCCAACCGCACGCCGTGACGGGCCATCGCGCCCAGATCGACGGTATCGATCCCGACGCCCCATTTCGACACGACCGTCAGTTCCGGCACTGCCGCGAACACCGCGTCGTTCATCGCCTGGGCGCCGACGATGGCCCGCTGATGGCCCTTGAGGAAACCGATCAGGGTCTCGCCGGCCAGAACCCGGCCATCTTCGTTGAAGGTGGCATGGGGATAGCGGGACAGAAGCTCCGCCCTGAGGACGGGATGGCGGCCGAAGGCCGGTTCGCAGACGGCAATGCGCATCATCTTGGGGACGTTTCCTTTTTTCCGGTGGCGCGGCGCGATCATAGGGCGCACCGCAACCGGATTCCAGGATGGCCATGCAGGATCCGCCAAAAGCACCTTTTCGAATCGCCCCGGCGGGACCATTTGAAAGGAACGTTGGTGGTTGGATGCAGGACGTGCCGCCGTGTGTCGCATGCTAAGGGTGGGTTCTGTCCTCGCGGCCGCGCTGATGGCCGTGGCCGGGCCGGATGGCGGCCTTCGGGCCGAGATCCCGGTGGATCTGGAACTGGTTTTGGCCGTCGACGTTTCGGGGAGCGTCGATGCCGACGAGGCTCGTCTTCAGCGGGAAGGCTACCTCGACGCGCTCACCCATCCCGACGTGGTGCGCGCCATCGCGGGCGGCTATCGCGGCGCCATCGCCGTAAGCTATGTCGAATGGGCCGGGATCGGCCACCGCACGGTGGTGGCCGGCTGGGCCGAGGTGCGCGACGCCGAGAGCGCCCGGGTCCTGGCCGCCAGGATCGGCGAGGCGCCGGTCACGCGGGGGATGTATACCTCGATCAGCCACGCCATCGACTTCGCGGTGCCCATGTTCGATAACAACGGCTTCGCGGGCGCCCGCCGGGTGATCGACGTCTCGGGGGACGGCGCCAACAACGAGGGGCGGCTGGTGTCGCTGGCCCGCGACGCCGCGGTGGCGGCGCACATCACCGTCAACGGGTTGCCCATCGTCAACGACCGCGTCAACCCCTTCGGCCGCCGTCAGATCGCCGACCTCGACCTCTACTACCGCTATTGCGTCATCGGCGGACCGGGCGCCTTCCTGGTGGTGGCCGAAGGATTCGGCTCCTTCGCCGAGGCGATCCGCCGCAAGCTGGTTTCCGAAATCGCCGGCACCGCCCCGGCCGGCGACACCGTCGTCGTGCGGACCCCGGCGGAAGCCCCCAGGCCACGGCTCATTCCGGCCGCGGCAACCGCCTTCTTTTCCGGCAACCGGCCGGCGGCCGCCGACCTTCTTCTGCGGCCGGCCAACCGACGGCCGCCGCCCTGCGACATCGGCGAGCAGCAGATGGAACAGCGTCGACGCAATTTCAACGACAACTAGGACAGGCGCCGGACAGGCCCTCGGCCAGCCGCGCGATCAGGTCGCCGGCCCCCGGGTCGTCGGCCAGCCCGGCGGCATCGGCCGGCGACATCCAGCGGCGGGTCCGCTCGGCCCGCTCGGGCCAGTCGTCCAGTACGTCGTCCACCGCCATGGCGAACACCTCGACGGAGCAGATCCCGCCCCATTTGGCATAGGTGAACGAGCCGAGGCTCGGCTCCGCAACCCGGCCTCTCACGCCGGCCTCCTCGAACGCCTCGTTGGCGGCCGAGGCGGCGGCCGTCAACCCCGGCTCGACGACCCCCTTGGGAAGAATCCAGCGCTTGCGCGTCCGCGAGGTGATGAGCAGCACCTCGGGCCCGGTCGAACCGACCCGGAAGGGGATGACGCCGGACTGGCGATAATACCATTGGGGCGGCGGCGACTGGCTCATCGGGTCCTGTCGGAGAAGCGAGGAAGGCGGCGGTCAAGATGGCCCATCATGCCCACTCGGCGCCACGCCGTCCAGTCGGGGCGTGGGGCCGCAAGCAGATGCGGCATTTTGTACGATAAAAAAATGGATAATTATTTATTCATACAAAAAAATTTTGATATTTTTTGGATTTAACCCTCGACATCGCCACAATCAGTGCCCAGATGTGGCGCCCGGGGCAGTCATGTCGACACCCAAGAACGAGGAGGACTGATCATGGCCATTCGACTGGGCGACACGGCGCCCGATTTCACGGCCGTCACCACCGAGGGCACCATCAAGTTCCACGACTGGCTCGGCGACAGCTGGGCGGTGCTGTTTTCACACCCCAAGGACTTCACGCCGGTCTGCACCACCGAGCTGGGCTCGCTGGCCGGCCTCAAGTCGGAATTCGACAAGCGCAACGTCAAGGTCATCGGGCTCAGCGTCGATCCCATCGATGACCACAGGCGGTGGGCGACCGACATCAAGGAAACCCAGGGCAACGCCCTCAATTTCCCGGTGATCGCCGATTCCGACCGCAAGGTTTCGGATCTTTACGACATGATCCACCCGAACGCCAACGACACGCTGACGGTGCGCTCGGTGTTCGTGATTGGTCCCGACAAGAAGGTCAAGCTGACGCTCACCTACCCGGCCAGCACGGGGCGCAACTTCGCGGAACTGCTGCGGGTCATCGATTCGCTGCAGCTTACCGCCAAGCACAGCGTGGCGACCCCGGCCGACTGGAAGCAGGGCGAGGACGTCATCATCGTGCCGTCGGTCTCCAACGAGGACGCCAAGACGAAGTTTCCCGGCGGCTGGCGGGAACTCAAGCCGTATCTGCGGCTGGTTCCGCAACCCCGATAACCGGGCATCCCGGATGCGGAAAGGCGCCGCCCTGTCGCGGCGCTTTTTTGCGTCCGGACGGCCTCCGTCGTCGGCACCGTCGCCCGGGACGAACCGCGAGGGTCGGGGAATCGGCGCGGGTCGGGGGTCGCCTCGGCGCTGGACCACCGACGATGGATTTCGCATAGTGGCCAAAAGCCGCGACCGCTCGCCAAGCGACGCCGCGTGTCACGGCCTCTTGGGGGAAATCCGATGGCCCTGCAAGGATTCAAGGGCACGACATACGAGGTCCTGACCGGGGACGGTACGCGCTGGGTCATTGCCCAGATCCTCAGGGTCGAGAAGGATGCGCGGACCTTGGCCGAGGCGCTGCTGGCCTCCGGCCAGCACGCCATGGTGCGCATCACCGCCAAGCGCGACGGCTGGGTCACCGAGCGGATCATCTTCCAGGAAAACACCAAGGTCACCACCAAGCCCATCAAGCCGATTCCGGTCGACGAGGCGCCGGTCTGCCGGACGCCGGCCGACTGCCTGGGCCACCCGGCGCGCCTTGCGGTCGGCCGGCTGGCCCGCGCCTACCTCGACGAACGCGGCATCACGGCGGCCGAATTCCTGGTCTCGCCCGGCGACCTCACCGCCGTCGAGCGGCGCGACAACTTCTTCATCATCGGCATGCATCTGCTGGCCAAGGCGCAGGCCGGGGCTTCGCAGACGTCGCCGTCGGACCGCGCTGAGGCGCTGTTCGAGCTTCACGAGCGGCTTTGCCGGCAAACCCGCGACCTGTCGGACGACGACATCGCCGCGCTGAAGGCCGCCGTGGCCAAGCAGGGCCTCGCCGCGCTGCCCGAGGCGGCGCCCGGGGCGCCGCCGTCGCTGCTCGTGCTCTCCGCCCTCGCCGCCATCGTCGCCGAGGGCGGCAGCTGGCGGGGCCGGCTGGTCAAGCTGCTCGACCTGCTGGAAATGGGAAACGGCAGCGCCGCCGCCCGTACCCTCGTCGACCAGCTCGTCGCCGAGCTCGTCGATGCCCCGCAGGCGATCGCCGAGATCTTCGGCGGCCTGCGCGAGGGTATCGAGGCGTGCGGCAACCTCATCGCGCTCGCCACCGGCGCCGGGCAATTGCCGAAGTACGCCAGCGACGGGGCCCATCGGCTGCATGCCCTGATGGGGCGATCGCCGCTGCCGGTCACCCAGCGCATCCTGATGGAGCGGGTGGCCCGCATCCTCGGCGGCGTCAAGCCGCTGACCCAGCAAGGCGGCGAGGCCGAGCGGCAGGCCTTCACGGAGCTGGTGCCGACCCTGACCGATCCGGGCGGCGTCCTGGGCGGTGGCCCGACCGCCGAGGCGCTCACCCTGCGCTCCAAGATGGCGCTCGGCCAGCACGAGGACCTGGCGATGAGCGCGGCCATCGAGCGGCTGCTGGAGATGTTTCCGACGCGCGCCGTGCGGCTCGGCTACTTGCTGGACCTGACCCCGACGCCGACCGGCCGCAAGAACGAGCGCACGATCCGCCACTGGCTGGCCACGGTGATCGGCCAACTCAAGACGATCCGCAACCTGATGCCCGAGGGCACGCCGCCCGAGACGCTGGCCATCGCCGTCCACGCCCTGCGGGCCCGTCTCGCCATGGAGGCGCTGCCCGAGGAGGTGCGCGGCGCCATCTCCCATTCGCTCGATCAACTGCTGCTCGGCCGCGCGCCGGGCGTGACCGCCCTGGCGCCGATCTCCGCCGAGCCGCCGGCCGCCGTCGACACGGCGGCGCCCGGCCGGCCGGAGCCGGGCAGGGTCCTGTTCGAGGAAGGTGACGACGGCCAGACCGCCTATCTGGTCACAGCGGGCGAAGTCGACGTCTACCGGGTCCGCGACGGGCGCGAAGAACGGATCGCCACGCTGGGCCGCGGCGACATCATCGGCGAGATGTCTCTGATCGACGGCCAGCGCCGCCCCGTGTCGGCCCGCGCCCGGCCGGGCGCCTCGGTGGTGGCCATCGGCCGCGACAACCTGAAGACCCGTCTGGCGGCGCTCGACAAGTCCGATCGACTGCTCCGGCGGTTGGTCGAGGCCCTCATCCGCCGCCTACGCGGCCAATCGAAGGGCCCGGCCTAGCTAGAGGCCGG
>JAVEYE010000151.1:0-8935 GCA_034003665.1 Rhodospirillales bacterium | reverse complement strand
GGCCGACCCAGCACTACTGCGCCGACGACGGGTTGCAGGCGTCTAACGTGACAAGGTTCTCCTGCGCCGACGACGGGTTGCGGGCGTCCAACGTGACAAGGTTTTCCTGCGCCGACGACGGGTTGCAGGCGTCCAACGTGACAAGGTTTTCCTGCGCCGACGACGGGCTGCAGGCGTCCAACGTGACAAGGTTCTCCTGCGCCGACGACGGATTGCAGGCGTACTACCCGACAACGACAATGTTTCACTGCGCCGACGACGGATTGCAGGCGTCGATGAATACGGCGCTGAGTTCATGCGTTGACGACGAGCTTCGCGCGGGCGGTTACAGCCGATCTGTCCTTTCGTGCATGGATGACGGCTTGCAGGCGGCGTACCCGACGCGAACCTATTGCGTCGGCGACGCGTTTTCGAGCAGGCGCCCGTAGCCGATTTTCGACATCACGCGGGGACGACGGCACGGGGGCGTTCCAACCGATGAACGGCGTCCGCGTCTCTTGATGAGGCTTGGCGGTCCGGAATGGATTTCTGACGGCCAGGATTCGCGATTGTGAAGCCCCGTCCGGGTTGCCGGGCGGGGTTTTCGCGTGAAGGCGATCATTCAAAAGCTGGGCGGCGAGCAGGCGCTGATCAGTTCGCACTCGACGTCGCCGATGTTGCGGAAGCGATGCGGCAGGGTGCTGTCAAAATAGTACGCGTCACCGGCTTCCAGGACCCGTACCTGGTCTCCCACGGTCAGCTCTATCCGCCCCTTGATGACGACACCGCCTTCTTGCGATTTGTGGCGCAGCGGAATTTTGCCGGTATCCGCCCCGGGGGCGAAGCGTTCGTGCAGGATCTGCAGCGCTTTATCGGTCAGTCGGGCGGCAACCTGGCGGTACGAGATGTCGTCGCGGCCGATCTCGATCAACTCGGTGGCGCGGAAGAACACCTGGGGGCGCTCGGTCTTCACCTCCATGGCGAAAAATTCGGCAACGCTGATGGGGATGCCGTCGAGGATGCGCTTGAGGTTGCCGACCGAGGGGTTGAGCCGTCCGGACTCGACCAGCGAAATGGTGGCGTTGCTGACACATGCCCGTTTCGCCAGTTCGCGCTGTGACAACTGATGGCGCTCGCGAAGCCGGCGCAAGCGGCCCGCGACATCGATATCCATGGCGACCTCGACTGTTTATCTGTTTTGTATCTTAAACGGAATGGAAAACAAATTCATTATAAACAATGGGTTGATGGCGTCCAAGATAATGTCTTGTTCAATGTTTAGAACAGTTCCCTAATGATCGCGCCATCACGATCCGCCAGGAGAATCTCAATGCCAACCCCCGAAAGCGTCGCCGTCCCCAATGACCTGGAAGCCCTGTGGATGCCGTTTACGGCCAATCGGCAGTTCAAAAGCGCACCGCGCCTGCTGGTGGCGGCCGAGGGCATGTACTATCGCAGCCACGACGGTCGACAGGTGTTGGACGGCATGGCGGGAATGTGGTGCGTCAACGCCGGCCATGCGCGGCCGCGTATCGTCAAGGCGGTGCAGGAACAGGTGGCCGAGATGGATTACGCGCCGCCCTTCCAGATGGGCCACCCCAAGGCCTTCCGATTTGCCTCCCGCTTGGTCGAGTTGATGCCCAAGGGGATCGACCATGTTTTCTTTTCCAATTCCGGATCCGAGGCCGTCGAGACCGCGCTTAAGATCGCCATCGCCTATCACCGCCAATGCGGCGAGGGTGCGCGGACGCGCCTGATCGGACGCGAACGCGCCTATCACGGCGTGAATTTCGGCGGCATCTCGGTGGGCGGAATGGGACCCAACCGGGCCGCTTTCGGCAATCTTTTGGCGGGCGTCGACCACCTGCGGCATACTCACGATCCGGCCCGCAACGCATTTTCCCGTGGCCTGCCCGAGCATGGCGCCGAACTGGCCGACGACCTTGAGCGGCTGGTCCAGTTGCATGGCGCCTCGACCATTGCCGCCGTGATCGTTGAGCCGATGGCCGGTTCGACCGGCGTTCTCCTGCCGCCCAAGGGCTATCTGCAGCGCCTGCGCGACATCTGCACGCGCCACGGCATCGTGCTCATCTTCGACGAAGTGATCACCGGATTTGGGCGCCTGGGTGGGCCGACCGCCTCCGAGGTCTTCGGCGTCACCCCCGATATCCTGACGGTCGCCAAGGGGCTTACCAACGGCACCGTGCCGATGGCCGCCACCTTCGTCAGCGGCGACATCTATGACGCGTTCATGACCGGGCCGGACGGAGGCATAGAATTGTTCCACGGCTACACCTATTCGGCCCATCCGTTGGCCGTGGCAGCCGGACTGGCGACCCTGGACACCTACGCCGAGGAAGGCCTTTTGACCCGCGCGGCCGAATTGGCTCCCTATTGGCAGGAGGCCATCCACGGGCTGAAGGGGCTGCCGCATGTCATCGACATCCGCAACTTCGGCCTGGTCGGCGCCATCGAACTCGAAAGTCGTGCCGATGGGCCCGGCAAGCGCGCCTATGACGGGTTCGTCGGGGCTTATCAGAAGGGCCTGCTGACCCGCGTGGCCGGCGACGCACTGGTTTTCGCGCCGCCGCTGATCATCTCGGAGGCCGAGATCGACCGCCTGTTCGGCATCGTCCGCGACGTTCTGGCGAGACTCGACTGAATCGGTTGGAAGAGACGGCAGCTTGGTCTCTTCCGCGCTTCCAACTGGGGCAACTTGTGCTACGATCCGACCACCTTTTGGAAGGTCGGCGCGGGGCCACGACTTCGCCGCCGCCGAAAGGCAACCGGGACGGTCGATCGCGATTGCCGCGCCCGGCAACGAAGAACAAACAGGCGAGGGCGGCGTTTTGGATTTCCATATTCGCGGACGGGCGATCGGGGCCACGGTGTCGATGGTGGCGTTGTGTGCTGCGGGACAAGCCCAGGCGGCCGGTTTCTACATCAAGGAGATGAGCGTCACCGGCGTCGGTCGGGCTTTCGCTGGAGCGCCGGCGGCGGCTGACGACGCCTCGACGGTGTGGTTCAATCCGGCCGGAATGAACAACCTGGATGCTGACGAGGTCATGGCGGCCATCCACATCATCTCGCCGAAGGCGGAACTGACCGACACCGGCAGCCAGCGTCACAACGGCGTCACGTGGGTGAAGCTGAACGACACCAAGACCTATCAGCCTTATGAGCCGACGCCGGTTCCCAACCTGTTCGGCGTGCTGCGCGACGTTGATCGCGGCCTCAGCCTTGGCTTGGGAATTACGGCGCCTTTTGGCTTGGCCAACGACTACCCGGAATTCTGGTTCGGCCGTTATGATTCCATCAAGACGGACCTCAAGACCACGAACTACAGCCTCGTTGCCGCTTATGACGTCAGCCGCGACGTCACCATCGGCGGCGGCATCGACTACCAGACGGTCGACGTCACGCTGACCAGCATGAAGAACAACGCCGGTACGGACCTGCATTCCAACCTGGAAGGCGACGACGGAACCTTCGGCTTCAACATCGGCGTGTTGGCCAAACTCTCGCCCGAAACCCAGGTCGGTCTGCATTATCGCTCCGGCTTTGTCCACAATGTGGAAGGAACCGCCACGGTCCGTGCCACCTCGTCGACCGGTCCGATCCAAAGTCAATACGCCGCAACGGCCGACCTCGGGCTTCCGGCGCTCGCCTCTCTTGGGGTCAAACATCGGCTGAACGATCAGGTCACGTTGCTGGGCGACGTCAGCTATTACAAATGGTCCGCCTTCGACGCCATCAAGGTTGTCCGCGTCTCGGACGGGGCGCTTCGCGAAGACATCACCCAGAACTACCAGGATACCGTCTCGCTCAGCCTCGGGATGGATTACATGGTTGACGATGCGCTGACGCTGCGCGCCGGCGTCCAGTACGATCCGACGCCGACGCATAGTGGTTATCGCACCTCGCGTACACCCGACGGCGATCGCACCTGGGTCAGCGGCGGCTTGTCTTACCGCTTCTCCGACGCCGTCGTGATGGATGCGGCTCTCACCTACATCCACATCGCCGATTCCACCATCAATGTCGGACGTTCGCCACTCGCCGGCACGGCAACCTCGGCCGTGGTCAATGCGGATATCGAGGGGTCCGTCGTCATCGGCTCTGTCGGACTGCGCTACCAATTCTAGCCGCAATTCTATTTGACGGCGATGGCGTCCAGCGTCGTCAACGTCGTCACCGACCCGGTGGCCGGCCCCTTGATGAGCGACCACACCACGGCCTTCTCGGTGAACAGGTCCTCGGCGGACAGGCAATCGACCGGCAGCACGATCTTGAACTTGCGCTGGGCCGCCCCCGTCGCCGTGTGCATGACGGCGCCCTGCGCCGCGGTGCCGCACACAATCACGGTTTCGATGCCTCGCTCCCTGAGAACCCGCTCCAGGTCGGTTCCCAGAAACTTATCGACGCTGGCCTTGACCACTGGCTCACCGGTCAGTGGCTTGGCCCGCGGCAGGATGGTGTCGGGCGTGCCGGCATTGGTGGTGCTGTGCGCAACCATCATGCCGGCGGCTCGCGCCTTTGTTAGAAAGGCGGCGATCGAGGGCACGGTGTCGAGGCAACGTGGCCGCCGTTCGGCGTTGCAGGTCCGCTGTTCGATGTCGAGCACCAGAAACGCCGTCGTCCTGGCGGTGACGGCGGGGGCCGCCAGCTTGGGTGCCTCGGGCGACGGGATGGAATTCCACTCGTCGATGACGGTCCCGGCCACCGCCGGGGCGCCGCCCAGAACCAGAAGAAGCCCGATGACCAGGCCGCCGCTTCGGATTCTCTCCGCGATCATGTCCATGTCTCCTTGTCTCCCGTTTCGTGTCGGTCGCCATCTTCGATGTCCATCTGCCCCAAGCACAGCCACTAGGGAGCGTGGAAAAGCGTGCTGCTTTCGGCCAGTCCGAGCAGCACGAATTGTACGGCCAGGGCGGCGATCAGAATGCCGACGATCCGCGATACCACGTGCACGCCGGTGATCCCCAGCACCCGTTGCACCTGGCCCGCCACCAGCAAAAGGCCAAAGGTGATGCCGAGGTTGACGACCAGGGCGCCCACCACGATGGCGATATGGACGGGGTCACCCCGCGCCTCGGCCATGAGAAGGATCACCGCGCTGATGGCACCCGGCCCGACGATGAGCGGGGTGGCCAGCGGGAACACCGAGATGTCGGGCCGTCCCGCCGCCTCGTGGTTTTCCTCGGTGGTCGTCGAGGTGCCGCCCGACGGGCGGGCGAAAACCATGTCGACGGCGATCATGAACAGCAGCAGCCCACCGGCGATGCGCAGCGCCGGCAACGAGATGCCGAAGAGCGCAAGCACCGTTTTGCCGAACAGCACGAAGATCAGAACGAGAATGCTTGCCACCATGAGTCCCTTTACGGCGGTCGCCCGTCGTTCGGCGGCGCCGTAGCCGGCAGTAAGCGCGGCGAAGGCGATGGCCACGTCGAGCGGACCGATGGTGGCGAAGAAGGTGGTGAAGGCGATAAGGGCGGTCTCGAACATGAAACACCTCGGCGGCCGATGGTCGGCCGGCGCCGCCGAATCATAGCGGTCCTGGATCGAGAATGAAACCGCGCCAACTCGATAAGAAGGTGGCCGATGTCGCGCTTTCGGATGAGACGCGCGAGCAGGAAGTTGTGCGCCTTGCCCGGGTGGGCATTCCGGTCAGATCAGCAGCGAGCGGAGGCGGGCCGGCTTCGTGCCGGAGGAATGGGCTGCCTGGGCAAGGAACAACTCGGCCGCGGCCAAGGCGTCGGCCAGCGCGTTGTGGGTGCGATAGCGTGGCAGGCCGTAACGGCTCCGAATCGACCCCAGGCGTAAATCCCCATTGCCTGCGTCGCCGCCTTCGAGGGTGTGGGCACGTCGCTCCAGGGCCAGGGTGCAGATGAAGGGCATCGTCAGCGGACGACCGTACAGCCGCCGACAGGCGGCACCCAGAAACTCGCGCTCGATACGGGCGTGATGGGCGATCGCCACCCGTCCGGCCAGGGCGTCGAGGAGGCGCGGCAAGACCTCATCCAGGGGCGGAGCCGTTGCCAGGGCGCCGTCGAGCAAGCCGTGAATTACCGCTGTTTCTTCCGGGACCTGGCCTAGCGGGCGGACCAGATGATGCGCGGCTCCGCCCAAGCGCACGCGGCCGCCCGAGATCGGGACGTAACCGATGCTGAGGATTTCGTCGGTGTCGGGGTCAAGGCCGGTGGTTTCAAGGTCGATGGCCAGGAGTTCCGCCTGGTCGTAAGGGGCGGAAAGGGACCCGATATTACGGTCGTAATAGTCACGCAAGGGGCCCGGCCGAGCCCGCCAGGCGAGCCAGCGCCGAACAAGAGGAAAGGCGGAGAGCGGACGCATGCGAAGCCGGCCCGCCCGCGTCAGAACCGGCCGGTTTGATAGGTGTCGGCCAATACCGCCTGTGTCGACTTGACGACGGCGAACGCGTCCTTCAGGTGGGTCCGCTCGAAGCTGGAAAGGTCGCCGGGCTCAAGGAAGTTGTTGGCCTCCTGTCCCTGACGGATCATCCGGGCCTGATGCCGGAGCCGGATGAGGCTGATGAATTCCAGGGCATCGCGCAGGTCGGCGGCGCTCTCGGCGCTCAGGGCCCCTTCCTTTTGTACGGCCTCGAGACGCTCGCGCGTATTGACGGCCGGCACCCCGGTGGCCAGCGCATAGACGCGGGCGATGTCGACGATCGGTCCGATCCCCGCGTGCTTGAGATCCAGCGTGCGGTCATGCTGGCCGCCGCGGATTAGGACGAGGTTGCGGAAGAACCCGAGGGGAGGCTGATGCTTGACCGCGTTGCTGGCCATGAAGGCCTGGAAGATACGGTTTCTGCGGGTGTGCTCCAGGATGGTCGGCTGCAGGGCTTCGAACAGTCGCGCCTCGCCATAAACGCGCCGCAGATCGAAAAACACGCTGCTGAACAAAAGGGCCTTGGGCTCCGGCTGGTCGATCCATTGAAGGAAATAGCGCGTCCAGCGGGCCAGCGGCTGTCGCCATTCGTCGGTCATCGCCATCATGCCTCCGGGGCAATGGACATAACCGCAGTCGGCCAGTCCATCGCAGACGAAGCGGCTGAGATCTCGGAAATAGTCGGCGTGCGCCGATTCCTCGTAGGCATCGTCGAGCACGATGACATTGTCCTGGTCGGAACGCGCGGTCTGTTCGTGGCGTCCCTGCGATCCGGCGGCCAGCCAGGCATAGGGCACCGGCGGCGGGCCCAGTCGACGCTCGGCCAACTGGATGAGCCTTACCGTCGCCGCATCCGTAAGGGTGGACACGACGTGTCCGATATGATGGGCGGCGGCGCCTGATTCAGCCAGGTGGAGGACAAGTTCGGGCAGATGGGAGAGTACCCCGGCGAGACCTTCGGGCGACGTCTGCTTGTGGATGTCGCCGGCCAGGAAGATGGTCGACGTGGTCTGGGTCTCGATCAGGTTGGTGGTGGTGATGCAGCCGGCGATGGCGCCATCACGCAGCACCGGCAGGTGGTGGACGTTGTTGCGGGCCATGGCGAGCAGGGCGTCGAACCCGTAGTCGCCGGTCCCGATGCAGATGGGATCGGGCGTCATCACGTGGCTGAGCGGCGTCTCAGCGTCCAGTCCCTCGGCGACGACGCGGGTGCGCAGGTCGCGGTCGGTGAAAATCCCCCTGAGGCGTTCCCGCTCGGTGACCAGCAGACAGGAAACCCGTTCGACGCGCATTTGGATCGCCGCTTCGCGGACCGTGGCCGCGGGGCCGATGGTGACCGGCGGACGCGACAGCATGTCGCCGACCCTGATGCCCAACAGGTTGATTTCCCGCCGGCCGTTGGAAAGCCCCAGTGATTCCCCCAATCTTCCGCCGGCCATTGGCGCGAAGTAGTAGTCGACCTGGCGGTGGGCGCGGCGGAGGGTCTCGAACACTGCGGCCGGCAGCAGATAGAGCAGGCAATCCTCGATGGCGACGCTGCGATTGATGGCGGTGCCGCCGCGCAGCAGGCTGCGCACGCCACAGAAATCGCCTTCGCCAAGGCGGGCCAGGAGTTGGCCATCGCCGTCGTGGGTCTCGATGGCCCCCGATCGGATGATGTGGAGGAACTCCACGGTGTTGCCGGGTTCGATCAGGCGGCTGCCTTTGCGCGCGTAGCGGATCTCGACGGTGCGGACGATGGCCTGGATGTCAGGGGCGGGCAGCAGATCGAAGGGATGAAGAGCGGCCAGGAAGTCGCGGATTTCGGCAAGGTCGGAATCCATGGCATCATTCCTCCGGTTGGCTACATCCGCCGCAGAGTCAGCGGTCCCGGCTCATGTCAGGTCCGCGGCGCCCAGCGCCGCCAGGTCGGCGACGACCGCCGCGCCGTCGATCCGCGAGTCGAATTCATGTGCCAAGCCGACCATCAGGAACTGGACGCCGGCCACGGCGGCCGGTTTGTCCGGCCTGCGCAGGCGTTCGTGGATCGGTAGGGCGGCGAAGACTCTTTCGCCCGATGTTTCGGCGATTTCGCGGATCGATTTCGGCGCCGCCCCCTGGTGTTCGCGGAGCCGCGCGCTCAGGGCTTCGGTATCGGGCGCCCAACCTCGCGGACGATTGGCCGGTGCGGGATGGCCGGCAAGGATGTCGCCGTGGACGCGGAGAAGGCCGCGGGCGGTCTCCTCCAGGCGGTCTGGGGCATCCGGGCGTAAGTGGGCTTCTGCTACCAACACGAGATCGGCGAGGACGGCGGCATAGGCTTCCCATATCGCCGCGTCATAGGCATCGGCGAACGCCTTCTCCTTGATCAGTTCGTGGATTGGCAGGCTCGTTTTGACCAGACAGTAGCCGACTACCGTTTTCTGACTCACCAGCGACGCGTTGCGGTCTAGAAAGGCGGCCAGCGACATTGCGGAATCCACCTTCTGCAACCGACGAAACCGACCCAACCCCTTGAACATTCTTTTCTTTACCTCGCTGACGGCCGCTCCACCCGCACTGGTTGACA
>JAVEYE010000150.1:0-9105 GCA_034003665.1 Rhodospirillales bacterium | reverse complement strand
GGCGGCGGCGACGGTGGCCGTGCTGGCCGGCCCGCCGCCCTGGCGGAGCATGCGCTCGATCCGCACCTTCTCGTCGTGCGGAATCCGGGGCAGGACGCAGTAGGTGTCCATCCCCCCGTAGCCGAGACCGACGAAATCGTAGGTTTTCTCGTTCATGCGCATCCTCAGGCGTTGAACTCGGGGGAGATGACCCCCCGGAAGGCGGCGAACATCTCGTCGGTCATGGCCCGGATTTCGGCCAGCGAGCAGACGGCCTTGGTCAGCGGGTCGTGGCACATGGCGTGGAAGATCATCTCGCGGTTCCGCTCAAGATAGCCGTTGGCGACCAGATGCTGTACCGTGATCATGGCCCGGTTGAGTCCGGCCAGATGCTCGGGCATGTCGCCCACCGCGCAGGGCTGCACCCCGTTGCGGTCCACCAGGCAGGGCACCTCGACGCAGCACTCGCGGGGATAGTTGGCAATCAGGCCGGCCCCGTTCATCACGTTGCCGTTGATGCAGGTCGGCACCCCGGTCTCGATCGCCTCGATGATCTGGACGCCGTACTCCTCGCTGCGGGTGAGGTCGGGCTGCTGGTCGGCGGCGAGAATGCGCTCGACGCTCTTCTGCCAGTTGCGCTGGAGTTCCTCGCAGAGTTCGAGGGCGGCGTGGGGCTCGCCCACCGACATCCGCTTGCCGGGCGTCGAGGGTTCCCCGGCCGGAATCCGGCAGAACTGGTCGATCAGGTCGGGGCGGCTGCGGAAGTAGGGCACGTACTCGCTGCTGTGCCCGCTCGCCTCGGTGCAGAAGCAGCCGAAATGGCGGAACAGCTCGAAGCGCACCCGGTCGCGATTATAGATATCCGGGTTCGCCAGCGCCGCCCGCAGGCGCGGGTAGGCGTCCTGTCCCTGATGCTCGAAACGGAGGAAGAACGCCTGGTGGTTCACGCCGACGCATTGGGTGGTCACCTCGGCGGCCGACGCGCCGATGTAGGAGGCCATGGCCTTGGCCGTGTGCTGCACCCCGTGGCACAGGCCCACCGCCCGCACTCCGGTCCCCTTGGCCAGCGCCCAGATGTTGATGCTCATCGGATTCACGTAGTTCAGCAGCAGGGCCTTGGGGCAGACCCGCATCATCGTCTCGGCCACTTCGGTCAGCGCGGGCAGCACGCGCAGGGCGCGGAAAATGCCGCCGGGGGCGAGGGTGTCGGCCACCACCTGGTCCACCCCGTACTTCGCCGGAATCTCGTGTTCCAGCCGCTGGTGGTCGAGAGTGCCGATCCGGAAAATGGTCAGCACATAGTCCGCCCCGTCCAGCGCCTCGGTCAGATGGGTGGTGACGAGCAGGTCGGGCGTGCAGCCAATCGCCTCGCCGATCTTGCGGGTGACGGCCACCGTGTTCGCCAGGCGCTCGGCGCTGATATCCATCAGCGCCAACTGCGAGCCGCGCAGGCGGTCCCGCAGCAGAATGTCGGTGATGAACCGCCGGGCGAATATCACTCCTCCGGCACCGATGATCGCGATCTTGGCCATGCTGTGCTTCCTGGATGGTAAAAGCCAAAACGGGCGCGGGCGCGTCCTTGTCCACGGGCCTCAAGATAGACCGCTCCGGCGAAGGTTCAAGAAAAATTATGCGAAAAAGTGATTCAATGTGACAAGTTTTTCGGTGCTCAAAGTCGGGAAATCGCCGGGAATTGGGGAGTTTCTGGCGCGCCTTGTTTGAAAATATGAGAAACTGTGAGAAATTGATTCCGGCGAATCGGTCATCGTTTCAGTTTTGGTTTTCACGGACAGGTTTGGCAGACTATGGCGCAACTGGCGGACATTCGGCGGCAGGAGATGCGGGAATACCTGCGTGAGCGGGGGCATGGCAGCATTGCCGAAATCTGCCAGCACTTCGGGGTTTCGGTGGCCACGGTCCACCGCGATCTGGACGCGATGATGGCGGCGGGCCAGGTGCGGAAGGTTCACGGCGGCGTCGAGCACCTTGCCCCGCCGAACGGGGAGGAAAGCTGGAACAGCGGCTTCGCCATCCGCCTGCGCCGCAACTGCGAGGGGAAAAAGACCATCGCCGAGAAGGCGCTGACTTTGATCGAGGAGGACGATGTGGTGTTTCTCGATTCCTCGACCACCTCCCTGTATCTGGCCCGCGCCATCCGTTCGGGCGCCCTGCACCGCCTGACTCTGGTGACCAACTCGAACGCCATCGCCAACGAGTTCCCGACCTTTCCCCGCAGCTTCACGCTGCTTTCGCTGGGCGGCTCCTACCATTTCCAGCTCAACTCCTTCCTCGGCGGCATCACCCGCGAGGCCGTGCGCCATCTCCGCCTGCGCAAGGTTTTCCTCTCCGCCGTCGGCGTCTCCACCGATGGCGCCTTCACCTTCCACGAGGACCACGCCGCCTTCCTGCGCGAGCTGGTCGAGCGGGTCGAGACGACGATTCTGCTGGCGGACGGCAGCAAGTTCGGCCGGGAGGCGCTGTTCCGGGTCTGCGATCTGTCCGAGCTGGCCGGCATCATCTCGGATGCCGCGCCCCCCGCCACCCTGGCCGAAGCCTGCCGCGCCGTCGGCTGCAACCTGCTGTGACGGCGGGCGCGCGGTCCCCGGCGGGGCGGATTTGGCGTTCGCTTGCTGGCACTTTCGGGCGGACACCTTATCTTCCCGGCCGGTTTGAGGTATCGCCGAAGGTTCGCGCCGATCACCCGGTCGGCGGTGTGTTCCACCCGTGACGAGGAGTGTTGGATGATGACGCAGTACTTCGACTACAACGCGCGCATGGCTGTCCCGGACCAACTGTTCACCCCACTTCATGGCGTGACTTTAACCGGCGGCTTGTTCCGGCGGGTCTTCGACAACAACATCCAGTTCACGCTCAAGCGGCTGGACATGGACCGGATGCGCTACTGGTTCGACATCAAGCAAGGGCGGACGCCGAAGGCGGAACGCTACAGCGGCCACTTCGAGGACAACCTCAAGGGGCAGACGGCTTCGCAGTTCCTGATGGGGGCGGGCAACTCCCTGCGTTGGGAGGAGCATGCCGAGCTGCGGAAGGCCATGTCCGAGGTGGTGGACTTCATCGCCGAGGCCGCCGAGGACGACGGGTTCCTGATGCCGTTCGACAAGCGGAACTTTGCCTTCCTGGAGTATCCCCACTACGTCCGCATCTGGCTCACCTACGGCCTGCTCGCCGCCGCCCGGGGCGGCGAGCCGCGCGCCTTCGCCCTGCTGCGCCGCTGGCAGGACTGGTTCAACCGCTGCCCGGACCTGCCCGTCATCAAGTACCTCATGCTGGCCTTCCAGGGGGTGGTCGCCTCGCCCAGCGTCTTCGTCACCGAGATCGGCTGCTCCCAGGACATGGAGATCTGCCGGGAGTACTATGAGGAAACCTGGCGGCTGGCCCAGTTCATCGCCCGTGAAAGGGATGCCGTCCACATCCGGCGGCAGCCCGGCAAAGAGCCGCATCCGCACGGCAGCGAGCTGGAGGGTTTTGAAGGCTATCTCGACCTCTATCGCTACTATGGCGCGCCTTACCTGCTCAACGCGGTCAAGGGCTGCTGGGACCTCTATGTCCGGGACTGGCAGCACCCCGGCGGGGGCATTGTCATGTGCGAGGCGTCGCCGACGGCCCATCCGGGCTGCAATTACTTCTACAAGAACTTCAAGTACAACGAGTTGTGCTGCTCCTCCTTCTGGCTGTACCTGAACCAGCGCCTGCACCGGCTTTTCCCCGACGAGGAACGCTACGTGTTCGAGATGGAGCAGAGCATCTACAACATCGCCATCGCCAACCAGAATGGCGACGAGGACATCCGCTACTTCGCCTTTCTGGACGACCAGAAGGCCGCCCCCGTCCGCCCGAACCACTGCTGTTCCGGAGTCGGCACCCGCATCTTCGGCTCGCTGCCGGAGTATCTCTACACGATGACCAAAGACACGCTCAGTTGCGACATCTACGCCTCGTCGGTGCTGGCTTGGGAGACTGCCCGGCAGGTGGTCACTGTCCGGCAGGAAAGCGGCTTCCCCGACAATGGCCGCGTCGCGCTGGAGTTCGAGCTGGCGGAACCGCAGGAGTTCACTCTGCGCGTGCGCATTCCGCGCTACGCGACGGCCCCGGTGCCGGTGTTGCTGAACGGTCAGGAACTCGCGGTCGGTCAGCCGGGCAGCTACGTGGTTCTCTATCGCCAGTGGCGGACCGGCGACCAGATCGGCTTCACCGTTCCCATGGGCTTCGCCGCCCATCCCTACCAGGGCGACAACGCCGTCGACGGCTACGAGCGCTGCTCCTACACCTACGGTCCGCTCCTGATGGCCGTGGTGGGGCCGCGCAACCACGACAATGGCATTGTCCTCCCCGGCTCGGGGGCGACGCTGATTGAGCGGCTTACGGTTGAGGACGCACCGCTGTCCTTTGCGATCAAGGGCAGTCCCGAGTATCAGGTGCGGCCCTACTACGAGCTCCAGACGGAAATCTTCAGTTGTTTCCCCATGTTCAAACAGGCGGGCAAGGGCCAGGGTTAGCTACGGCAGCTTGCCGGCCGGGGGAAGCTGGCGGATTTTGTCCAGCATCCCGTCGGTCTGAAACAACGACGCCTCGTCGCGCTGGCGAAGATAGTCGCGCAGGACCACCTGGAAATACACGGTGCCGTCGGGGCCGCGTCCGAAGGTGAGACGGCCTTCCTCGTAGTCGCGGCCGGGATCGCGGTCGCTGGCCAGTTGGTAGCGTTCCTGGCGCTGCGGGGCGGTGATTTTCGCCGCGGCCTCCCAGGGATTGAGGCCGGAGGCCGGCCAGCCGTGGCGTTCGCAGAGCTGTACCGTGGGGCGGAGGATACGGGCCGCCGCGTCCAGGTATTCCGGTTTGGGTTCGGCTGCGTGGGCGAGCAGGATGCCGTGGGTGTATTCCAGATTCCAGGATAGCCCGGCGGTTGCCGCGTGCGGATAGCCCCAGCCGCCGCCGGGTTGCTGGACCCGCGCCATCCAGTCGTTGAGGGCGAGGATGCTCCGGCGCAGGCGCTCGTCCTGCGGGGTGTGGCGGAGCAGGTAGGGCAGGGCGTTGGTGGCGTACTGCACGATGTAGGGTTTGACGAACGGGGTCTTGTAGCCCCTGGCATCGTCCCCGATATAGAGGTCGTTGCCCACCGCCGGTTTGCCGCTTTCGGTGAAGAGCAGATCCTCCCCCTGGGTGGGCTGGAAGGTTTCCCAGAGGCGCACGGCGTTGGCGAGATGCCTGGCGTCGCCGGTGTATTCGGCCATTTTGACGGCATCGGTCACCACGCCGACGGTGCGGGTGTAGTTCAACCCGGCGTGCTGGTTGGCGATGGACCAGTCCGCCGCCGCCAGGGCGGCGTGGCGGTAGCGGGGATCGCCCGTCTCCTCGAACATCAGCCAGAAGTTGCTCCAGCCTTTGTGGACGAAGATGGGCGAATTGCTGAAGCGGGGATTGAAGGTTCCCGGCCCGTGCCCCGGCTTGTTGCGCCATGAATTGCCCCGGCGGCAGGCTCCGTAGAAGGCCGGGTTTGGCCCCCAGTACATGCCGAGGTCGAAGTAGTTGCGGCACCAGTCGTGGGCCACGGCGCGCAATCTCGGATCGCCGCCGCGGAACCAGTCCTCCCAGACGTAGAGGCTGTGGTTGAGACGGACCGAGGAGGTGTAGTCGCGCCGGGTCCGCCCCGGCGACCAGGACCAGGGCATGGAACCGAGATCGTCGCCCTTCATCTGCATGTCCTGCAAGGCGAAGACCATTTTCTCGACGCAGGTTTTCAGCACCGGGTGCTCGACCCGCAGCGGCGGGCCGGTGCGGTAGACCGCGTCGTAAGCCTCCCAGGCGGCATGGCCGTACAGCGGGGCGTCGAGCATCGCCGCCAGCAGCGAACGTTCGCCGGGGAAGAGGACCAGTTCGCTGAAACGCCAGGAGCCTTCCTGGATCATCAGCCCCTCGGTTTCGAGATTCGCCACCGGCTCGTTCCGGTTCGAGAGCAGGCCGTGGTCGTGCATCTCGAGGGTGCCGCGATTCTGGCGGAGGGCGAGGGGGTTGGCGACCGCGAGCGGGCTTCCGTCCGCCAGGACGAATTCCGCGATCAGGTCCGCGTTGGCCGTGTCCGTGAACGTTCCGTCCGGATTGCGGCCGAGAAAATGGACGGGGGCGGCGGGAAGCTGGTTTCCCCGCGCGCTGGGGGCGCTCAGTTTCCAGCCGAAATCCGGGGTCCAGTGGTCCCCGGCGGGTTTCGCCTGGATGCGGTGGGTCAGGCGGATTTCGCCGGCGCTGTTCACCTGGACATCCACCTGGCTGGCCCATTCCTCGCCTGGGCGGTCGTAGCGCAGCCACACATGGTGGGGACCGTTTTCGATCACCGTCAGGCTGGTTTCGGTGCCTTCTGCCGGACCGAAGGGTTCGGCCCAGGCCAATTCCCTGCCGTCGGCGGAGCGCAGGACGATCCGGTCCATGGCCGGCACCACCTGCCAGGGACCGGCGGCGAGAATCGGCGGCACGGCGGTGGCCACGGTTTCCCCCTGGCCGGGCTCGTAACGGCAGGCGACCGATTCCCCGGCCGCCAGCGCCACGGGAAAGGAGAGCATGACCCGGCGAACCGAGCCGTCGGGATGCCGCGTGATCGCGTGGGCCTGCACCGCCAGGGGCTGGTCCCCGACGATGGCCGCCTGCGGCGGTGTTCCCGGAAACAAGCCGGCGGGCAGGGGCAGGGAAACCCGCGCGACGCTCCGCACCGCGACCGCCGCCGGATTGGTCACCGTGAAGGGGACCCCCGCGGCCGTGCACCGGGGAACAGTCAGCCCGAGGGCCGCGACCAGCAGGGACAGTCCGCAGCGGATACCCATGATGCTTGTCTCCCGATTGGACCGGCGGCGTGTCTGCAACATGCTCTTCGTCCGGCCACCTGCCGACAGACCGTACCATGTTCCCCGGCCGACGCAAGCGGGATTCCGTTTCCGGCCGGTCCGCGAGGCCGGGAAACGGCGGGGGCTAGTTCATCCCCTGGGCGATGGCAATGGCCTTGCGGACCGCCTGATTTGCCTGGCAGAGGGCCTGTTCGGCCTGTTCGGCGCTGACTCCCGCCATCTGCATGACGATGGCGCAGCGGGTGGTGCCGGCCTGCTCGAAGATGCGGACCGCCTCGGCCCGGTCGGCGCAGCCGGTCACCTCCTGGAAGACGCGCAGGCGGCGCTCGTAGATTTTCGAGTTGCAGCGGTTGTTCGCCTTCATCGAGGCCATCATGTTGCTGTAGACATGGCCCAGGCGGATCATGGTGGTGGTGGTGACCATGTTGACGACCAGCTTTTCGGCGGTGCCCGCCTTCATGCGGGTCGAGCCCTGCAGGGCTTCGGGGCCGGTGTCCACCTCGATGGCCACCTCGGCGAGGGCGCTGATTTTGGCGCCGGGGTTGCAGGCCAGCGAGACCCGGCCCGCGCCGATTTCCGCCGCGTAGGCCAGGGCCCCGGCGCAGTAGGGGGTCCGGCCGCTCGCGGCCAGGGCCATGACCGTGTCGTTCGCCGACAACTGGATGGCCGCCAGGTCGCGCCGGGCCGAGGCCCCGTCGTCCTCGGCCATTGGAATCTCGCCAAAGACGGCCTGGGGGCCGCCGGCGATGAGGCCGACCACGGTCTGGGGCGAAACCCCGAAGGTGGGGGGGCATTCGGAGGCGTCCAGCACGCCGATGCGGCCGCTGGTCCCCGCGCCGGCGTAGATCAGCCGGCCGCCCCGCTCCATCCGTTCGACAATCAGGTCCACCGCGCGGGTGATGGCCGGAATCGCCACCGCCACCTTTGCCGGAACCGTCCGGTCCTGCTCGTTGATTTTGGCCAGGATGCCCGCCGTGTCCAGCAAATCGAGGTCGATGGTGGCCGGATTGCGCTGCTCGGTCCGCAGGGCGGCGGTTTCGAGGTCGGTTCGGTCAACGGGAGGCAGGGGCGTGCTCATGGGGTTATTCCTTGGGGGGGTGGAGCTTGAGGGTGGCGCGGAAGGTGTCCCGGAAGCGCTCGTCGGGAGCGTGGCCCGCCAGTTCCACGGCCTCGACGGCCGCGCCGAACACCGGGGGCAAATCCGGGAGGATGATCTCGCAGGGTCGGTCCAGCCTGGCGGTGAGGAGAGCGAGGAGCGGGTTGTCCGCCCCGCTCAGGACGCCGCCGACCACCGTGAGCCGGGGCGTGACGGCGGCGGGAAACCGGTCCAGCCCCGCGCGGACCAGCAGGGCGAGCCGGTCGGCGCACTGTTCCAGGATTTCGCCCGCGACCTGGTCCTGTTGCTGGGCGGCCTGGAAGACCATCGGCGCGAAGGAGGCCACGTAGACGGGGCCAAGCCGCTCGATGTCGGGAACTGCTTCCGGGGCGGGCTTGCCGAGGCGTTCCTCGCACAGGGCGGTCAGAAGGGTCGCGGGACCGCGGCCGTCCCCCTGCATGAGAACGGCCTTCAGGGCGAGCCTGCCGAGGTGGAAACCGCTGCCCTCGTCGTCCAGCACGGGTCCCCAGCCGCCGATGCGGTGGCCGGTTCCGGCGATTCGCACGTAGGCGACGCTGCCGGTGCCGGCAATCAGCGCCATGCCGTCCTGCCGCCGCCCCAGGCCGCTGTTCAGGGCGTTGACCATGTCGCTGCCGGTCGCGACCTGTTTGGCATGGGGCAGCGCGGCGCGGAAACGCTTCTCCAGATAGCGTTCCCGGTCCACCACGGTGCCGCCCGCGATCCCGGCAAAGAGGGATGCGAGGGGGAGGGACATGCCGCCATGGTCGCGCAGCAGGGCTTCGAGCAGGGCGCCGAGTTCGTTTCCCGCCTGCTCCAGGCCGATGCGGCTGGGATTGCAGCCCTTGCCCCGCCAGCGGTCCCGCACGGTACCGTCGCCGGCAAACAGGACCAGTTCCGTCTTGGTGCCGCCGGCATCGATGGCCACATGGAGGTCCGCCGCGCCGCTGTGCTCAACGTGTGGGACGTGCATGGAAAATCCGCCGCTAGGTTCCGCGTTGCCGCCGCTCATCTTGAAAAGGCAAGTTCTTGCCTGACATGTCTATTCCCGCAAGGTCCGCCTGGCTGCACTATAGCACGGTTCCACCCGGTTGCCGGATGCAGGTTCGCGGCCTGACGGCCAACCGAAGGACAGTCGTCGGCGCGGGAAATGCCATCTTC
>JAVEYE010000149.1:0-9117 GCA_034003665.1 Rhodospirillales bacterium | reverse complement strand
CCGGCGCCTATCGTCGTGAAGGAGGCGCCGACGGCAATGAGCCCGATGACGGCCACGGCCACCATCGCCTTCTTGAGGTCGAGCGTCAGGAGCGCCTTCACGGGCCCGTTTGCCGGCCCCAGGCGGTGTTTCTGCATGATTCTGAACATGAAAAGAATTCCCATGAGGTTGGAGAAGACGCCGAGCACCAGGAACGGCGTCTGGTACCGCACCAGGAAGACCGCCGCCGCCGAGGCGCCGAGGAAAGGCAGGATGTCGGTAACCCGGTGTGCGCAACAGGCCATCATGGCCATCGTCGAGACGCCGCCCGAGGCGGCGACCCCGGCCGTCGCCTGGGCCTGGCGCTGGCGCAGCTGCTCGCGGATATGGACATGCAGCGCGATCTGGGTGCCGAACCCGGCGGCCAGCAGGACGATCCAGTACCACATGCGGACGAACTGAACCCAGGCGTAGGCGACGGATTCGGACCAGGCGGTAAGGACGAAGAAGACGGCGAAGATCGCTACCGCGCCCAGCAGGCCGCTGACGATGGTCCTCGGTTTCATGTCACGTCATCCTTTCGGCAGGAGAACACGCCCCACTCGCGCTTGGCACCTTTTCAGACATGGGCATTCCGACTTCCGATGGGGTCATTCAACCGTCGACCTGTAACAGAGCTTTGTCGGCACCGGGGTTTTTGGTCACAAAGTTTGCCGGTGCGGCGGCCTGCCATACTCTGTCACACTTTTTCCGCCGGCCTGCGGCGATCCCGAGGCTGCGATGGATCGCCCTCGACCGACAAGTTGCCCGGCAGTGCACGGATCTGGAGCACGGCTTCCATAACGTCTTGGGCTATCGGCGCCGCCACGGCGGACCCGCTGCCGCCGTGTTCGACCACCACCGAAACCGCGAAACGCGGCGCCTCGACAGGCGCGAAGGCGACGAACAGCGCGTGGTCGCGCTCTGCCCACGGCAGGTCCTCGTTCTTGCGCACGCCAGATTGGCGCTCTGCCTTGGTGATGCGGCGAACCTGGGCGGTGCCGGTCTTGCCGGCCATGGCGAAACCGGGTTGGCGGATACGGGAGGCGCGGGCGGTGCCATAAGGGGTGTTGACCACCGCATCCATCGCATCGGCGATGATCGCAAGGTTGGCCGCCGACACCCCGATGGACGGGAAGGCGGCGTCGCCGGGTAGAACTGTCGCGTGCGCGGTGACACCCTCTGCTATCAGGCGGGGCGTCACCGCCCGCCCCCCGTTGGCCAGCCGGGCCGTCATCACCGCGAGCTGGAGAGGGGTCGTCAGGATGTAGCCCTGCCCGATGCCGGAAATCAGCGTCTCGCCCTGCTGCCAGGGGCTGCCGAGGGTGGCAAGCTTCCAGTCCCGTGTCGGCATCAGGCCGGGTTTCTCGTTGGGCAGGTCGATGGCCAGCTTCTGCCCCAGCCCCAGCCGCTTGGCCATGGCGGAAATGGCATCGATGCCGGTGCGGCGCGCAACCTCGTAGAAATAGACGTCGCAGGACTGGGCGATGCCGGCCTTGAGGTCAAGCAGGCCATGGCCGTTCCTCTTCCAGCAGTGGAAGGTGGCATCCCCGAGCTTGACAAAGCCCGGGCAAAAAATCTTCGTATTGGGGGTTATGACGACCTTTTCCAGCGCGGCCAGGGCCACCACCATCTTGAAGGTGGAGCCCGGCGCGTACTGACCGGCAATCGCCTTGTTGGTCAGCGGTGATTTCGGATTGCCCGCCAGCGCCTGCCATTCCTCGGAGGTCAGTCCGCGATTGAAGGCATTGGGGTCGAACCCCGGCACCGAGACCATGGCCAGCACCTCGCCGCTCCTGACGTCCAGCACGACGACGGAGGCGCTTTCGGGTCCCAGCCGGCGGGTCACCAGTTCCTGCAGCTCAAGGTCGATGGTCAGCTTGAGCTCGCTGCCGGGCTGCCCCTCGGTGCGCTTCAACTCGCGGATGACGCGGCCGAAGGCGTTGACCTCGATCTGGCTGTTGCCGCTGGTGCCGCGCAACGGCAGGTCGTACACCCTCTCGACGCCTGCCTTGCCGATACGGAACCCCGGAAGCTCCAACAGGGGATCGCCGTTGAGATCCTCCTCGGCGACCGCCGCAACGTATCCCAGGATGTGCGCCGTCGCTTCGGGGAAGGGGTAGTGGCGGCTCTGGCCCTCGTCGATGGAAATCCCCGGCAGGTCAGGTGCGTTGACCTCGATGCGCGCCACTTCCTCCCAGGTCAGGTTTTCGCGCACGGTCACCGGCACAAAGCTGCGCTTGCGCCGCACCTCGCGCAGGATGCGCCGCTTGTCGCTATCGGCCACCGGAACCACCTGGCCCAGCCGGTCCAGCGTCTGCTCGACATCGCCAGCCTGCTCGCGGACCAAAACGACGCGATAGTTCTGACGGTTGTCGGCGATGGGAACGCCGCGCCGATCCACGATGTCGCCGCGCAATGGCGGCAAGAGCTTCAAGTTGATGCGGTTCTCTTCGGCCAGCGTCTTGTACTTGTCGGCCTCGATGACCTGCAGGTAGTACATGCGCCCGACCAGGGCCGACAACAGTAGCGTCTTGCCGCCGGCAAGCAGCGCCATCCGGCGGGTGAACAGTCGCTGCCGATCCTGGTCGCGGTGCATGTCAATCCGCCTTCAGGAAGGCCTGCCGCATCTCACAAAACTCCACTCTCCGCCGTCTTTGGGCGGGCCGTGAAAACCAGAAGCAGGCCGGCCAGTATCATCGGGGCCGACAGCCACTGGCCCATCGTGCTCCCCCAGGTCAGGAAGCCGATTTGAACGTCGGGCTGGCGAAACACCTCGATGACGAGACGGGACGTTCCGTAGCCGATCAGGAAGACCCCGGTAAGGACGCCGGGACGCTCGCGGATGTTCCGGAAGCGGGCGAGCACCAGCAGGAGCAAAAACAGCAGCAGTCCTTCGAGCAGCGCCTCATAGATCTGGCTGGGATGTCGGGGCAGCGGCCCGCCGTGCGGGAAGACGACGCCCCATGGCGCATCGGTGACGCGGCCGAAAAGCTCTCCGTTGACGAAGTTCGCCAGGCGCCCGAGAAAAAGGCCGATGGGGGCGGCGGCGGCGACCAGGTCGCCGAAGACGAGCAAGGGTATCCGTCGCCGGCGACAGAAAATCAGCGTCGCCGCGATCACTCCCAAAAGGCCACCATGGAAGGACATGCCGCCCTTCCAGACCTCAATGACGGCAAGCGGGTTCGCGAGAAAATAGTCGCCGTTGTAGAAGAGGACGTACCCGAGACGGCCGCCGAGAATGACGCCGAGGGTGGCCCAGACAAGGAAGTCGTCGATATCCCGGGCGTGCAGTCTTGCCGGTGGCCACTTGGCGAGGAGGCGAACATAGCGCCAACCGAGCAACAAACCCGCGATGTAAGCCAGCGAATACCAGCGGATCATGAAAGGCCCAAATTGCACAAGGACCGGATCGACGTTGGGAAAGGCGATGGCGAAGGTCATGGTTTCGAGACCGGACATGGGTTAAGTGGGAGGAGGGTGGCGTGCGCGTAAGCGGATAGGGTCGCGTTCATCGTCCCTCTCCGGACCGCGCGGATACGACGTCGACGGCGATTTCGATCCGTACCTCGCCTTCGTCCGGGTCATTGCTGGCGACGAAGATGTAGCGCTTGATCGGCCCCATGTCCTCGGCGTGGGCATTGGAATCGTAGATGACGCGCAGCACTCCCTGGCCGCCGGCCGGGATCGTCTTCGGTTCCATGACGGCCGTCGTACAGCCGCAAGACGTGCTGACGGACTGCACGTCGAGCGGCGCCTTCCCCGCGTTGCGCACGATCAGGCTGGCCGAAACGGCCAGTCCCTTTTGGATCGAGCCCATGTTGTGGCGTTCGACGACGGCGATGTCGGGCGTGCCACCGACGCACGCCGAGAGGACGACGGTGGCGACGACGGTGATCACGGACAGAACGCTCCGCATGGCATCCATCCGCGTCAGAACGAGGCGACCGAAGCGTTGACCCAGATCTCGGCTTTCGGGGTGCCGCGGTCGTTGCTTTCGATGATCAGGCCGCGCTGCACGCTCTGGCCGCGGGTATCATGGAAGCCGGCGTCGAAGCGGATCGTGGCCAGCGCCACCTTGCCCGGCGGAATGACTCGCGCCGAAATGTCGGCGACGGTGCAGCCGCACGTGGTGTAGGCCCGCGCGATGGTCAGCGGGGCCTGGCCGGCGTTGCGGATCACGAAGGTTTGGGTAACCACGTCCTTCGCGCCGATGGTGCCGAAGTTGTGGGACGATCGCGGGATCTCGATGCGCGGCTGCGGCTGGTCGGCCGGCAGCAAGCGGGCGCGCGGCCCGCTCCCCATCTCGTGGATGGCCCGGAAGGACTGTTCGCGTACGACATCCTCCGGCGCATAGCCGGCGTCGGAACTGCCGGCGAATCCGACGTAGGCGCCCACGCCGATGGCCACGGCGGCGACAAGGACCAGGAACCCGGTCCGGCGCTTTTTGCGACGGGCGGCATCGGCCTTTTTCGGAAGCGTTTTCTGGGTTTCAGGCATTGGCTGTTCCTCCTAGTCGATTATCCAGGCCAGCATCGCGATGCCGAGGCCGATCATCGCGAGGCCGTACCACAGGCGGATCTGAAGGGAATGGCAGCGTTCCCACTGGGCCCAGGCCTTGGCCGTCGCCCGATTGCCGGCGGCCAGCAGGATGGCGATCAGCGGCACCACGAACATGACGTTGTAAAGCGCCAGGTAGCCGACGCCCCAGGCCATCGTGGTCTTGGCGTTCAGGAGCGTGATGATGGAAACGTAGATGCCGCCCGAGCACGGAAAGGTGCAGAGCCCAACCAGCAGGCCGGCGCCAATGGTGGCCGGCAGCGTGGCGCGGCCGACCAGTTCGCGGGTGCGGGTGTGGGCGAAGGCCGGCATGTGCAGGTGGATCGGGAAATTCGGGAAGTAGTATTCCGCGAGGTTGATGGCGCCCAGCGCGATCAGCAGCCAGGACCCGGCCCGTGCCACGAAGTGGGGATCGTCGGAGAACTGCACGGTTCCGAGAATCCCCAGGCCGATGGCGAAATAGACCAGGAAGATCATGCCGATGTAGACGAAGCCCAGCTTAAGGATGCGGCCGCGCGATTGGCGCAGGGTGAATAGGAAGGCAAGCAGCAGCAGGATCACCGCAAATGCGCAGGGGTTGACCGAGTCGACCAGTCCGGTGACGACGACGGCCGGCAGCAGCTGGGCAAGGTTGGCCTGGCCGACCGGCGGCGGCCCCTGCGCGACGAGCGCCTGGGCAAGCGCAGTCTCGAACGGGATATCGATGGCAAAGGTCTGCACGGCGCCCCGCCAGGCCCACAGGCGGTATTCGGTGGGATCTCCATGCATGGCCGGCTGCCAGAGGACGAGGCGGTCGGGCCGGGCGGGAGACGCGACGGCGGCGCGGATCAGGTCGGTGGGCACATGGCCGAGGATGACAAGGTGGCCCCGCTCGGTCGGCACGAAGGCGTAGAGGGAATCGGCGACGGAGCGTGGCAGGCCGATGCCGTCGGCGATATCGAGAAGCCGGCGTCGCTCCTCGGGAACGGTGTAGTCGTGGATCTCCGGCGACGGCGCCAGATTCTGCGATTGGAGAGCCGGCACCAGCACCTGTTTGGTGTAGGGCCAGCAGTCGGCGCAGCCGGCGCTGAAGAAGATGTGCGTGCCTGCCGGATCGGCAGCCATTCCCATCCGCGCAAACAGCGCCACACCCAGGGCGATCAGCAGACCGACGAGTAGCCGTAAATTGCGTTTCCTTACCAATGCTTTCTTGTCCCTGCTGTCCAATGGCGGCATCGCTGCCTGATTGGAGCGAGGTTTCTTCGTTTGATGCGGTTATCTTTCGGAAAAACGCATTTTCAAGCCCTAGGGAAAAAAGGTCGCCAGACGATAGCAAAGGTCATGGCGTGTTCAGTCCCAATTTAATGCCCGGCGCGCAGCCATCCGGCGTGACATCGAAAGCCAAAGAGTCGTCGCTCCTGCAACAAGCAGAAAAGGAACCGCGACATAATTCACGACCACCCAGTCGAAATAACTGAGGAGCGCGCCCGACAACAGCGAGGCAGCGGCGGCGGAACCGAACACCAGGAAATCATTCGCGGCTTGAACTTTGGTTCTCTCCACCGGCAGATAGGCTTCGGTTAAGAGAGCTGAGGCGCCGATGAAGGTGAAGTTCCATCCCAGGCCGAGCGCCGCCAACCCCAGCCAGAACCGGCTGACGCTGACGCCGCCGAGGGCGGCGACGACGCATATCCCGAGCACGACCGTGCCGACCAACATGACATTGAGCGCGCCGAACCGCTTGATGAGGTTGCCGGTGAAAAAGGCGGGAGCGAACATGGCGAGCGTGTGCCACTGAATGACGAACGCGGTACGATCGAGACTGTGGCCATAGGCGGCCATCGCCAAAGGCGTCGCCGTCATCATCAGAACCGTCACTCCGTATCCGACCATGCCGACAAGGGCGGCTACGGCAAATGCCGGCTGGCGCATGATCTGCGTCAATGGTCGGCCGGGTTGCTCGTGGTCCACAAGAGGCGGGCGGGGGCTATCGAAAAGCAGAAGCAGCGCGGCCGCGGCTAATGCCAATGCCACGACGATCAAGTAGGAGCCGAGATACCGATTGGGCGCAACCAAATCACTCGAAGACATCACGAGTTCCGGGCCCACAAACGCGGCAACGACCCCTCCCGCAACCACCAGGGAAATTGCCTTGCTCTTGAAATCGGGGCTGGCCACATCGGCGGCGGCAAATCGGAAGTATTGGGCGAAGCCGCCATAGATGCCGATCTGGAAGGCGCCAAAGATGAAGAGGGGAAAGCTTTCC
The DNA here is from genome assembly GCA_034003665.1 of Rhodospirillales bacterium. GTDB lineage: Bacteria > Pseudomonadota > Alphaproteobacteria > Rhodospirillales > Shumkoniaceae > Shumkonia. The sequence continues at coordinate 2,294 of JAVEYE010000149.1, read as the reverse complement.
ATGACGATGGCTGCGGCCCCAGTTGCCGCACCCGTCGCGCCGCAAAGCGCACCGACAACGAAGCCCATCCGCCGGCCGTATCTTTTCATGAACAGGGAAGCCGGAATGATCGTCGCCGCGGCGGCGATCACCACTGCCGACACGGGCACAGTCGCGACTGCCTTGTTCTCCGCCAACGAGAAGCCGATCAGGCCGTTGAGAATGACGAGCATCGTCGCACTGATCATGAACAGCGCCTGCGCAGCCACGAGTATCGCCACGTTCCTTGTCTCTCGACCGAGAGGCATCACGACGGTTCCTTCCGGACGATAGCCGTGGTCCGGAGGTATCTCGACCCGTCCGTTCCCGGGGCTACTTTCCTCACCGGCTTCACCTGTATTGTCGCGCGATGCCGCCGAGCCGCGGGATGAAGGCTGGCACATTTCTCGCGTAACGGACGTACTCCTCTCCAAAGTTCCGCAAGGCTTCTCGTTCCTCCCGTTTGGCCAAACGGACGTACATGGCGACCAGAATCGGGAACATGATCAAGGTGAGCAGGGTCGGCCACAGCATCAGGAAGCCGGCCATCATGCTAATAAAAGCCACATACTGCGGGTGTCGTACCCAGCCGTAAGGCCCTGTCATGGCGAGGGTATGGCCCCGCTGCGCCGCCAAAAGAATCCGCCAGGACTTTGCCAGCAGCACGAAACCGATAACGATCAGGATACTGCTGAGTACGTGAAGGAAGTCGAAGTGCGGGTCTCCTTCCGTCCTGAACAGCGTCGACCAAAGGTGACCCGTATTATGGGAAAGGAGATCCGCCTCGGGATAGCGGCTTTGCAGCCATCCCGACAACAGATAGATGGTCAGTGGGAAGCCGTACATCTCGGCGAAAAGCGCCACGACGAAAGCGCTGAACGTCCCAAAGGTCCGCCAATCCCGTGCGGATTGCGGCTTGAAGAAGCTGGACGCGAACAGGAGGAAAATTCCGGCATTGAGGACGACAAGGGTCCACAGCCCATAGGCGGGAAGAGTCTCGGTCATTGTTGTCCTTCGTCCTTCTTGTCTGTTCCCCCGGATACTTGGAAACCGTATGCAGTCGCTGCCTTGCCCGCGAGCGAGGCCAACAGATCAGGCCAATGACCCAGTTCTCCCATGGGGCGGTCGTGGGGCCGCTTTCGTTAACCGCAGCAGTGTCCGTGCCCATGCCTTGAGTTCTTTTTGTCGTCCGGCTTCTCGGTGTGAACGTACGCCGTGGGAGCCTTGGCGAAGGATTCGCGGCAATGGGCGGAACAGAAGTAGTAGGTCTTGCCGCCGAACGTTTCTTGGGCCGCGGCTCGGGAACTGTCGATCTCCATTCCGCAGACGGGGTCAATGTGCTTCGTCATCGTCCGCACTCCTTTTGCTGGTAAGACATGCCACTCGCCGCTGCGATCTCTTCGCCATGTATGGACGGCGAAAATCGGCGACCCGTTACGGCGCAGAATGACCCGCGGAAACGGCTTTGCCTTTAACGCCGTCGGCGGTCTTTTCGGGTTGCGGCGTTTTCTCATCATGGTCGTGACCGTGATTGCCCATACCCCCTCCGCAGCATCCGCCACCATGTCCTGCGTGGGTTCGTGCGGCGCCCTGGTGGCCACGAGAACTGCGGCCATGGCCGAACATGTGAAAGCCGACCATGCCGAGTGCCAATAACAGCCAAATCCAATTGCCGGATATCCATTCCATTTTTCAGTCTCCAGTCCCAAAGTCGGTTTCAAGTGCCGTCCGTCATGACCGCGGGCGGCGGGAATCGTCAGGCTCGGTGTCGGAGGCCTCGCCCCGGCGGGACACGGAATGGTCGTGGCCGCCATGTGAGGGTTTGTCGCCGCCGTGGCCGTGGCCGCCGTGCATGAAAAAGTGCATCAGCATGCAGGCGGCAAGCGGCAGGTAGATGAGCGCGTCCACCACATGCTCCTGGTGGTTCGTCCACAGCGAGTATCCGCCGACCGCCACGATGGCGAGCCCGATGAGCCCCGCCGGAGACGTGACCACATCGCGCAACGCCATCTCTTTGCCCAATAACCTCATCTGCGTTTTCCTATGGTTTGGTGCTGGAGGGGGAATCGCCTTCATCGGCGTGGCGGTGGTGGGGGATCGACGGAACGGCCGAACGCCCGGGGAGATGGGCCGCGCCGTTCAGATAGCTTTCGGGGGATGCTTCGAAGATTTCCCTGCAGTCCCGCGAGCAGAAGTAGTGGACCTTGCCGGCGTGGATGCTGGTCTTTGCGCTGTCGAGGGCGACGGACATTCCGCAGACAGGATCCGTGTGCACG
>JAVEYE010000148.1:0-9123 GCA_034003665.1 Rhodospirillales bacterium | reverse complement strand
AATCGATTCGGCAAGGGCGTGAATCAGTTTGTCGACGTGAAGGTCCTGGCCGCGATAAATCGAGATCGGTCCATTGATGCGATGCACGAACGGCGTCCCGGGCAGGCGTCGTTTCCAGGCGACGACTTCGGCCGCGCAGTTGAAGCTGTCGAACAGTACAACATCGGCGCCATCCGGCTTTTCGCTCCACTGACCGCGCGCGCGGAACCCGTCGCGCAGGGCGCACAAGACCTGGTTTCTTCCGCCCCATGGGCCCTCACGAAACGGGAACAGAATGTGGATTTTTCCCCTAGGCACGACACCAATCCGCCAAACGTTCCGCCCAGACGAAGCGATCATAGGCCCGTCGCACGCGGGTCGGATCGAGATTGCGCCGTCGCACCGCGTCGAATGCCGCCGCCGGATCATCTCCGAAGTCCTCGAGAAAGACGATACCGTCGTAGTCTTCCGCCATCACCGCGTACGAGGGCAATCGCGTGGCAATGATCGGCAGGCCAAGCACGGCAAATGCCAGCGCCTTGAACGAGCTGTTGTTCACCGTGTAGGTCGACCCGAGCAAGCGCGGAAGGAATGCCACATCGCAGCGGCGCAAAGCCGCCGGAAATTCCGCATGACGCCAACGCTCGAAATCGTAGCGGAACGACAAAACCGGCGCCGTTTCGGCGATGATTCGGCTGCGGCCGTCGAGAAAGGCGGCGTATCCGTCAAGGCTGGTCGCCTTGCAGGCCACGCCGGACCAGCCAAAGACAGGCCCGTCCCAATTGATGGATGATCTGACCGCCGCGAAGTGCTGCAGGTTGACAGGGTCCGGCATGACGAAAACGTTGTCGGAATAGCGCTGCGCGCTGTCGGCGATTCCGGCGGTCGGCACGCAGATGCCGTCGACCAAGCCGGCAATGGTCCGCGACGAATCCACCTGTTCCTGGTCGGCAGCCTCGTGCCGCTCGAAATAGTCGACGCAGGTATCCCAGTAGACGCGCTTGGCTATGCGTCGGAGGAGGCGCACCACCGACACCGAGCGACGTTTCATGCCGCGATGGTAGATGGCCACGTCGTAGCGGCGCAGCGGATTGTTCACCGACACGTCATGGCCTAGCTCGCGCAAGGGCTCGACCATCTGGAGGGCACGGATCCAAATGGCCGACTGCACGCGGTCGTAATCGCGACGGAGGGTCGGCAGGAACAGCCCGATGCGCATCGTGTCAGCCTGTTACTCGCACATGGTCGTCGAAAACATCCGCGAGGATCTGGCGGTGACGCGCCGGATCATGTCAAGCCATCGGTCTTGGCGACGGCATACCCGCCCCATCGTCCCGCGGCGCCCACCCCGATCGTTTCCAGGGCCTCTGGCAGAAGGGTCTGGTCATCAAGACAGTAGGTCCACAATCGATCCGGTTCCTGGACATCCAGATTGTCGTGCAGCACCCGCCCCTCGTGCGTCCGCATGACGAGAAACGGTTGGGAACTGAATATCTCTCCAGCCTCCAATCGAATGACGGCGCGTCCTTCCTGGACCGAAATCGACAGACGCGGCAGCGGGTGCCCGGAAATGCCAAGAAGGTCGCGCGCGGCAGCCTCGGCGCCCGAATAGCGCACGCGCACTTGCGGAAACTCGGGCCGCACCTGCGCCAGCATCGTGCGGACCGCCTCGACGTCGCGGCGGATGTCGCGGTAGTCGTGATCGGTAAACGCCAGAATGGCCTTGCCGGTTGCCGCGGCTTCGCCGAAAGCCTCCCGCAGGTGGTTTGGTCTCAGTTCCCGAAAGCGCGCGCCGACATTCAGGCACCTGAAGATCCACCGCTTGCAGTTGCCCGGAACCTGATGGTCGTCGTGGCTGGGCCGATAGCCGCGCCACGACCGCGGGGCGCGCCGCCAGTCGCCGAACCGCCCGCCGGACAGATCGGGCCTTTCCGCCTCGTCCTCATGCGCCTGGTTGGCATAATCGAAGGGAAGCCATTGTTCCAGAAACAGATGCGAGTCGGGACGTTCGGCGTGGAACCCCGGACGGTTCGTCACGGGAAACCAGTCATCCTCGAGAATGCGGCGTCCGATGATTTCCGCCAAGGTGTCGTAGGAACCGACATAGCTGGTGGCGGCATGCAGCGGGTTGCGCGTCACCGAATAGGGATGGAAGTGCCAGTTGATCTCGTCCCGGATGATCCCCCGGCGGCGAAGCGCGTTCCGATAGAAGCGGAACACGTTGCCGTACCCGACGTCCTTGTGCCGGGGATTTTCCGCATAGCGCATATGGTCCATGCAGTGCCAGGAATAGACCCAGCCGCCGCCCTCGTCATCGCGCATCCGCTCGCGGAACGCCGGGGAGAGGAGCTCATCCAGCATCGAGTCGATGGCGTTCCATGAAGAGTTGTAGGCAAGCAGTTCCGGCGACAGCATGTGCGCTACCGCCGCCTCCTGCCCATGCAGCGGAATCTCAGCCCGTTGCAGCTTGGCCAGCGTCTCGGCGTTCGGCGCCAAGTCAATGCCGAAACACATGTGCAGTCGCCCGAAGGTCGCTTCCAGCGTCTCGGTAAGTGGACCTTCGGTGTCGATACAGTGGACGATATGCAGAAGCGCCATCAGAACGGCCTTATCGTGACAAGGGAGCCAGTGATCCAGGAAAGCACGTGGAGGTTGTCCAGATGGGGCCGGATCGAGATCGGATCATACAGTCGGCCGGCGCTTTTGCCGAAACGCATCCTGGACTGCCGGAAGGAGAAGTTCTCGTCAAACGCAAAGACCCGCCCTTGCATCTTGTCCAACACATAATACTGGTCGTGATGCCAGCAGATATCGTTGGTCAGCAGGACGGGGCGGCTGCTGATCCGATGACAGATCATCTTGCGCAGATCGCAAAGGGCCAGCGTTCCGGCATCCCCCCAGTCGGAAGCGAAAACCATATCGCCGACCCGACGGGCGCACCAAACGGCTTGGATCGGAAGGCGCACCAGCACCTGGCCGTCGCCACCGCGCCGGATGACGCCATCCACATCGAGTTCCAGAATCTCCCCATCGTGGTCGAACGCCAGAACGACCGGCCGCGCCCTCGCAAAACTCTCTGGCGTTCCGTCGGTGTCCCATGCATGCCAGCCATCGCTGTAACAGGACCCCACCGCCACCCGCCCATCGGACAGGGGATCGATTTGGGTCGGCAGCCCAAGCCGCACGGATGGACGCGGCCGGCGGCAGCCGAGATGATGAATATTCTCGTGTCGGCTGTCGGCGATCACTTCGCCTTCGGCGAGCGGCAGCCAGTCCCACACGAATCCCTGCTCGAAGCGGCGCTCGTCGAGGATGTCGCCATCGTTCCCAAGCCCTCGATCGAGAACATCGCGCAGCATGAAATTCGCCCGCGCGAACCCCATGCGCAAAGGCCGCGATCCGTCCGGTCTCAATTGCCGCGAATAGCCCTCTGCGCAGGCATCGGCAAGGGCCGCCCAATCGAGGTCGCCGGGCAGGCGCTCATCGCGCAGCGCCAGAAGGGCCAGCGCCAGCGCGTCCAGCGACTCCACACTCGCACTGCGCGCCGCAGCTCGGCCCACGGTACAGAGGTCCGCTCTCGGCCAGTCTGCAGCCAACTCATAATCGTCGCTTGGCAGGACGTTGTAGAACCGGAACGTGTCGTTTTCTGCCCCGGCCACGTCCGAGGGATGCAGCACCGGGGCCATCATGAGCCTACGACATACATCATGCGCTCCACGGCGACGAGATGATCCAGCATCCGGTGAAGGCCATAGCGCGGATCGATCGTCGTTGCCGCCAGCCAGTAGCGCAGCATGCCCTCGAAACCGCATTTGATGTCGCCGGCCCAGACCGGCACGACCTCGGCGCGCTTCACGCTCCCCTTGGGGCAGAAGCTTAACCCCTCGAAAGGCTCCAGGTGATACGCCCCCGCGGCCGTGCGGAAGGCGGCGCTCCAGCGCCCGGCGCTCAACCAGTCCGCGGCGTAGGCGAAGGGAACGCCGCGCTCGCTCCGCCCCGCCCCCAGGAAGGCGGAACCGGCGGGATGCCACGCCACGTCATTCTGGCCCACCACTTCGGCATGCAGAACCGTCGGTCGGCCGATCAGGTCGAAGACGGTGGAAATGACGTGGAGGCTGTTGCCAATCCCCCAGCGGGCCAGCACCTGCGGCGCGTACTGCGAAAGGTTGACTCGATGCAGCCATTCGGTGAAGGAGAAGTCGGCGGAACGGACAGGGTCCTCCTCCAGCCGCCGCTTCAGTTCAATGACGGAGGGATAGAACAGCCGGTTCAGTCCCACCATGACGTTCCCGTTCGGATGGCACCCGAGATGATCGGCCAAATCGCCCGCGGCCAAGGCCACAGGCTTTTCGACCAGAATGGGACGGTGCGTCAGTTCCGCCAACGCCTTCAGGTAGGGCAGCAGCGTCTCAATCGGGGATGCGACGATGAACCGGTCGTAGCGATCGGCAATGCCGGGCAGCGTATCCAGGCCGCCGCCGTAGGCCTGGCCCAGGCCGTATTCACGGCACAAGGCGGCCGCCGGCTCTTGGCGGCGCGACAGGATATCGATTTTCTCGACGCCAAGAAGACGCAGCGCCCTGACATAGTCCCGGCCGGCGGCGCCGGCCCCAATCAACAGCAACATAATGAAAATTTTCCGGTCACGTTATGGGTACAACGGTTTGGGGGCCGAAGCCATCGACCAGAGCGTCCCCCAGTGCCCGCAGCATCAAGCGGTTCATCCCCGCCGTCGCACCCAAGTCAGGCAGCGGGCTCTGGCCGGCCAGGATTTCGGGAATGGCCCGGCTGGTAATGCGGCTGACCATCGGCGTTTCCAGCCGCCAATCCGGATCGGCGAGCGGCCCCTCGATGGCCCCCCGCGTCTCGTCGAGGTCGATCCAACCGGCGTCGGTCTCGATGCGGCAACGGGGGGCCGCCTCGCCAGTACTGAACCGCAGTGCGATCCGGCTGCCGGTCGCCGAAACCCCACCAAGCGCGCCCGAACATTCCAACAGGCCGCCACCGCGCTTGCTCGGATAGACCGTTGCCAGCGCCTCCACCTGGAGGTCGGCCAACGCCGATCCACCCACGAACTCGAAAAGATCAAGCCAATGCGGCAGATTGGTCGCCAGGCCGATATCGCCGGCGGTGACGGTCATGGAGAAACGGGCGCCCCCCAGCCGATGCCGCAGAGCCGCCCACGGGGCGGCGTAGCGGTAGACGTAATTGGCGTAAACCTCCAGATCCGTTTCGCGCGCCAATGCCAGGGCGGCATCCCATTCGTCCAGCGACTGGAACAGCAGTTTTTCGGCCAGAACGTGCCGCACACCCAGAGCCGTCACCCGGCGCAGGTTTTCCAGGCGGCCCGTGGCGTTGGTGGCAACCACGGCGGCGTCGAACGGCCCCTGCACGTCGAACGACCCCGTCATGACCAGCCGCTTGCCGGCGTGCTCCGGCACGTCCAGCCAACGCCCCTCTGCACGCGCCCGCGATTCCGCCGACGGGTCCACCGCGACCACCTCGGCAACCTCGGGCACCGTCGCCAGGCCCTGCATATGGCGGCTGCCGATCTGCCCGGCGCCGACGACCAGAATTCTCATGTTGCGGCCTCTCCTGCTGTGGCCGGCCGTCGATCCCCTTCCTCCCACCGGAACACCGGCAGATGGCGGATCAACAGCGAGCGGGGATTGTAGGCGAAAAGCCGAACGCCGCGCGGACGCATCGCGGCGTCCCACATGCCCAACTGCGCGACGATGTGGTCGCCGTTGGCGAAGGGTGTGTCATGGGTGACGCCAGCTTTTTCGGCAATCCGCGTCTGGTCCGGGGGCATGTAGAAGTATCGATGATCGTAAAGGTCGACCCCCACCAGCACGATCCGCTTCCACCCCAGGATCAGCGCAATATTGACCGCGCTTACGACCGAACCGCCGCCATGGACGATACCCTCCGCGAAGCTTTCGCTCGGCGGCACCATCTTGCCGCGGGCCCGCCGGCGGTAGCGGTAGACCGGCGCGTCGGCCTTCAGGTGCCCCTCGCCGATCAGGCGGTTGCCCATCCATGCCTGCAACCCCTCCTGCACCAGAAAAAGGGTGGCGGAATATAGGGGGTTGTTGTTTATAGCGGCTGCGTATTCTTCCAAAACATCGACCTCGCCGGTCATGTGGAAATCGGCACGTACGTTGCGCTGGCGCGGGAAGTCGCGGAAGCTGAATATGTCGTGCTCGGCGATCCTGGCCCACTCGTCCGGCGCGATGTCGTGCAACGACGATCCGGTCCCGCAGATGAACACGGTGTCGGACCGACGAGCGTTCCGGAGGTGGGCCTCTGACAGCTTGCGATAGGCCCGGCGGTTCAGACGATCGACCAACCACGCACGCGAGACCCGAGGCAGGGCTTTTACGTACCAAAGCGACTGGATCGCGGCCCGCGCGACATATCCCAGCCAGCTCCTGCGCAGTCTCTGCTTCAGATCCATCGCTGGGCCTTCAACCTTCGCTGCCGGCGAAATCGCTTTGGGCGCGTTCATAGTCGGCCGGTCGGCCGATATCAAGCCAGTAGCCGTCCACACGGTGGCATTGGACCACCCGGCCCTGCCCGATCAGGTCCTCGATCAATTGGGGCATGTCGTAGAAGGTGTCCGGCGGCACCAGCGAAAGAACCTCCGGGTCGAGGACGTAAACCCCCGCGTTGACCAGTACGCTCTGGCTGGGTTTTTCCTCGATCCGCTCCACCCGACCTTCCTGCTGATGGACGACGCCGAACGGAATGGCGTGCTCCTGCTCGCGCACCGCCATGGTGGCCTCGGCGCCGGCGGCCAGGTGGGTTTCCAAAAGCGAACCGTAGTTCATGCTGGTCAGAAGGTCGGCGTTGCTGACGATGACGGGGCGGGAGAGGAAAGGTGGCATCAGACTAAGGGCGCCGGCGGTGCCGAGGCGCTTTTTCTCCCGCAGGTAGCGGATTTCGGCGCCGAATCGCGACCCGTCGCCGAAATGCCGCACGATGATGTCGGCATGGTAGTTGACGGCAAGCCGGATGTCGCAGAACCCCTGCTCGACGAAACGGGCAATGATGGTTTCCAGAAGCGGCCGACCGCCCACCGGCAGCATAGGCTTCGGTCGGTCGCGGGTCAGGGCGTCCAGCCGGCTGCCCAGGCCGCCGGCCATGATCACGACCGGGTTGTCGCGCCGCCTCTGGCGCAGAAAATCGTCGACGTCGCGCAAGCCGACCACCCGCCGTTCCACGTCAAGGACCGGCAGCTTGTGCAACCCGTGGACGCGCATCATCGCCAGCACGTCCTCCGGCCGATCGGTCTCGTAGGCGACGCGGGCGTCCCGGTTCATCCAGGGGGCCACACGGTCCTCGACGGTGGCACCGGTCAGCAGAGCCCGGCGGATGTCGCCGTCGGACAGCGTGCCCAGCAGGCGATGTTCGCCATCGACCACCAGCGCCAATTGCGAGCGTGCGGCATTGATGGCCCCGAGCGCCTGGAGGATGGTGTCCTCGGGACCGATCAAGGTCTGGCGCCACTTCAGCATGGTATCTGCCATCTCATCATAAAAGCGGTGCCAGGATGGCGGCGAATCTGCCCACCAGCCGCTCGTAGGTGAACTCGCCGACCGCCACGTCATAGGCGTTGTCGACCAGCCGGCCGCAGAAGGCATCGTCGCGAAACTTGTGCATGACCTCGTCGATGTTGGCGAAGTCCTTGGCGAGGGGAATGTAATGGACGTCCGGCGCAAAATACCCGTTGTAACGACCCTCGAATAGGATCTGCACCGTTTTGCAGGCTGCAGCCTCGACCTGTCGGCCGCTGATGATGCGCATTGGCACAGTCGGCTTCATGCCCTCGAAAATCCTGGCCTTGACCTCCGGCCAGCCAACCGCCGGATTCTCCCGCTCGAGCGCGTGCACGCGATGGCGCAGGGCGTCCGTCAGTTCGAAGAAATCGGTTCCAGACTCGGTGCCGATCTGACCCCGGCAGCGGTTCAGGAAGGCGGCATAGCCGGCGGCGTCGAAGCGGTCGTCCGGCGACATCGAAATGTCGACCCGCATGCCGAAAGCCGCCGCGTGGGCCGTGAAGTACTCGGCAATCTCCGTCTTTTCAAAATTGCCGAGGTAGAAGGGCGCCTCGTAGGACCGGTAGCCGAGGTCGATCGGCCGCCGCTCCAATGAAGGTCCGGGGCGGAAAACCGACAAATCGCAGCCGGTGTTGGGCACGCTGCCGACCGCGCAGCCGATGGCATCGCGATAGAGCGCCAGCACACGGGGGTCGTTGCTCTGGGTAATCAGCAGCGACAGTCCGATGTCCCGGCAGAATTCGATCTTCTCGGGCATGGCGCGATACTCGTTGCCGATGAAGAAGGCCTTCGGCTGCGGGCAGCGCGCGACCAGCCAGAAGAGAAAGCGCCGCAACCGAGGCTGGTTCGAGAAGACGGAGTGCAGCATGACGATCGCGTCGAATCGCCGTTGCGACAGAATGCGCAGGAAGGCCCACCGATCGCCCCACTCCGTGTCCGCCAAATTCAATGGAACGGCATCGAACAAGGAGCTTTCGCAAAAGGCACGCGGCCAGCCGTGCTGATAGGACAGCGTGGCGTTTTCCGCCGCCTGCCAATACAGCAATGCGATACGACGTGGCTTCCTCACGGGGCTAGCGGATCGCCGTCGGGCGCTCCCCCGCGGCCAGACGTTCCTGGATGCGTGCACAGACCCGACCCACCCCGTCGGCCAGGGAGACGGCGGGAACCACGCCCAGGATATCGCGCTGCCTCTCCAGCTTCGGGCGCTTGATCAGGGTCATGCGCTCCGGCAGGTCGTGATGGGTGATCAGCGACGGATCGGCCCCCAGCCGGGCGCGGATCATCTCGGCCATGTCCTCGATCGGCACGATCTCGGGGTGGCCGATATTGATCGCCGCGTACTCCTTGACGTGGGCGGCGGCCTCGACGGCCCGCACGGCGTCGCTGACATGCAGCCAGCCGCGCATGCTGCCGCGGTGCACCTCGATCTTGCGGCCCAGCGCCAGGTTGGTGGCAAAGCGGATCATCGCCGAGCGGTGGTCGCCCAGGTCCTCGTCCTCGTCGTACATCATGAAGGGACGCAGCGAAACGGCGCGCAGCCCGTGGGTTCGGACCTCGTATTCCACCAGTTGCTCGCCCAGCA
>JAVEYE010000147.1:0-9224 GCA_034003665.1 Rhodospirillales bacterium | reverse complement strand
CTACGCCGGCCCGGCGCTGCGCCGCGGGGCCGACGGTTTGGCCACCGGCTTCAGCTATCCGGAGGTGCTGGTCGGCATCCACGCCATGGCGGAAAGGGGCGACTTCGAGGGGGCGACCGACCTGTTCGACGCCCACCTGCCGATGATCTGCCAGGAAGTCCAGCCGGCTCTCGGCATTCGCGTGCGCAAGCACGTCCTGTGGCGGCGCGGCCTCTTGCGCACGCCGAAGATCCGCCAGACGGCGCCCAAGCTGGACGCCACCGACATCGAGGAGATCGACTGGCTGATCGCCCGCGGCGAGCGGCGCATGCAGGGACTGGGCTGGCAGAAGACGGCGTCCGGCCGTTGGGCGCCGAACGCCGCCTGAGCTTCAGCCGCCGGCGATGGGCGGCCAGACGGTCAGCGCGTCGCCCTCGACCAGAGGCCGGGAACCACGCTCGCCTGACTCCAGATAGTCGCCGTTGAGCAGCATCAAATGGCACAGTTCGTCCGGCAGGTTGAGCCGCCTGACGAGGGCGGCCGCGGTGGTGCCCTCGGCCACCTCGATCTCCACCTCGTTGTCTTTGGCGCCGGCCGGCAGGTAGTCCTCGAGCAGGGCGAACAGCTTGATCTTGACCTTCATCGTTCCGCCTTGCTCACCTCTGCGTGCACGCTACGTAAGCCTCGGAGATCCGCTGCGGATCCTCCATCAGCCGGGCCTTCCATGCGCCCAGTCGAACGCGCGACTGGATGAGGCCCCGCAACACGCCGATCTGGTCGGTCCGTCCCAGGCAGATGGCGCCGACCAGACGATCCTTGTCGAACTCCAGCCGGGTGTAGCGGAAGCGGGCCGCATCGACGCGTTCCACCGAATCGCCGCCCTCCACCCCCTGCCACTGGCCGAAGGAACTGGACACCAAGCCGGCGGTGTCGAGCACGTTCATGGCCAGGCTGCCGTGGTAGGTGGCGTTGCCGCCCGCCATGTTCAAGGCGGCGATGCGGGCATGCTCGACCGCCGTCGGCTGAATGGCGTGGACCGACCAGCCGCCCATGAAATCCGGCCCCTGGGCGACGTCACCCGCCGCGTAGACATGGTCGGCGGTGCTCTTCAGATGGGAATCGACGACAATCCCGAAATCGGTCCCAATGCCGCTGCCCTCCAGGAAGGCGATGCTGGGGCGCACCCCGGTCGCCACCACCACCAGCGCGGCACGGAGCGGCGCACCCTCGTCCAGCACGACGCGCAGCGGATCGCGGGACTGGCCGGTGTCCTCGATGGCGGTGACGCGGGTCGAGGTCAGCACCTCGATCCCCTTGGCGGCGCACCACGCCTTGATGAGGCCGGCGGCCGCCGGATTCATCATGCGCGGCACCATGCGGTCGGCCATCTCCACCACGGTCGGTTTGACGCCCCGCTTGATCAGCGATTCCAGCACGATGCAGCCGATGAAGCCGGCGCCCATCAGCACCACCCGGCTGTCGGGCGCGGCGCGGCGGATGATCTCGCGCGAATCGGCCAGCGTCCAGCAGGGATGAACGCCCGGCAGGTCGATGCCGGGCAGCGACGGCCGCCGGGTCCGCGAGCCGGTGGCGATCATCAGGCGGTCATAGGCCAGGCTCTCGCCCCCGGCCAGGGTCACCGCCCGTCCGTCCGGATCGATCCGTTCGACGCGGGCGTGCCGGAAGTCGATGCCGAGGTCGATGTAATGGTTCTCGGACTTGCGAAGATAGGTGCCCGCCTCGTCGATGGTCCCGACCAGGAAATAGGGCAGCGCCATCCGCGAATACGGGGGTTCCGGCTCGTCGCTGAGCAGCACGATGTCGCCCTCGGGATCGGTCTTGCGAAGGGTCTCGGCGGCGACGACGCCGGCCGGGCCGGCGCCAATCAGCACGTAGCGCATGATTTCCTCCCTTGAACCGGCGCCACCGCCCGCGATCCAGGCAACAACGAGCCGGCGACCGCAATGCGGGGACTGCCATCATAGATCGGGCGCGCGTCTCTGAAGGGCAAGTCGGGGAACCGCACCGTCGTTCGCTGCCCTTCAGGCATTCGCTTGGCCAGTCGTGTCGGGCCCGCCGAGGCTTGGTATGCCTTTTGCGATGCCGTCATCGGAGGACGAAACCTCTGCCGAAGGAAGCCGAATTCCCGAAAAACCGCGTAATCGTATGAAAACTGCGTCGCAAAACGGAAAACGGAAACCTCCCATCGTCGTCGCGAAGGCGACGGGCGAGGAGACGGACGTCATCATGCGCATCGCCGCGGCGGCGGCGCTGGCCGACCAGTGCGAGCAGGAAGGAAACCCCGAAACGGCCGACGCCATGCGGCGCCTTGCTTACGCCCTGTGGGGCGATTGGCGTTTGCTCCATTCGGCCTGCCGCGCCGCCTAGGCGCCTTCGCCGTTCCCGGCTGTGGCGGCCAGATGGCCGAGGCGGCGGGCCCTGGCCTCGGCCTCCAGGCACAGGCGGGAGGCCAGGAAACAATGGTCCTGGGCCATCGCCGTTTCCGTGCGGTTCAGCACGTCGGCGATCAATTGCCCGCCGTATGGCAGGGGCACGTCGTTGCAGTCGAAGTGGCGGATTCCCTTGCCGTCGACCAGGAACAGGTGGTTGGCACCCGGCCGGCCGGCCACGTCGATGTACTTGCGAAGCTCGATATAGCCTTCGGTGCCCAGCACGAACAGGCGGCCGTCGCCCCACACCCCCAACCCGCCGGGCGTGAACCAGTCGACCCGGATGTAGCCGGTGGCGCCGGCCCCCGCCAGCACGATTTCCCCGAAGTCCTCGAACTCCGGATAGTGCGGATTGTTGTGGTTGGCCACCTGGCTGGACACCACCTCGGCATCCGCCGCGCCGGTGAAATGGAGGAACTGGTCGACCTGGTGCGACGCGATGTCGGCCAGGATGCCGCCGGTCGGTTCGCGGCGGAAGAACCAGTCGGGGCGCGGCTGGTTGTGAAGGGCGTGCGGTCCCAAACCGACCGTCTGGATGACGCGGCCGATGGCGCCGGCGCGCACCAGTTCGGCGGCCTTCACCGTCGCCCGGTTCTCGAAACGCTCGGAGAAACAGATCGAGTAGATGCGCCCGGTTTCCTTCTGCACCCGGCGAACGACGTCGAGCTGCTCCAGTGTCGTGAAGCCGCCCTTGTCGGTCATGTAATCCTTGCCGTGGCGCATCACCTCGATGCCGAGGCCGGCCCGCTGAAAGGGGATGGCGGCGCCGACCACGAGCTGGATGGAGCCGTCCTCAAGGATCTCGGCCTTTTCCCGCACTTGGCGCGCCTGCGGAAACTTGTCGCAGAAGCCGGCCACGATGTGCGGTTCGCCGCCGGTCAGGTCGACCGCGACCAGATCGGCCCCGGCGTCCAGCAGGCACTGGGTCTGTCCGAAGATGTGATAGTGGTTGACCCCGATGACGGCGAAACGAAGGCGCGGTTCAACGGCCATGGTCTGTCTCCTTTCCCTGCGGAGCCGGCGGATCGGCAACCCGTGACCGGCGCTTCCGTTCATTTTATAGGAGCGCGCGGCGGTCGGCTCAACGGCTAACCCGGACGTCGCCGGACGGCTCCGTCGCCGGGGACGGATCGGCTTCATCAGCCGGCTGCTGAGCGATCGGCAAGGTGAAGTGGAAGGAGGTTCCCTTGTCGGGACCGGTGGCGAACCACAGACTTCCACCGTGCGCGGTGACAATGGTGCGGCAAATAGGCAACCCCATACCCATGCCCCCCTTGCGCGTCGAGAAGAAGGGGTCGAGAACGCGGGTGCGGATGGCCTGGGGGATGCCGGGGCCGGTGTCACCGACTGAAACCTCGATCATGCCGGCCTCGGTCTGCCGTGTTCTGACGGTAAGACGGCGAGGCAGCGAAGCTGCGGTCTCGGTGGCCATTGCGTCCAGCGCGTTGCGGGTGAGGTTGAGGATCGCCTGCTGAATCTGGACGGCATCGGCGAGGATGGGCGGCAGCGATTCGTCCAGGTCGAATTCGATGGCGACCTTGAGCGCGGCCGCATCGGCGGTCACCAGCGCGATCGCCTCGCGGATCGCCCGATTGATGTTGGCTTCGCTGAAACCGGGGCCTTCGCGACGCACGAATTGGCGCATGCGGCGTACGATGTCGCCGGCGCGGCGCGCCTGCTCGGCGATGATCTCGAAGACGCGGATGGTGTCCTCGGGTTGCACGCTCCCGGAACGCAGCCGGCGCAGCATGCCGACCGCATAGTTCATCACGGCGGTCAGCGGTTGGTTGATCTCGTGGGCCAGGCCCGAGGCGATCTCGCCGATGGTCCCGAGGCGGAGCACCTGGGCCAGTTCGGCCTGGAGCTTTTGCGTCGCTGCCTTGGCCTGCTCGTGCTCGGTGATGTCGGTGCCGATGCCGCCGATGCCGATCAGCGCGCCGCTCTCGTCAAGGATCGGGAACGTCATGGACATGATGATCCGCGGGCCGTCGAGGGTCATCATGGTGATTTCGGTTTGCCGGGTTTGACGGCTCTCCATGACCTCGCGATCGATGGCTTCCAGTTGCGCGGCGGTTTCGGCATCGAGGAAGTCGCGGTCCATCTTGCCGACGATGTCCTCCGGCTTCAGCCTGGTTCGGCGGGCGAACTCCTTGTTGGCGAAGATGAGCCGCCCTTCGGTGTCCTTGAGCAAGATGGACGACGGCGAGTGGTCGAGCAGGGCCTGAAAGCGGAACAGGAGCTGGCGCAGGGCGTCCTCGGCCTGGCGCTCGGCGGTGATGTCCTGACCGGAACTGAGGGTTCCCACGGCCTCGCCCTGCGGGTTCTCGACCACGTTGTTGTGCCAGGCGACGAGCCGCCGATCGCCTGCCTTGGTCACGACCAGGGTCTCGTGGTCGCGCACCGATTCGATGTCACCGGCCAACGCCGCGCCGAAGACCCGCCGCTGGCGGTCGCGATGTTCTGGGGCGACCACCCTTTCCAGCCAGTCGATCCCCGCGAGTTCGTCCTCGCGATAGCCAAGGACCTCGCAGGTTTTGCGGTTGATCATGGTCACGCGGCCGCTCTGGCCCAGCTCCACCATCATGGTGCCGGCCACCATCAAAGAGGTCTCGGATCGCCTTCTCTGCGCGGTGGCGGTGGCCGTCTCGTTTTCCAGCCGCAAGGCTGCGTCGACGGCGCGGCGCACGAAGACACCGCCCATTCCGGTGAGCAGGAGGATGATGAGCCCCAATCCCGGCAGCGCCCACCACAGCATGTCGCGGCCGGGATCCATGCCCTGCCAGGTCAGGTATCCGGCCGGATAGCCGTTCGCCTGCGTGACGACGATGTGAAGAGGCGGCGGGGCGGACGGCGGAAAGACGGCGGTGAGGTTCCGAAGTCCGATCTGCGAGCCGATCCGGGCGATGGTCTGGGGGTTCAATTCGACGGTGAACAGCATGACCCAACGGGTGCCCCGGTCGACTCGGCCCTCTCCCACCGTTTCATAGGAGGTCAGGGCGCTGGCGGCGGCGATGTGAAGGGAACTGCCGTCGCGCAGGAATCCGACGGCGGGGACGGGAGGGGCGTCCGGCATGGTCTCACGGGCCCGCCTGATCAACACGTCGAGGCCGCCTGAAAAGCGCATGAAGGGGTCGACGGCGCCGGTTGCGCCCGGCTCGTAGGCATAGGTGACGCGGTTGTCGGGGTCGAGGACGTAGCTGACGTCGATGCCGTGAACGTCGCTCAGGTAAGAGCCCAGATTGTCGGCGGTCCACGCGGGGTCAAAGCTGTCGACCAGATGCTCGACGGCCTGATCCCAATAACTATAGTCGAGTACGACGCGTTCGACCTGCTGGCGCAGCCGGCCGATCTCATGGCGCACCGCCCGGCTCTCCGCCTCCGCGGCGATGCGGTCCTGTCCGTTCGCCGCAAAAACGAGGGCTCCCACCACGAAGGCGGTTCCGATCAGCGCAACGCCAGCGAAGGGGATCAACAGCCCCCCGATCGTCGCCCGAAATGTGGAATTTTCAAACATCTTATTGAAAATTAAGGCAAAATCCGTTGCGTTCTCGAAACGTAATTGAGCCTACACCAAGCGCGGGTATCTTCACAAGCGAGGAGCGCCGTTCGGAAAACCCTTAATAATTGTGCGGTTCCCTCCAGGCTGGCCGACTCATGCCGTTTTTTCGGCCGTTGTGCAAGACGATTGATCGGCCGCGGATTCTTCAGGCAAGGGAAAATTTCCGCCTGTAGCCCGGCTTCAGGAAGTGGATGCGGTCGACGACGCCGATGCGCACCGGTTCGGCCCGGGTATCGGCGCGCGGCGAAAGGACGAGCGTGCTGCCGGTGACGGCGACGTCCACCCACATGCCCCGATAGCGGATGGCGAACTCCAGCGATCCCAGATGGCGCGGCAGGCGCGGGTTGAAGAACAGGATGCCGTCGCGGATCTCGAGGCCGGTGTAGATGCGCTGAACCATGTCGACGGTTCCCGCCATGGCGCCCAGATGGATGCCTTCGGCGGTGGTGCCGCCCTGGATGTCTGAAATATCGCTTTCCAGCGCCTCGCAGAAGGCCTTCCAAGAATTCTCGCGATCGAACCGCGACAGGACCGCCGACTGCACCAGTCGGCTCAGCGTGGAGCCGTGCGACGTGCGGGCCAGGTAATAGGCGATGTTTTTGTGGATGCCCTCGGCATCCAGACGGTGGCCCAGCATGGCGAAGATGCGGGCGATCTCGTCCTCCGAAAACAGGTAGAACAGCATCAGCACGTCGGCCTGCTTGGAAAGCTTGTAGTTGTTCGGCGAGTCGCCCTCGGCCTCGAGTATGCGGTCGAGCCGCCGGATGTCACCGTATTTTTCGCGATATCCGGCCCAGTCGAACTCCTTGAGCGCCTCATAACCCTCGAACTGGCTGATGATGCCGTCGTCGTGGAACGGCACGAACATCTTGCGGCTCATGTCGGCCCACAGCGAAATCTCGGCGTCGGTGATATCGAGCGTTTCGCGCAACTCGTCCCGTCGATACGGCAAAAGGGAATCGAGGGCTTTCAGCGTCGCATCCAGGCTCCACGCCACCATCACGTTGGTGTACGCGTTGTTGCGCAGGCCCGGCCCTTCGTGGCCGGGGTCGTCCTCGTGGTACTCGTCGGGCCCCATGACGCCGTGAATCTCGTACCGATCGCGTTTCGCATTGTAGTGGGCGATGCTCGCCCAGAAGCGGGCGATCTCGAACATGAGCTCGGCCCCGAAGATCGACATGAAGCCGTCGTTGCCGGTGACCTGCCAGTACTGCCAGACGTTATAGACGATGGCAATGTTGACATGGCGCTGGTTGTGACTGAGGTCGGGCAGCCAGCGCCCCGATTTCGGGTTGAGGTGCATCGACTGCGTTTCTTCGCGCCCGTTGGCGCCGCTCTGCCACGGGAACATGGCGCCCTTGAAGCCGGCCTCGGCGGCGGCGGCGCGCGCCTCGTCAAGCCGGCGATGGCGGTAGCGCAGGAGCGAATGGGTGAGTTCGGGAATATTATGGTTGAGGAACGGGAAGATGAACAGCTCGTCCCAGAACACATGGCCGCGATAGGCTTCGCCGTGCCAGCCGCGGGCCGGGACGCCGACGTCGAGGTCGATGGTGTTGCGCGACGCCGTCTGCAACAGGTGAAAGACGTGGACGCGCAGGATCATCTGGATGCGTTCGCGCTGGTCGATCACCAGGTCGCAGCGTCGCCACAACTGCTTCCAGGCCACCTTGTGGCCGTGCAGCATGTCGCCGAAATCACCGGCCCGGCGAACCGTGGCGACCGCCTGGTCGAGGGGGTGTGAGATGGCGCGGTCCCGCGAGGTGTAGAGTGCGACGACTTTTTCGACGGTGATCGGCGCCCCCTCCTCGACGTCGAAGGAATAGACCTGGGCGACGTAACCCGGCTCGATGACGGTCTCGACGCCGGCCGCAAGCGGCGTTCCGGCGTCGTCGAACAGGCGGGTGCGGGCCGCTTCGGCGACCTTCAGGGCCGACTGGGTGGTCTCGACCAGAAGGCGAATGCAGCCGTCGTCCTCGACGCCCGACTCCAGCGGCGCCAGATGGCGGTTGTTGAGTTGGCGGTAGCGGGCGACTCCGGCGTTCGTCACCCGGCCGTCGAGGGCGGACCGGACGTCGACACGCCCCGACCAGTTGGCGGGCGTGATCGTCATCTCGATGGCCGCCAGATGCGGCTTGTGCATGCACACGATGCGACGACTGGCCAGCGCCGTTTCGCGGCCGCTGCCGTCGCGGACGGTCAGGCGGCGGACCAGCACCCCCTCGCGCACGTTGAGTTCCTGGCGGTAGGATAGGATCTCGACCGCGGCCAGGTCGAACCACGGGCCGTCTCCGATGCGCCAGGTCAGGCCGAGCCAGTTCGGCATGTTGACCAGGTCCTCGTTTTCGACCGGCCGGCCGGAGATCTCGGTGACCAGACGGTTGTAGCCGCCTGCCAGATAGGTGCCCGGATAGTGGATGTCGGGCGTCGCGTCGGCCCATTCGACCGCCCCGCGGGTGCAGAAATAGCCGTTGCCCAGCACGCAGAGCGCCTCGCGCAGACTTTCCTCGGCAGGCGCAAAGCCGTCGTAGCTCAGGGTCCAGGCGGGCATGGGAGCTCCTTGCTTGCTTGGTGGAAAAGCGGCGTGTTAGCGGGCGAGGGTGTCGAGCAGTCTGCCCGTTTCGTCGGGATTCTCCAGCCGATAGTCGGCGGCGGTCGGCCGGTTCTCGTCGGCCTCACCGGTGGCGCCGCTGACGTAAATGCCGATGCCCCGGCCGGACAGCGCTTCGAAGGCGTCCTCGTCGGTGATGTCGTCGCCGAAATAGAGGGGCAGCACGTCGGGCGCCGTCAGATCGAGGGCCTCGAGCAGCCACAGCACGGCCTTACCCTTGTTCCAGTCGAGCTTCGGCTGAATCTCGTAGACCATCTTGCCGGGCGTCACGCGAAGCGTCTCGTGTTCGGCCAGGATGGCGTCGACGAGGGTCTTCACCTGCGGCCGGTCGGCCTCGGCGACCTGCCGGTAGTGGATGGCCACCGACGCCTTCTTGGGCTCGACCAGGGTGCCCTCGATGGCGCCGCCCTCGCGGCGCAGCCGCGCCTTGACGGAGTCCAGAAGCGGCGCGAAGTCGCCTCCTTCCTCGCGGGCGATGCGCCGTCCGCCCGGCACCCGAATGTCGAAGCCGTGACTGCCCGCGAAGATCAGGCCGTCGATGCCGACAAGCCGCTCGACGTCAGCGCGATCGCGGCCGCTGACCACGGCGACCGGGCAGCGGCGGGCCAGATCGAGATCGGAAGAGCGT
>JAVEYE010000146.1:0-9231 GCA_034003665.1 Rhodospirillales bacterium | reverse complement strand
CACCCGGGCCGGAGTGAAGCACGTCAACCCTTCGCTACCCGAGATGGCCTACTTCTTCGGGGCCAGCCGCTGGCAGATCTTCTATCGGATCTATCTGCTGGCGGCGTTGCCCGAGGTGCTTGCCGGCATCCGCCTGGGGCTCATCCGGGCGGTCAAGGGTGTTGTCATCGGCCAATTGCTGGTCGCCATCATGGGGATCGGCGAGTTGTTCGAGCTCTACTCGCGCAACTTCCTGTTCGACGAATTCTGGGCGCTTCTGCTGATGGTGTTCGCCTTCGCCTTCGCCACCGCCGAAGCGGTTGGCTTTGCCGAAAAGCGCATCGAATACTACGCCCGGACCCGCTAACCTAATACGATCAAACGACACGAGGAGAAAGACAGCATGGATTTGGGAATCGCCGGCCGCAAGGCCATCATCGGCGGCGCCAGCGCCGGACTGGGCAAGGCCTGCGCCCTGTCGCTGGCCAGGGAAGGCGTCGAACTGACCATCGTGGCGCGCACCCGCGAAAATATCGAGGCCGCCGCCGAGGAGATCCGCGCGGCGACCGGCGCCAAGGTGACGCCTGTTGCGGTCAACATGATGAGCGACGAAGGCCGCGCGGCGGTCCTCAAGGTTTGTCCCGAGCCCGACATCCTGATCAACAACGCGGGTGGCCCCCCCACCGGGAATTTCCGTGACTGGGACGAAGCGACCTGGATGGCGGCGGTCAAGGGCAACATGCTGGGCCCGATCTTCATGATCAAGGACACGGTTGACGGCATGATCGCCCGCAAATTCGGGCGCATCGTCAATATCACATCCTCGGCCGTGAAGGCGCCGATCGGCATCCTGGGGCTTTCCAACAGCACCCGGGCCGGTCTAACCGGTTTCGTCGCCGGCACGGCGCGCGAGGTGGCCAAGCACAACGTCACCATCAACAACGTGCTGCCCGGCGATTTCGAGACGGAGCGCCACACGTCCAACACCAAGGCCATGGCCGAAAGACAGGGCAAGACCTACGAGGAGATGAAGGCCATCCGGATCGCCGCCGTGGCGGCCGGCCGGTTCGGCGACCCGGCCGAGCTGGGTGACTTCTGCGCCTATCTGTGCAGCCGGCAGGCCGGCTTCATCACCGCCCAGAACCTGCTGCTCGACGGGGGCAAGTTCCCGGGCACCTTCTGATCCCGAGTCCATCCTGGCGAGGCCCGCGGGCGACGCTCGCGGGCCTCTGCTTTTCCCTTGACGGGAAGCCGCCCATTCCTTAATAAACCGCGTTCCCGGGCTTTGCGCCCGGCATGGGGTTGCGGCACCGGCCGCGAGAGACCGAAGAGGACAAGATCGATGACCAGGCGCTGCGAGCTGACCGGCAAGGGTGTTCAGACTGGCAACAATGTCAGTCACGCCAACAACAGGACGCGGCGCCGGTTCCTGCCCAACGTGCAGGAGACCTCGGTGTGGAGCGACAGCCTGCAAAAGGCCGTGCGTCTTCGGGTATCGATGTACGCGTTGCGCACCATCGAGAAAAGGGGCGGCATCGACGGCTATTTGCTGGGTGCCCGTGACAGCAGCCTGGCCCCCGAGTTCAAGCGCCTGAAGAAGCAAATACAGAAGGCGGCTGAACTGCGCGCCGGCGCCTGATCCTCTTCCAGACGAAATTTGAACGAGGCCCGTGCAAGCGGGCCTTTTTCATTTGGGCGCCAGTCGCCCGGCAGGTTCCGGCCCAGAGCAGACGCCGTCATGGGCTTTGTCGTTCGCTGACCGGTGCGAACCGCTGAACGGCCACGCGTGCCACGGCCCTCGGTTGCGTCCGCCAGCGAACGTCCTTACATCCGTTGCAGCAAGGGAAGGAGGGGATGTCCATGATCGCGAACAAGCCCGAGGTGACCGGTTTTTTCCACGAGCCGACCGGCAGTATCGCCTATGTGGTCGCCGATGGCGACACCGGGCATTGTGCGATCATTGATCCCGTGCTCGACTTCGACCGCAACGCGCGCTCGACCTACACCGACTTCGCCGATCGAATGCTGGCCTTCGTTCGGGAACGGGGGTTGAAAGTCGAGTGGATTCTCGACACCCATCCGCATGCGGATCACATCTCGGCCACAGCCTACGTGAAGGATGTTGTCGGCGCGCCGATGGCGATCGGGGAGGGCACCATCGCCGTCCAGAAGATCTGGAAGGAGATCTACAACCTTCCCGATTTTCCGGCCGACGGCTCGCAGTGGGACCGTCTGTTCAGGGACGGCGAGAGCTTCCGGATCGGTGCCTTGGACGTTCGGGTGATGTTTTCACCCGGACACACGGCGGCCTCGATGACGTATGTCGTCGGCGACGCCGCCTTCATCCACGACACGCTCTTCATGCCGGACGGCGGCACCGCACGGGCCGATTTCCCAGGCGGCGACGCCCACCAGCTCTATCGCAGCATCCAACAGATCCTTGCCCTGCCTTCTGAAACCCGCCTCTTCACGGGCCACGACTACAGGCCCGACGGGCGCGAGGCGCGGTGGATGTCGACCGTGGCCGAGCAGCGCCGCGACAATATCCATCTGCGCGGAGGCGTCACCGAGGCGCAGTTCGTGGCCATGCGCATGGCACGCGATGCCACGCTTTCCCTGCCGGCCCTGATGGTGGATGCGCTTCAGATCAACATGCGCGGCGGCCGGCTGCCCGAGCCGGAAGCCAACGGCACCGCGTACCTGAAGATTCCACTGAACCACTTTCCTCCGCATCGCGGATAGGCTGGTCGGCGGTCCGAAACGTCCGGCCCCGGATCATCATGCCGTCATCTACGGTTTGTCGGCCGCCGACCGTTGCGCCTCGGTGCATGCGGTGGCCGGGCCGGCCTCCATGAGTCTTGCCGCCATCGACGATTGGGCCATCCTCGTCTTGCCCTCGGCCGATACGGCGGCCAACCATGCGGCTTCGATGGCGGCGAGGTCGGCACCGAATGCTTCCCGCATCGGGCGATCCTTGGTTTGGGATAGGTGGTGGAGCCGTTTCATCTTGTCGATGCCGAAAGTGTGGTAAAGATAGGCGCCGAACGATCCGGCCTCGGCATAGGCGATGTGCTGCTTGGCGCGGTCGAACACCGAAACCCGCCCGCCCGCCGCCATCCGCATGCCCCAGGACTCCTGCTCGGGGCCCAACTCGGCGAGGGGGATGGTCAAGCCGGTGTTGATGAATGCCCGCACCCAATCGTCGGCGTCAAGTCCGCACAGGGGAAAGGTCAAGGGATTGCCCAGGTGCATTTCGGTAAGGATGCCCATGGCGTTGCGGATCAGTTTGTCCTTCTGGGGGAAGGCCGCGCTGGCCAGCTTGTGGGCCAGCATCTGCGGTCTTGCCTCGAAACCAAAGACCCGCACCACCCGCCGGCGCCGGCCGTTGTCGTTTTCCCAATAAAAGACGCTGGAATAGGCATCGCGGCGCGGCGCGTCAAAAATCAGGGCAATCTTGCCGAAACGTTCGGTGCCGCTGTCGGCCGACCAGAAGGCAAGGATGCGCTCCAGTAGGGCCTGGGCCTGACCGGCCAAGCGATCGAGTTCGGGTTCAGCCAGCGTGCCGGTGGCGTCGCTCACCACTAGGTGTGGGGTGTCAATGGCCGCCATCGCCGCCGGGCTCGGCCCGGCGACGGCTAGCCCGGCCGCCAGCGACGCTGCCGCAAGATGCCGCGCGATCGTCGAGGTCCAACTCCTGTCGCCCACACGTTTCTTGGTCCCGAGCGAAAAAGTGGTCATGGCGCCCTCATTGCCTGTCCAGGGTCCTTCGCACCGCCGCCGCCAGTTCGGCGATGTTGTAGGGCTTGCCGAGGAGGGTCTGGGTCAAGTGGCGGGCGATTTCGCCCTCGCCGTTGACGAACTCCTCGCGTCGGCGGGTGAAGCCGCTGGTCAAGAGAACCTTGAGGCGGGGGCGCCGCTTGGTCGCTTCGATGGCCAGATGATAGCCGTCCATGCCGCCCGGCATGATGACGTCGCTGAACAACAGGTCGATGGCCGGGTTCCCGTCCAACACTTCGAGGGCCTGACGCGCTCCGTGCGCGGTCAGTGTGCGGTACCCCAGCCGCCGCAGAAGGTGGGTGGCGGCATCGACCAGGGCAGGCTCGTCGTCGACCACCAGGACGGTTTCCTGGCCGGACGGCAGGCGCTCAATGCCTTCGGCGCTCGGCCTGGCGGCGCCGATGGGATCGGCGGCGCGTGGCAGGTAAAGATGGACGGCGGTGCCCCGACCCAGTTCGGAGTAGATCTTGGCATGCCCCCCGGAGCGTTGCACGAACCCGTAGACCATGCTGAGCCCCAACCCCGTGCCTAGGTCGTCCCCCTTGGTGGTGAAGAAGGGCTCGAAGGCCTTCTCGCGGACCGCGGCCGTCATTCCGGTGCCGGTGTCGCTGACCGACAGCATGACGAACTCCCCGGCTGTGCTGCCGGGATTGCACTCGACATAGGCCTCGTCAATGACCTTGTTGGCGGTCTCAATGATCAGCGAGCCGCCGCCCGGCATGGCGTCACGGGCGTTGAGCGCGAGGTTGAGAATGGCGTCCTCGAGGTCGCCGGGATCGATGTCGACCGGCCAGACGGTGTCGTCCAGCAGGGTGTTGACCTGAATCGCCGGAGTCAGCGACTTGGCGATCAATCCCTTCATGCCGGTGATGAAGGCGTTGACCTGGACTCGTTGGGTGGCCTGTGGGCGCGTCCGCGAAAAGTTCAGGAGCTTTCGGGTGAGGTCGGCGCCGCGGTTGACGCTTTTCACCATTGCCTCGACGCTGCGCGAGATGTTGGGGGTGCGCGGGGCGGTTTCTTGCAGCAACTCGGCATGGCTCAAGATCACGTTGAGCAGGTTGTTGAAATCGTGAGCGATACCGCCGGTCAGGAGGCCGATCGCCTCCATCTTCTGGGAGCGGCGGAGTGCTTCCTCGGCCTGCTTGTACTTGCCGACGTCGACCATGATGCCGCGCAGCCAGCGCGGTCGGCCCGCTTCGACGGCGACGGCGGAAAGATCGTGGAGCCACACCGGTTTGCCGTCGCCGGCAAGAAAGCGGTATTCGAAGTCGGCCGGCTGGCAGCGGGCGACAGCGGCGGTCCGCTGGGCAACGGCCCAGTCGCGATCATCGGGATGGACGTGGGTGGCCCAGAAACCGGGGGTCAGCCAGTCACCGCTTGGATGGCCCAGAAGCCTCTCGGCCTTGTCGCTGATGAAGGTGAAGTCCAGTGTCTGCGCGTCGGCTTCCCAGACGATGCCGTCGATGGTGTTGACCAGCGTGCGGAAGCGATCCTCGCTGTCGCGCAACGCTTCCTCGTGACGCTTGCGTTCGGTGATGTCGGTGATGGTGCCGACGTGGCCGGCGATGCGGCCCCGGGCGTCGAACACCGGCTGCGACTGACCGAACAGCCAAGTGGTTCGCCCGTCCGGCGACTGGAAGCGGAATTCCGAGGAAAACATCTCGTGGTGGTCGGCGTTTCGGGCCCATTCGTCAAGCACGCGCGGCGCATCGTCGGGATGCAGGGCGGCGCTCCACGGCCGACCTAGAATCTCGGCGGCGCCGATCCCGGCGTAGTCGCACCAGCGATCATTGACATAGACGCAGTTGCCGCCGCCGTCGGTCCGGAAAACGCCGGTCGGCGACAGTTCGGACAGGGCGCGATAACGCTCCTCGCTGCGTTCCAGCGCGGTGCGGGAACGCTGGCGCTCGCGGAGCCAAAGATTGACGAGCCAGGCGGCGCCAAGCAGCAGGATAATGGTCATCCCGACGCCGGCAATGGTGACGCGAAGGCCACGGTGAAAGGCAGCGAGGGCATCGGCGTGTGACAAACTGACGGTGACGGCCAGGGGCAGGTCGCCAACCGTCCTGTAGCTGATGATCCGGGCGCCCCCATCCCGGGCGTCGGCGTCGCGGTAGGTGCCGGCGCCGGCTGCCAGCCGCTCGCGAAACAGCGGATCGAGTCCGGCGTTGCGATTGCCGATCCATCCCTCGACGTCGGGGGCGCGCGACAACACGGTGCCGTCGCGGCGATAGAGGGTGGCGACGCGACTCGGCCCCATCTCGATGTCGTGATAGATTTGGGTGAAATGAAGCGGGTCGATGGCGGCGCCGGCGACGCCGATAAAGCGTCCCTGGCCGTCGGTCAGCGGAATGCTGGCGATGAGCAGCCACTGGCCGGTTGCCCGGGCGCGGACGGGTGCTGAAACGTGCAGCCACTGTTCGGCCCAGCCTTCCGGGTGGTCGCGGTGGTACTGGAAATGTTCCCTCTCGCTCATGTCCAGGGCGGCCGGCCCCAAGGGGATGTCCGACGAACGGCCCCGTTGCCAGCCATGCTCGTCAGTCCAGCCCACCGAGAGAATGACTGCGCCGTCGCCGCGCAGGGAATCCAGCAACGGCCCCACCGCTTCGGTGTCGTCGATGCGCCCTAGGGCGACGTCGTTGCGGATGTGGTCGACCCCGTGCAGGCTGGATCTGACGTTGGAGAAGACCTGGGAGGCGTGGGCGGCGGCCAGGCCAGCGGCAACCCGTGTGTCGCGTTCGGCCGCCGCCTCCGCATCGTTGTATCGGCCGTATTCGGTGATGCCGGCGGCAATCGCGATGACGCCGCCGCAGAGCGCGGCGGTGGCGAAGGTCATCCAGTTCTTCATGTCGTGATCGACCTCGACTCGCCGAACCGACGGTAATAGTAACAAAGCGGCGATGGCGGAAAAAGGCGCATGCGGCCCGCTGCGGGCGAGGGCTGGCGCCGGGCGGGTCGGCGCGCTACAGTCAGGTCCGCTTTTGCCCCATTCTGGGAGGAAACGCGTTGCACATGCACGATATTCCGTTCGCCACTACCGAGTGGTCGGCGATCGAACCCACCGAACATAAGGGCGACACCGGGATGGCCTATTGGCGAACCCGCACGTTCGGGGACATCCGCGTACGCATGGTCGAATACACGCCGGGATACTTGGCCGACCACTGGTGCACCAAGGGTCACATCCTTCTTTGCCTGGAGGGCGAACTGGAAACCGAGTTGGCCGACGGCCGCCGCTTCACGCTTACCCCAGGCGTCAGCTATCAGGTGGCCGACGGCGCCGAACCGCACCGTTCGCACACCCGCACCGGCGTCAAGCTTTTCATCGTCGACTGAGTCACCCGTCCAATCAGTGTTCCAGGTGATGTCGTCCCTGAAAAGGCTTGGGGTCGGGCAGCCGCGCCTGACCGACTTCACATCTTTTGTGAAGACACACGGAATGAGAACGCCGTTGCGGGTGATCTGTTCTTTCTCGTTTTCAGGGCTTGCGGACCGCCGCCAATTCACGTTTGGCCGCCGCCGACAGCAGACGGGCGTCGTTTGAAATGGCGATGAAATCGTAGCCCTGGTCGAGCCGCTTGCGGGTCGATTCACCCGACGGGCAGTGGATGCCGGCCTTGACCCCCTTGCTCTTGGCGATGCGGAAGATGGCGTCGACCGCTTCGATCACCTCGCGTTCGACTGGCTCGCCCGACGGCCCGTAGCCCAGGCTGATGGCCAGGTCGTTGGGGCCGATATAGACGCCGTCCAGCCCCGGCACCGAGACGATCGCTTCCAGATTGTCCAGGGCCTTGCGGGTTTCGATCATGGCCAGCGTCACGATGGTGGCATTGGCGTGCTCGAAATAGTCCGGCCCGCCGTGCAGAACGCCACGGGCCGGCCCGAAGCTGCGATAGCCTACGGGCGCATAGCGGCAGGCCCCCACGAATCTCTCGCATTCCTCGGCCGAGTTGATCATCGGACAGACGATGCCGTAGGCGCCGGCGTCCAGCAATTTCATGATGCTGGCCGGGTCGTTCCACGGAGCCCGGGCGAACGGCGCCGGAGAGCGGGTGGAGACGGCCTGCAGCATCTCGATGGCCTGCTGGAAGCTGACCATACCGTGCTGGACGTCGATGGTGACGGCGTCGAAGTCCTCGGCGGCATAGAGCTCGGCGTTGTACGAACTGGCCAGGGTCAGCCAAGCGGTGACGGCCCCCTTGCCCTCGGCCCAAAGCCGACGCACCCGGTTCTCGCGCATGACGTGGTGTTCCCCCCGTTGGTGGATGGTGTTCGCGACGGAAAAGCCAAGCTAGCCCCCTGCGGCGCAGGGGGCAAGGGGTGGGGAAAAGAGTGTTCCGTCCTCGGTCACTGACGATTAAGGAATTCAATCAGCGTGGCGTTGAAAAGGTCTCGTTGCTCGATGTTTGGGAGATGGGCCGCGTTCTTCAAGACAACCAACTCCGATCCAGGGATTCCGTCGTGCAGCTGTTTGGCCGAGGCGACGGGACAGGCGGGGTCGCTCTCTCCGACGATCACCAAAGTCGGCGTCGCTATGTTCGATATCTTATCGCACAGACGCATGTCGCGGATGGCTTGGGCACACGCGATGTAGCCTTCGGCCTTCGTGCCCAGGATCATCTCGCGAACCGCATCGAGTTCGCGTTTTCCGGATTCGTGGAAGGGAGCGGTGAACCACCGTTCGAGAGTGCCCTGAACCAGCGATTCGATTCCTTGGGTCTGGGCCATTGCGATCCGCTCATTCCACAGCGACTCCGGCGGCATTATGCAGGCCGTGTCCGCCAGAACCAGCGAACGGACGCATTCCGGGTGGCGGATGGCGAGCATCTGCCCCGTGAAGCCGCCCATGGAGAGGCCCACGAAATGGACCGCTTCAATTCCGAGCGCCCGGATCAAGCCATACGCGTCTTCCGCCAATTGCTCGATACTGTAGGGGCCAGGCGTTGTTTCCGTCCCGCCATGTCCTCGTTGATCATAGCGTAGGACCCGATAGCGCTGGGTCATGGCCGGCATCTGGGCATTCCACATGTTCAGGTTCGACATCAGGCTGTTGCTGAACATGACGACGGGCGCATCTTCTGGGCCGTCCATGCGCGCATTGGTCCGGAGGCCGTTGGCGCTGATTGTCAAAGTCATTGCGCGTCCCTTCAACAAGTTTGGCTGATCAATTGGCTGCGGGATTGGACTGCGGATCATAGGGGAGAGGCTTCGTCGCAGGCAAGGGAACCCGTGGTGGATTCCTCAATCGGCTCGCCTGAGAACGGGACGAGAGGCGATTGCCGTGAGCAGCGGATTGGCGGGGATCTTGGGGCATGGACGGGTCCGAAGGGGGGAGCGTATTTGGAGTGCGGCAAATCCTGGAAGGTGTATCATCCGAAATTGGAGAAGCACCCGCTTTTTTGTCAACAAAATATTTGACAAAATTGTTACCAAACTCCTATAATATTTGGAAGTCAAATGTCGTGTGTGCGAAGC
>JAVEYE010000145.1:0-9254 GCA_034003665.1 Rhodospirillales bacterium | reverse complement strand
ACTTCGCCTCGCATTCCGGGAAAATGGCGTTGCACTGCTTGGCCCAGACCGGCAGCGATTTCTCGCCGACCGCGTTGGCCACCGTCTTGAGGTCGGCGTCGGTAACCGGAACCGAGGAGAGCTTGTAGGGCTTGCCAAACTCGCAAGGCTGTTGGCCGGTGTTGCAGTTCATGGCGTCGACGTAGAGCTTTTCAGAATAGGCCCAGATGTCATCGGTCAGCTTGGTGACCGCGTCCGCCAGCTTCGCCTGGTCGGCCGCCGCCAGCTTCTTCCAGGTATTGAGATTGATCGCATAGCCGTTGATCGCCAACTGCAGGGCGATCGGCAGCACGGTCGTCGTCACCTCGGGCCAACCGGCCGAGTTGGCCGACGCCGGCCCGGTGATCGCGCAGTCGACTACGCCGCGCGCCAGCGACTGCTGAACCTCGCCAAACGGCATCGGCACGCCCGTGGCGCCGAGACCGCCGACGAAGTTGGCCGCACTCTGGTCGCCGACCCGCACCTTCAAACCCTTTAGGTCCGCCAGTCCGTTGATCTTCGGCTTGCAGAATACCACCTGCGGTCCGGCCGGCCAGACGCCCAGCAGCTTTGCGTTGAAGTTGGCCTGGAGACGTTGGTCAACCACACCGAAGAAGGCCCCGGTGTACTCGCGACCAGCCGCGAATGAAGTATTCAGCCCGATAAGGTCCAAGCCGAGGACGGTCGCCTCGTCACGGCTCACCTGCGGGCCGCGGATCGAAACGATGTCGAACAGGCCCGACTTGAGAACCCGCAAGCCGTCGGTGTCGGGAATGCCGGTGACGTCGACCGGCCGGTATTCGGTCTTGACGTTGAGGCCGGCGCGTTCGCCCATCGCCTCGAAGAACGGCTGTTCCATGTTCTTCTGGATCAAACCGGACCCGGCCGGCTGGCCCATAACCTTGAAGGTGAGACTTTCCGCTTGAGCCGACGCCGACACGAAGAGCGCGGCAACGGCCATGATGGCAAGCCTTGACATGATCGAATCCTTTCGTGGTCGGGTTGCACGCAATCCCCAGGGCCTTCCCCACGGCCCAACGCGCCATGCTCCGAGCATCGGGACCGAAGGATTCGCCACTCGAGCATGGTAGTCGAATACTACAACAACGGGAGCTGTTATGAAACTATAATTTCATAAACTGACGATAGAAAAAATAATTTCATACGGCAACCACGCCTGCTGCCATCTCACAGCTCGTTCAGGCGGTCGTTAAGACCCTCGATGCACTGGAGCCGGGCCCGCCCCCCGGCCCCGGCCAGGATGATCGCGCGGGAAATGATCTGATGGCAAAGAGCCATCACCGAAACATGGCTGAACAGCGGCCCGGACGAAGTGGTCTGGCAGCGGAAATGCCAGCGCAGGTCATCGCGGGGCTCGGCGCCCTCGTCGGTGACGTAGGCGGTGTCGGCACCGGTGCGGACGATCTCTTCGAGGATGGTCGCGGTGGAGGCCAGCCGGCGGCGCAGCGCGAACACCACCACGCAGTCGTCGCGGCCGACGCTGGCCAAGTGTTCGCCCAGCGTCTCGCCGCCGCCCGGGATGGCGACAATGTTCTCGACGACCTGGGTCAGCTGCCACTGCAGATACCCGGCAAACGCATGGCTGCTGCGGAATCCGACAACCCACACCTTGCGTGCAGCCAGCAGGCGGCGCGCCAGGGCGTCGATCGCCTCCTCGCCGATCTGGCGCAGCGTGCGTTCCAGGTTGTCCTTGCCTTGGGCGATATCGGCGTCCAGCCATTGGGAGGCCGGCAGTTCGCCGGCGCGACCAAGGAAGAAGCGCGAACCGGTCTGGCTTTCCTCACGGGCGAGGCGGCGGGCCTGCTCGTAGTTGTCGAAGCCCAGGCGGCGCACGAAACGCGATACCGTGGCCTTCGACACGTTGGCCAGTTCCGCCAATTCCTGGGCGCTGTAGCTGGCCAACTCGCCTGGAAAGTCACAGAGGAACCGCCCCAGGCGCCGCTCGGCTGGGTGCAGGTCGTCGAGCGACGCGCGGACACGACCGAGAAATGAATCCTTCGAGCGCTGAATCATGGCCCCTTCCCGCAAGGAGGTTGCACCAAGCCCCGCGACAGTGAAGCAACACCGCCCGCAAGGCAATGGCCCGGAGGCAAAGGCCGACGCGGCGTGGGCGGCCGGCCAACCAAAAGAGCCGCCCCCGGTTCTGGAAGAGCCGGCTCTCCCCTGGAGTTGCTAAGCCGAAAAGCCCGCGCCGGCTCCCCACCGGCAGCCGCCGTTGGCAACTCTCCTCATCCGCCCGGCGCGGCCGGAGGCGCCTTAAAAACCGACTCGCGAGCGCCACGCCTGGCGCAGGACGGAAGCCGTGCGCGCCCCCCCGCCCCAATTCGTCGGGCGTTTCGCCTGCTACAGGTGTTCGGCCCGCAGTTGCGCGGCACTCTTGGGCGAGAGCATGCCCGGCGGAACGTCGAACACGGTTTTCGCCCCGTACTGCCCCGATAGGTTCATGCGGTGCACGGCGCGAGCGTAAGCCACAAGCACGCTGGCCGTGAACTCGGGATTGCTGTCCAGTTTGAGGCCGTATTCGATTACTTGGACGCATTCGGCCGACGTGTTGCCGCTGCGGATGACGAAGCCGCCATGCGGCATCGCCCGATGGTCGCGGCGCAGTTCCTCGGCGCTGATAAAGGTCACCGACGTGTCGTATTCGTCGAAGTAGTGCGGCATGCTGGTGATGGCCTTGCGCACCGCCTCGGCGTCGGCCCCCTCCTCCAACACGACGAAGCATTCGCGCGTGTGCTTCTCGCGCGTGGCAAGCGCCGGTCGCGTGCCGCCGCGCACCCGGTCCACGGCTTCCTGCACGGGAATCGTGTATTGGACTCCCGCGGCGACGCCGGGCACGCGGCGAATGGCGTCGGAATGACCCTGGCTCAGCCCCTTGCCCCAGAACGTATAGGTTACGCCGTCGGGCAGCAGCGCCTCGCCGAAGACGCGGTTGATCGAGAACATGCCGGGATCCCAGCCGGCGGAGACCAACGCCGTCCTGCGATTGTCCCGGGCCGGCGCATCCACCGCGGCAAAGTATTCAGGAATGCGGGCATGCGTATCGAAACTGTCGACCGTGTTGAACCGGGCGGCCAGTGCGGGCGCCTGCTGGGGCAGGTCCTCCTTTGAGCCGCCGCAGAGAATCAACACGTCGATCCGCTCGGCATGGGCGGGCAGCACATCCATGCCATGGACAGGGGTGCCGCTCCGCGCCGGCTTGATGTGCTCGGGCGGCCGGCGCGTGTAGATGCCGACGAGTTGCATGTCGGGATTTTTCGCGAGAGCGGTTTCAACACCGACTCCGAGGTTGCCGTATCCAACGATGGCGATCCGAATGTGGTCAGCCATAATGGCTCCATGTCACTTGTGAAAACTGCTTGTGAAAAATGACGGTTCCCCCTCCCGGAACGGAGAACCGCACCGATGGGGATGGCTACGGATTTCCGCTCCGGCGTCAAAATGCGGCATCGGCGCGCCTCGCGCAAGGCCTTGGCGCGCCGTGCCGCCCCCGCCGTCAGCCGGCGAGGCCGGACTCGGCGATCATGACGCGCACGCCCTCATCGCCTGGGGGGACAATTGCGCCATCACCCATTTCCAAAGCCGCTGAGGCGGAACATGACCCATGAGCTTCTTACGGATCGCGAAAAGGGTGTGTCCGCAGGACACAAACGTCCTATTGGCGCCCCTGTAGATATCCAGCCCAATCAATATCCGAAGGCACGAGGAAGCCAAGTGCTGATCAGAGGGAAATATGCGACGATCAGCACCGCGACGGCACTTGCGATGTAAAACGGCCAAAGCGCCGTGACGATCCGGGCGACTGGCAATCCGCTGACAGCCGACCCGACGAACAAGCACAGGCCGACGGGCGGCGTTACGTGCCCCATGGCAAGGGATGTAATGGTAACCATGCCAAAATGCAGAGGATCAACACCTAGCTGCACCGCAACTGGGAACAGAATCGGCACCACGATAATAATCGCCTCCGTTGGCGCCAGGAAAGTCCCCAAGAAGAGAAGGAGAACGATATAGCCGGGCAAGAAAATCTCGGGCGAGAGTGACGCCAGGGCGGCGGCCACTGCGTAAGGCACCCGATCGAACGCCACCAACCAACCGAAAGCCCCAGCCATTCCAAGGATCATGGCAACGATACCCGTCAGCTTGGCGGTTTCCACCAGAATGTCCGGCAGATCGTAAAGGGTAATCTCCTTGTAATAGAAGCTGGACACGAAATAGGCATAAACGGCCGCCACGGCGCCCGCTTCCGTCGCCGTGAAAATGCCGCCGACGATACCCCCGATAATGATGATGACGGTGAACAATCCGGGTAAAGCATCCCACACGATGCGAAGTTTCTCCCGCCACGGCAAGGCGGGTGCAAGGGGATACCCACGGCGCACTGAGATCACCCAGCCGACAGCGATCAAGATCACGCCGATAAGGATGCCTGGCAGGTAGCCGGCAGCAAACATCGCCGCCACCGAGAGTTCGGTTACCCAGCAATAAACGATGATGATGATGCTCGGTGGAATGATGGTACCAAGCGGCGAGGAAATGACTGTCACCGCCGCAGCAAATGAGCGGTCATAACCTTCTTTAACCATTGACGGGATCAGGACCGTACCAATCGCGGAAGTATCGGCCGTGGCCGATCCGGAGATGCCCCCGAAGAACATGCTTGCAACGATGTTGGCCGACGACAGCCCTCCTCTGGTGCGACCGACCACTACGTTCGCGAGACGAATCAACCGTTCGCCCATGCCGCCGCGCCCAACTAGGTTCCCTGCCAGGATGAAGAGTGGGATCGCGATGATGGAAAAATTATCCGAGAGTGCCGGCACCATCCGCTGCGGCAGAGCCAGCATGGGCAGCCCGCCTGCCGCGATTGCCGCAGCCGAGGCCATGCCTAGGGCGAACGTGACGGGAACGCCGACGACGATGGTGACCAAGAATGCAACAAACAGGGCGACGGTCATCCTAGTGTCCTCAATCGGCGTTATGCTTTCCGGAAGAACCGGATCATTCGGAGCAGGGAATACCAAGCCATCAGGCTGCAGCCTACTGGCAACGAGGCATAAACAAAACTCATCGGAATCTGAAGCGCGCTCGACGATTGCCCGTGCGTAATCATGGTCATCTCGATGCCGTAGTAGGCCAACATGACCAAGAAGACGACCACCGAAAGCTCCACCGTGCCCCGCACTACATGCTCGAAGCGGGGCGGCACGACCGAGGCCAGGAGATCGATCGCCATATGGCCACCATGTTTCATGGCCAGCGCAGCCGACAGAAAAGCCAGCCACGTGAAGGAATAGCGAACCGTTTCCTCTGCCCAGATCAATGGCTCGCCAAAGACATAGCGCGCTACGACAACTGCGAACATCAAAAGCGTAATCTCAACGACGATCAGGCTGCAGACCCCCTCGATCGACAGGAACCAGGATGGCCGCATGCGGCCGCGAGTGCCCGATTGGGCACCCGCTTCCGCCTCACTCCGCGCAGGAGCGTTGGATTGTGACATCAAGCCTCACTTCATTGCTTGGATCTTCTGGACGAGCGCAAAGGCCGACTCACCGCGATCCTTGCGGAACATCTCATAGACCGGGGCAACTTGCGCTTGGAAGGGCGCCAAGTTGGGACGAGTGGTCTTGACGTTGTGCTTGGCCAGAGTCTTCTCCATCGCCGCTTCCTCGTCGAGGACGAAGGCTCGCTCTTTCTTGGCTGATTCGGCTGCAGCCGCCGACACCCACTCCTTCTGCTGGTCGGAGAGCTTCTTCCAAGTCCGATCGGACAGGTGCAGAAGTTGGACCGAATAGACATAATTGATAAGCGCCACGTGAGGAGCCACTTCGTAGAATTTTTTGCTTACGTAGGTGTTGATGGCCCCTTCAGCGCCGTCAACCATCTTGGTCTGTAGCGCCATGTAAACCTCGCCAAAGGGCAGCGGCGTTGGAATCGCCCCCAACTCCTTCCAGGCGCGAACGTAATAGGGAGCCTCCATGGTCCGCAGCTTCATGCCCTTGAGGTCGCCCATCACCGCCACCTCCTTCACGCCGTAATAGCTGCGAGCGCCACCAACCCAGTAGGCAATCGGACGGATGCCCTTGTCGATCAGTTTCGGCTCCATGATCTTGCGGATCTCTGGGTCGTCCATGACCTTGAAGGCATGGTCGAAACTTTCGAAAAGGAACGGCAGGCTAAAGACTTGGTAACTATCGTTGAACGTGCCGGTCAACGCGGATGTCACGCTGATCACGTCAATGGTCCCGATCTGGACCGCCTCCAGGAGATCACGCTCGTTCCCCATGACTCCGTTTGAGAAGATCTCCACGGCCATCTTGCCGCCCGATACATCCTTCAACGTGTCGGCAAACGCCACAGCCCCATGGTGGAAAGCGTGAGTTTCTGGCTGCACATGCGCGAGCTTCAACGTCACGTCGGCAGCATGTCCACCGACCGTCATCAATGTACCCGCAGCCATACCGACGGCAAGCACACCGAACTTTCTCCAATATTTCATGAGGATAACCTCCCTTGCCCGATAAAAATCATGACTCGTCGGAAGCCAACGGTCCCAGATGGACACCGTCGCGCCGCAATTGGGACTGCAAGCCGCTCAACGGGACCTCGCGGGTCGCTCCCTGCTCATTGGCCGCCGCCATCGCGGCCGCCGTGCCGGCCGCCTGTCCGGTTACCAAGCATGGTGCCATGTTGCGCGTCGCCCCATGAACGAAGGATGTCGCCGACACGCATCGTCCCGCGACCAACATGTTGTCCATCCCTTTGGGTAGCATGGCCCTGTAAGGCACATCGAAGGCACCATCCCCACCAATCTGATGGAAATGGGCTTGCCCGGTATCAGGGTCATGAATGTCGACCGGAAAGCAGATCTGACCGATCGTGTCGTCAAACTTACGCCCCTCAAGGGCATCAGCGTCCTTAATTTCGTAGTCGCCCTCAATCCGACGCGTCTCTCGCACACCAGGGAAAATCGCCGACATGCAGTAACCGCGTTCGAATCCTGGAACATGCTCCTTGAAGAATTCCGCGGCCCGTCGGACCTGCCTCAGAAGAGCAACATTGGCATTCGACAACGCCATCGGGTCCGTTCCGTCGACGTTAAAGACTGCAGACGTGTTTACGTTGATTTGATTGGGCCATACCGTGTTGAAGAAGACCTTGTGATTGGCGTTAGGAAAAATTTTATCCTTCAGGATGATGTCGTTCCATCTACCAAAGTGTCCGTTAAAATAGACGGGAAATGGTTCATTGTAGTCGCGCCTAGTGGCGTATGCGGCGTTAACTTCGCCAATCTCGTTGGCGATGCGTTGTGTATCGACGTT
The DNA here is from genome assembly GCA_034003665.1 of Rhodospirillales bacterium. GTDB lineage: Bacteria > Pseudomonadota > Alphaproteobacteria > Rhodospirillales > Shumkoniaceae > Shumkonia. Next base: position 1,890 of record JAVEYE010000145.1, on the reverse strand, counting down.
GAAGAAGCGCATCAGCATCGACACGGGTTGCATCTTGTGCGCGCGTTTCTCATCTCCCTTCTTACACGGAACACCGGCCAGCGCGGCAATGTCCGCATCACCTGTAGCGTCGATTATGACGCTCGCGGTTGCCTCGCGGACCCCCCCCTTCATGGCAACGGAAAGGCTCTCGACGTGGCCGTTGTCGACGTTCGCGCCGATCACCGTAGCACCGTAGACGATTTGGACACCCGCCTCGACCAACATCTCGGTCGCCGCATGCCGGAAAAGATCGCCATCGACCGGAGTAACCGCACTGACAAATCCATCGTAGGGAATGTGGCCAACCGCGCCCCCCATCTCGATGAGACGGTCGACAATCTCCTGGGCGATGCCATAAACGACTTGGCGGCGATCCTTCGTCAGGAAACTGTGAAGGCACAATCCCGTCGTCGCATTGCCCCCAACGAAAGAGCGGGGCTCGAGAAGGACCGTTTTTGCGCCAGTTCGCGCCGCCGCCACCCCGGCCGCCACACCAGTCACGCCTCCACCCACCACCAGGACATCACAGGAAATTTTGGTCATGCCAACCGCCTCGTTGAAATTATTCTACTAATGACGGTCAGTTTGATAAAGTGCTATTTCATGTGTCAATCAAGTTTTGATATATATCACAAAGTATACTTATTCATAGTGCGCACTATATAGTTTTTTAATCCAGCTATTACGTGAGTAGATGGGACCATGCGCGCCAGATTATATGACCCGCGTCATGTATCTGTGCTTTGACGTATTGACACGACTGATACGGAGCTCCACCGGCACATCGTTGAAGGTAAATGCTTGGCGCTCGATCACCAGCAGCGGCGCACCCGGCTCAATCCCGAGGATCTTGGCGTCAGCACGGCTCGCCGACATCCCTGTCAGATATTCGGTCACTTTTATCACTCGAATCCCGAACCTGCGCTCGTAATACTGATACGGTGCCTGAAAGATGTGCGATGACGAACACCAGTCAAATCCCGCAAAAAGGCGCTCGGGAACGGCCAGGGTATCGGTCAGGACGGGAATCCCTTGGATCCTGCGGATCCTGTGAACCCGAAATACAGCCTCCGATGTCGGCAGGGCCAAAAATGCCTTTTCCCTTCGGTTCGGGCGGACATGATCCTGGGAAAGCACCTCGTCATCCGGAAAAATCTTGGCTCCATCCTCGCAAACCACCCGAAAGAACCGCTCCAAAGCACTATCCGGCGAGTGGCTGCGAACGAACGTCCCCTTGCCCCGACGCCGGACGATCAGCCCGCCAGCCACCATGGCATCCAGTGCCTTGCGAAGCGTCCCGACACTGATGTTGTACTCGGTGGCAAGCGCCAGTTCGCTGGGGAGAGGCTCGCCAGGCGCCCACTCCCCCCGCGCCAAACGACTGACCAACATGTCATGCACCTGGATGTGAAGCGGCCGCAAGTCGGCGCTTTGCATTGGGTCGGACATGGCGCCTATCATTCCATTGAGTGGTTCATGAATCCACATTACACCTCCCTTCCAACGCACAAGCAACTGCGATCCAACTGGTGCACAACTCGCGTTGCCATCTCGGTCCGACGTTGAATCAAGCGGCCACATCATTCCAATCTCATCGAGACGATCTCTCGGCACAGACGGCCGACCTTTCTGATGACGACCAACACCCAAATGAAGCGCCGAATCGGCAAGGAGCAAAATATGGCCGCGACGATCAATAACCGAAAATAAATTTCATATTATTCACCACTTTTATGAAAACCGCTTTATTTTATCTATTTTTTTACGTTCAAATAATGAGCGAATACGAATGTTTTTCACTGATTGATTTTTAATATTGTTAGGTTACAATGAATTATCGAGTTTGCTATCCAATCCCGTTCAGTCGCC
>JAVEYE010000144.1:0-9313 GCA_034003665.1 Rhodospirillales bacterium | reverse complement strand
GGGGTTCGCGCGGTTTCCCGACATCATCCCGAAGGCGGCGGCGGCCCAGTTGAAGGTGCTGCCGGTGGTCTTCGCCCTGGGGTTGGTCGAGAACGCCTATGACGGCCTGGCCGTCATCGAGGCCATCGAGCCCGACAGGATGATCGCCCGCGAGAAGGATCTGCTGGCTCAGGCCAAGGACATCATGGGCAAGCTCTTGATGTCGTCCATCGACGTGCTGATCGTCGACGAGATCGGCAAGAACATCAGCGGCCAGGGCATGGACCCGACCGTCACCGGGCGCCCTTCCTCGGGGCTTCCGGGCTTCGTCGCGCTGCCGCTCAAGCGCATCATCATCCGCGACATTTCCGAAGAATCGCACGGCAACGTGGCCGGCATGGGGGTGGCCGATCTCATCACCCTTCGGGTCTTCAACAAGATGGACCTCGGCTCGACCTACACCAACGGCATCACGGCCCGCAACCTGGAGGGGGCACGCATGCCCATGGTGGTCAATTCCGACAGGCAGGCCATCGCGGTCGCGATCCAGACCTGTCTCGGACTCGACATCGAGAAGCTTCGCATCGTGCGCATCAAGAACACCAAGAAGCTGCACAAGATTCAGATGTCCGAGACCTACCTCGACGAGATCAAGGCGAAACCGAACGCGTTCGCCGTTCTTGGCGAGGCCAAACCCTTCGCCTTCGACGACAAGGGCAACCTGCTCGACTAGGGGGGCCGGCGGCCGGCCCCTCAAGGGGGGCGGCCGCGCCATCGTCAAAACGCCGCGCGCCTCATCTTTTCGCCATAATCGGGAGCGAATCGGCCTGTCCGTGAGCGCGCTTTCCGGGCGGGATTCCGTCAACTCCCCCCTTGCCTGGATGGCGCCGTCCCCATACTTAGTAAGGCAGTGTAGTTTTATTTTTTTGAAAAGGGGGTAGATGATGAAACCGAGTTTCGTTGTTGTCGCGTTGGCGACTGTCTTGCTGGCCGGTTGCGCCAGTTCTGGGGAATCCCGCAGCGCGGGCACGTTCCTCGATCCTTGGTGTGCGCCGGACGGATCGGTCGTCTACACGCAGTATGCCAACTCCAAGGGCGAGTTCGACGGCGTGAAGGCCTCCCCCGAGTATTGCCCCTGGTACAAGAAGTAAGTTGATCGCTTTGCGCTTCCCGGGGCTCGGATGAGCGAGCCTCGGGAGCGCAAGGCGTCCGCCGCCGGATCGACGGCGTTCAGAGGAACGGCGTTTCCGGCAGGGGGACCAGGAAGATCTTGGCGAACAGCACGTAGAAGCCGGTGACGATGGCGACGCCGACGATGGCGTAAAGGACACCCCGCTTGGGTGTCCACGGCTCGAACATGGCCAGCAACATCAAGGCCGCGAACACGCCCAGACCGGCCAACAGAAAACCGGCGTAAGGCATGAGGAAGGCGCTGGCCAGCATGACGAGGACCAGCCCAACCCGCCGCGGCGTCGAACCCGGCGAGGGCGACGCCTCGGGATCCGGTTGCGGCCGGATCACGTTCCAGACGATGAAGCCGATCGACAGCACGATCATCACCGTGCAGATGGCCATCGGAAACACGTAGGAATCCGGATCCAGCAGGTTTCTCGAATCAAAGACGAACACCGCCGCCAGCAGGATGAAGACGGCGGCCAGGATGATGCCTGGCGTATCGCGATCAGGCTTGGCCGGCATTTTTCATGTCCTCCTTGATTCTCCAACGCTTGGCGATCATCGGGTAGAACAGCGAAATGGCGATGAACACGATGATCCCCAACGAGATCGGCCTCGCGAAAAACTCGGCCAGAACGTTGCCCCGCGCCGTTCCAATGGTCCACCCCTGGACGAACCCCTGTTCGGCGATGCGGCTGAGGATGAGGCCGAGCACGATCGGCGAAGGCTTGAAGCCGTAGCGGTCGAGCACCCAGCCGATGGCGCCCAGCGCGATCATGATGACGACGTCGGACATATTGTTGCGGATGGCGTAGGTGCCGATGATCGTCATGAAGGCGACGGTCGGAACCAGCACGGCCTTGGGCACCGAAATGATGAACCGATAGGCGTAGCGGCCGATCAGCAGACCGGTCGGCAGCATCAGGATGGTGGCGATGAACAGCCCGTAGATGAAGGTGTAGACGATCGAGCCTCCGCCTTCGGTGAACAGGTTGGGCCCAGTGCGGATGCCCTGGACGAGCAGGGCGCCGAGGATGACGGCGTCGGGCGGCGTGCCCGGAATGCCCAGCACCAGGGTGGGGATGAAGCCGCCGCCGACGGTGGCGTTGTTGGACGACTCGCTGGCCTGCAGGCCCTCGGGCTCGCCGGTGCCGAAATGCTCGGTCCGCCTGGATGATCGGCGGGCCTCGGAATAGGCGACAAGGCTGGCGATGGAGCCGCCGGCGCCGGGCAGGATGCCGACGAAGGTGCCGATCACCGAACTGCGGATGAGATTGAACTTGTGCCGCCACGACAGGGCTATGGCCTCGCGCAGCCGATAGCCGCGGGTCTCGACCGACACTTTCAGGTGGCGACCGGGGTTCGCGACCATGTCGATGAGGACCGGCACGCAATAGAGACCGATCAGCGCCGAAACGGGTTCGATGCCGCCGATCAGGGTCTGGCTTCCGAAGGTGTAGCGGATGTCGGCGCTCACCTCGGCGACGCCGATGGTGGTCAGCAGCATGCCGAAGGTGCCGCCGATCAGGCCTTTCAGCACGGCCCCTTCCGACAGCGCCGAAATCAGGGTCAGGCCGAAGATGGCCAGCCAGAAATACTCGACCGGTCCGAACGCCAGCGCGATGTTGGCCAACGGCGGGGCGAGGCCGAGAAGAAAGGCGGCGCCGATCAGGCCGCCGACCACGGAGGACAGGCAGGCCAGGGTCACGGCCAGATCGCCGTCTCCGCGCTTGGCCATGGGATAGCCGTCGAAGGTGGTGGCGATGGCCGACGGCGTGCCCGGCGTCTTCAGCAGGATGGCCGAATAGGCGCCGCCGTAGATGGCGCCGGTGTAGATGGCGCCCATCAGGATCAGCGCCGAGGCCGGCTCCATGGAAAATGTCAGCGGGACCAGGACCGCGATGGCCATGGTCGCGGTCAGGCCCGGCAGGGCGCCGATGACGGTTCCCGCAATCACCCCGCCGAGGGCGATGCTGATGTGATAGGGGCTAATCGCGGCAAGAAAGAAATCGAATCCACTCATGAACGCACCCCGTACTCTCCTCCCGTTAGGCGGGCGCTCCGGTGGCGAGGTGCGGCCGGAGCGCCCGGGATGTTATGGTTGCGCGTAACGGTCTCTACTTGACGATGCCGGCTTCCTTGGCCGAGGTCAGGATGTCGTTCTTCGCCTTGGCCATGAACTTGTCGAGTTCGGGCCCATAGGGCGCGTTGATCATGGCGAAGCCGTTGTCTTCCATCTGCTTGACGAAGGACGGATCGTCATTGATCTGCTGGAACATCTGGCCGAGTTTCTGGCGGAGCGGTTCCGGCGTCGACTTCGGCACCGCGATGCCGCGATAGGCGCCGCTGACCAAGTCGAAGCCCAGTTCCTTGAAGGTCGGCACGTCGGGGAAGTTCGGATGGCGCTTGTCCATGGCCACGGCCAGCATGCGGGTGCCCGCGTAGGCCGGCGGCACGGTGGTGTAGCCCCAACTCGCCACCACCTGCCCGCCGAGGACGGCGGTGGTGGACGGCGCGGTGCCGGCGAACGCCACGTAGGTCGACTTGATGCCGGCCAGGCGGTCGAAGGTCACCTGGGCCAGATGGTTGGCCGAACCCTTGCCCGAGCCCGAGAACGTCACCTTGCCGGGGTTGGCCTTGGCGAAGTCGATCAGGTCCTTGAGCGTTTTGAACTCGCTGTCGCTCTTCACCACGATGGCGTCGGGCGTGTAGTGGAACCAGTGGATGTTGATGAGTTCGTCGGTGGTGTAGCCAACGTCCTTCTGGGCCGGCTGGATGACGATGTGCGGCAGGTTGGTGCCCATGATGGTGTAGCCGTCGCCGGCCATGCCGTTGAGCTGCGCCCAGGCGACGGCACCGCCGCCGCCGTCCTTGTAGGACATGACCAGATCCTGGCCGAACATCTTCTTGAAGAAGGGCTGTTGGAAGCGGGCCGTGACGTCGGACTCGCCGCCCGGCTTGAAGGCGATGATGTAGTTCACCGGCTTTTCCGGAAATTCCGCCGAGGCGGTGCCCGCCAGTCCGAAGGTCAGGGCGGCCGCGGCGGCCGCCGTCGTCAACGCGATCTTGCCGAAGATTTTCATTGTCTTCTCCTGGTTGTGCACTTCCCTGTGGGTCTTCGCGCGAAGGCCAAATGTGGATCGGGCCGCTCTCTTGCGAGGAGCGGCCCGTCCATTCTCTTATTTTTAGGCGCTGCGGTACAGCTTGGTCATCACGAATTCGCGATGGCCCAGGGCCTCGGCCGACGTTAGGCGGCCGTTGGCGGTCCTGATCGTCATGTCGATCAGCTTGTCGCCGGCTTCGTCCAGGTTCATTTCACGGCGCAGGATGCCGGAAACGTCGACATCGATGTGCTCGCTCATGGTGCGCACGGTACGCGGATTGGCGCTGAGCTTGATCACCGGCTCAATCGGGTTGCCGATGATGTTGCCCTGACCCGTCGGGAACAGGTGCACCACGTAGCCGGCGGCGGCCTGCAGGGTCACGCACTCGGCGGCCGCCGAGGAGGTGTCCATGAAATAGAGGCCAGGCCCTTTCGACGGGGCTTCGGCCGGCTGCAGCACGTCGATGAAGTTCGTCTTCTTGCCGATCTTTTGGAAGTTGCCGAAGGCCTTCTCCTCGATCGTGGTGAGGCCGCCCTCGATGTTGCCCTTGGTCGGCTGCGAGTCGGAAAGGTCGTCGGTCTTCACCGACAGGATGAAGTCGTTGTAGTCGTTCCAGGTCTTGAGGAACTTCTTGCTGATCTCGGGGGTGGCGGCGCGGGTCGAGCAGACCTGCTCGGCGCCGGTCAGTTCCGACGTCTCGCCGAAGCAGGTGGTGGCGCCCCACTCGTTCATTTTGTCGACCAGGTTGCCGACCGTCGGGTTGGAGGCGAGGCCCGAAGTGGTGTCGGATTCGCCGCACTTGACGGAAACCCACAGGTCCTCGACGCCGCATTCGACCCGGGTCAGCTCGCTGGCCCACTGCACGTATTCCTTGGCCTTGCGCGAGGCTGCGGCGATGGTCGCGATGTCGCCGTTCTTCTCGATGGCGAAGCCTTCGCACGGCTTGCCGGTGGCCCGCACGCCGTCGACGATGCGCTGCGTCCACAGCGGCTCGATGCCGATGACGACGCAGGCCGCCACGTTCGGGTTGGCGCCGGTGCCGATCATGGTGCGGAAGTGCAGTTCAAGATCCTCGCCGAACTGCAGTCGGCCATAATGGTGCGGCAGGGCCATCGTGCCCTTGATGTTGTTGGCGACCGCCTCGCAGGCGGCGTTCGACAGATCGTCGAGGGGCAGGATGACGACATGGTTGCGGACGCCGACCCGGCCATTTTCGCGGCGGTATCCCCAGAAAGTTGGCTTCTTCATGGTTACCACCTCTTCGTCTTGGTGTTGTGGACGTGGACATGGCCGCCCTTGGCGATGTCGGCCACGGCCTTGCCGATGTCGTTGTCGTATTTGATGACGGTGTCGCCGTTCTTGATGTCGACGAGCGCCACCTTGTGCCCCAACGGAATGGGATTGAGGGCCTTCACGGTGATGGTCTTGTCGGTGTCCATCACCCAGCCGGTCAGTTGTTGACCGGCCTGGACGCCCTCCACGACGACCACGCCGACGGTGTCGGCGGAGTCATGAACCAGGAAATCCGGAGCTGCCACGGTGTCCTCCCTTGGCTTGCAAAATACATGCGAATGACGAGGGTCAAAACTATTGGGCTTGACGCGCCCCTGTCAATGCCAAAGGATATAACTTATATAAGACCATACAAGATAAGCTGGTTTTCCGGCGCGGAAAGCGGTGCCCAGACTGCCTTCGTCCGACAGGAGAGGCTGAAGTGGTTGAAGCGACGGCAAGAGAGGCGACGAATCGAGATCCGGATGCGGCCCGGCTGAACCGGGACGTCGATTTTCGACCCCTCTACAAACAGATCAAGGATTCGATCATCCAGCAGCTTGTCAGCGGCGACTGGCGGCCCGGCGACAAGCTGCCCAGCGAATTCGAACTGGCCGCCCGCTACGGAGTCAGCCAGGGCACGGTGCGCAAGGCCCTCGACGAACTGACCGCCCAGAACCTGCTGGTGCGCCAGCAGGGGCGGGGAACCTTCGTTGCTACCCATAATCCTCACCGCGCGCTGTTCCATTTCTTCCATCTGGTCGGCAAGGACGGCTCGCGCCAGTTGCCGACCAGCAGGGTGCTGTCGTGCTCGACCCGGCGCGCCACCCGCGAGGAGGAGGAGATCCTGGGTCTCCGGCCGGGCAACCAGGTGATCCAGATCGACCGCATCCGCGAGTTGGCGAACCGTCCCACCATCGTCGAGCGGATCTCGCTGTCGGCCAAGCGGTTCGCCGGCTTGACCAAGATGCCGCTCGACGGGCTGCCGAACACCCTCTATGAGCTGTACGAGGAGCGGTACGGGATCACCATCTACCAGGCCGAGGAATATCTGCGCGCCGTCGCCGCCACCGAACGCGAGGCCGAGTTGCTGGGCGTCGCGCCGGGCCATCCCCTGCAGGAAATCGCACGGTTGGCCATGAGCATCGACCGCACGCCGGTGGAATGGCGGGTCAGCCACTGCCTGACCGCCGACCACCACTACGTCTGCCTTATCGATTGAGCCGCCCCGCCGCCGTGCGCTAATCCTTGCCAAGCGGCGGCCGGCGGGCTTGCTCGCGCTATTCCGACCTGGCCAGCAGGCGCGCCAACTCCTCCTGCCGTTTGGCGACCAGATGGCGCAACCGCCGCGTGTTCTCCGCGCTCCAGCCCTCGCCCGGATCGACACGGGCGTCGCCCCGGGCGACGATGGCCCGCGCGGTCGCCTCGGCGACCGCCGGATAGAGCGTGTCGGACAGCGGTGTCGGCACGATGCAGTCCGGCCTCAGATCGGCGTCCGGCACGTCGGCGGCGATGGCGCGGGCGGCGGCGAGGCAGGCCTCGGGCGCGATACGCCGGGCCCGGGTATCGAGGGCGCCTCGCAGCAGGCCGGGGAAGCCGATGACGTTGTTGCACTGGTTGGGGTAGTCGTAGCGGCCGGTGGCGATCACCGCCGCCCCCGCCGCCAGCGAGATCTCGGGCATCACCTCGGGCACCGGATTGGCCAGGGTGAAGATGATGGGATGCGGCGCCATGGAAGCCACCATGTCGCCGCTCACCAAGTCGGCCTTCGACAGGCCGATAAAGACGTCGGCGCCGCGCATGGCCTCGGCCAAGCCTCCCTTGCGGCCCTCGGCGTTGGTCAGCCCGGCCAGATTCTCCCAGTGGGGGTGGCGGTAGGAAACGCCGCGCCGCAGAATGCCTTCGACGTCGTTCACGATGATGTCGCCGATGCCCATGGTGCGTAGCAGGTCGATGGTGGCGGTGCCGGCCGCCCCGGCGCCATTGACCACCACCCGCTGGTCGGCGGGTTGGCGTCCGGTCACTTTGAAGGCGTTGGTGAGCGCCGCCGTGACCACGGTGGCGGTGCCGTACTGGTCGTCATGCAAAACCGGGATGGGCAGGCGCCGCTCGAGTTCCCTCATCACGTGGAAGCAGGTGGGCGCCGCCACGTCCTCCAGGTTGTAGCCGCCGAAGCTGGGCTCCAGCGCGCACATGATGTCGACCAGATGATCGCCGTCCCGCGCGTCGACGCACAGCGCGATCGAATCGATCCCCGCCAGCATCTTGAACATGATGGCCTTGCCCTCCATGACCGGCGCCCCGGCCCGCGGCCCGACCGCGCCGTAGCCGAGGACGGCGGTGCCGTCGGTCACCACGGCGATCGTGTTGTCCTTGGAGGTCAACTCGTGCAGGACCTCGGCATCGGCGGCGATGTCACGCACGGCGAAGCCGACGCCGGGGGTGTAGAGGGTGGCGATATCCTCGAGGCAGGACACCGTCACCTTGGGCAGGACTTCCAGCTTGCCGTGGCCGTAGTAGGAGTCGCGGTTGACGGCGATTGCCGCCTCGCGGGAGACGTTTATTTTCTGCATGGGTTCTATCTCTCTCCGGAATACGAGGATGTTCCCTCGCGATTTTTTGTAGGCCGCCGGCAGGCAACTCCTTGGCGGTGCATTTTCCGTGGGTCGGGGGCGATTCCTGCCCGCAATATAGGCCGCAACTTGTCTCGCTGGGAAGCACGAGCCGACCGGCGCATGGTCTATGGTACCGGCGACGGCTTGCAAACTGCCGCTCGCTGCTGATAACAGGGGTGGAATTTTCGCGGCACTCAGGTGAGGTGTCATGACCCCTTTGCGCGTGGTCTTCATGGGCAGCCCCGATTTCGCGGTGCCGGTTCTGGCCGCGCTGATCGACGCCGGCCACACGATCGCCTGCGTCTATTCGCAGCCGCCCCGGCCGGCCGGCCGCGGCCACCGGGAAAGGCTGGCTCCGGTTCACGCCTTCGCCGCCGAACGCGGCTTGGCCGTGCGCACGCCGGTCAGCCTCAGGAAAAGCGAGGCCGAGCAGGATGCCTTCGTGGCGTTGGCGGCCGATGCCGCCGTGACCGCGGCCTACGGCCTGATCCTGCCGAAGCGGGTGGTCGAGGCGCCCAGGCTCGGCTGCCTCAACGTCCATGCCTCGCTGTTGCCGCGCTGGCGGGGCGCCGCCCCCATCCAGCGGGCGATCCTGGCCGGTGACGCCGAAACCGGCATCACCCTCATGCGCATGGACGAGGGGCTCGACACCGGCCCCATCCTGCTGACGGAACGCGTGCCGATCACTCCCGAAACCACCACCGGTACGCTGCACGATGCCTTGGCAGCGGTCGGCGCCCGCCTCGCCGTCGAGGGGCTGGCCGGGCTGGCCGAGGGGCGGATCGTGCCCAAGCCCCAGCCGGCCGAGGGTGTGACCTACGCCGCCAAGCTGGAGCGCGAGGAAAGCCGGCTCGACTGGTGCCTGCCCGCCGTCAACCTCGAGTGCCGCGTGCGCGCCTTCCAGCCGGCGCCGGGCGCCTGGTGCGAGATCGCCGGCAGCCGGGTCAAGGTGCTGGCGGCCCGCGTGATGCCCGGCGCCGGCCAGGCCCCCGGAACCGTGGTCGACGAAGCCCTGACGGTGGCCTGCGGCGAGGGGGCGCTCCGCCTGGAGCGCGTGCAGCGCGAAGGCAAGGCGCCGGCCGACGCGGCGGCGTTCCTGCGCGGCTTTGCCGTGCCCACCGGTTCGCGGCTGGCCTAGGGCCTCGGGGGAAAGCCGCCCATAGATCG
>JAVEYE010000143.1:0-9320 GCA_034003665.1 Rhodospirillales bacterium | reverse complement strand
GCCACCGACTGGTCGGCCTCATCGGGCGCAAGAGCGCGCTCAAACGCCAAGCCGACGCCGAAAGCCAGGCGGCGGCGGCGCGGATGGAATCCCTGGCCGATGAGGCCCGCGACCTGCGTGACCGTCTGGCCAAGATCGAGGAGGAAGGCCGTCGCCGCGAGGCCGAGCGCCAAGCACGCGCCGCCGAGGAGAAGGCCCGCCTGGAGCGGGAAAAGACCCGCGTCGCGACATTGCCGCCGGCCGCGCCGCCGGCCTCCACCGTGGCCAAGACGCCGCCCGACGGCGCCGACCTGATCCCGATCAGCCGGGCCCGGGGCAAGCTACCCTTTCCGGTGGTCGGGAATCTGGTCGGTCGTTACGGCCAGACCACCGAAGCCGGTTTGACCCGCAAGGGCATTTCGATTGAAACCCGGATCGGCGCCCAGGTCGTCACCCCTTATGACGGGCTGGTGGCCTTCGCCGGGCAGTTCCGCGGTTACGGGCAAATCTTGATCCTCGAACATGGCGAAGGATATCATACCCTGCTCGCCGGGCTGACCCGCATCGATGCCGTTCCAGGACAATGGCTGGCGGCCGGCGAACCGGTTGGCGTGATGGAAGGCGCGGACCGGGACGTCCTGGTTCTCTACATGGAACTCCGACGCAACGGACAGCCAATCAACCCCCTTCCCTGGCTGGCATCGCAAAAGGACAAGGTAAGCGGATGAAGTACCGTTTTTTCATCGTCGCCGCCGTCATCGCCGCACTGGCCTCTCCCCTCGCCCATGCGCAGGAGGAAGACAAGGCCGGGGCGGGCGCGGATACCTATCAGCTTCTCAACCTGTTCGGCGACGTCTTCGAGCGGGTGCGGTCCGACTATGTCGAGGAACCAACCGACGAGCAACTGGTCGAGGCCGCGATCACCGGCATGCTGAGCGCCCTTGACCCCCATTCGTCCTACCTGAACCCCAAGAGCTTCCGCGAAATGCAGGTACAAACGCGCGGTGAGTTCGGCGGCCTCGGCATCGAGGTGACGATGGAGAACGGTCTGGTCAAGGTGGTGGCGCCGATCGACGACACGCCGGCCTTCCGGGCCGGCATCGAGGCCGGCGACATCATCACCCACCTGGACGACGAGCCGATCATGGGCCTTACGCTCGACGAGGCCGTCAAGCGAATGCGCGGCAAGGTGGGGTCCGACATCAAGCTGACGATCCGTCGCGGCAGCAGCGATCCTTTCGAAGTGACGTTGACCCGCGCCGTCATCAAGATCCAGTCCGTGCGTTCGCGCCTCGAAGGCAAGATCGGTTACGTGCGGGTTACCCAGTTCAACGAACAGGCAAAGGCGGGCATCGAGACCGCGGTCGAGAAGTTCTACGGGGAAGTCGGCGACGACCTGCAGGGCCTCGTGCTCGATCTGCGCAACAACCCCGGCGGCCTCCTGGATCAAGCGGTCGGCGTATCGGACCTGTTTCTCGACAAGGGCGAGATCGTTTCCACCCGGTCGCGCCGCCCCGAGGACACCCAGCGCTTCAACGCCCGACCCGGCGACGTGGCCAAGGGCCTGCCGATGGTCGTGCTGATCAACACCGGCTCGGCCTCGGCCTCCGAGATCGTGGCCGGCGCGCTTCAGGATCACGGCCGGGCCTTGATTCTCGGCACCAAGTCGTTCGGCAAGGGCTCGGTGCAAACCATCATTCCGCTGGCCGCCGGACGCGGCGCCATGAAACTGACGACGGCGCGCTATTTTACGCCCTCTGGACGGTCCATCCAGCAGGTCGGCATCACCCCCGACATCGAGGTCAGGCAGGCGCATATCGAGGCCGACGTCTTGCCGGAGCGGCGGCGCGAGGCCGACCTTCGGGGCGCTTTGAAAAACGGCGACGAGGCTCCCGAGGCGGGGCCCGAAGCGGACCCCGAGGCCGAGCCCCAGGCCGCCGCGCCGGCGGAAGAGACGGCGAGCGAGGACTATCAGCTGGCCCGCGCGTTTGACCTGCTTCGGGGAATTTCCTTGTATTCCAGCCGGAGCGGCGTCACCCGCTAGGCCGACCGGCAGACTGCGGCGGAACGCGATAAAGGAAGCGGCGGCGTGAAATTTCCCAAGCTCTTCGGCAAAAAGGCCGCACCCGAGGAAGAACCCGAGGAGGACGACGGATTCGCGGACAGCGGACCGGACACGGCCGACACTCAGGAACCGCAAGAGGCCGACGCTTTCATTGATGACGAGGACCTCCTCGACGAGGGTTCGGGCGGCAGCCGCAAGCGGCGCAAGCCGGTGTTGCTGGCGGCAGCCCTGCTGGCGGTCGCCGTCGGTGCCGTGGCCGGCGGAACATGGTGGCTGCTGGGCGACGAAGGATTGCCGGGATTCGGCGGTTTGACCGACCTCGCCCCCAATCGAGTCATCCTCGATATCCCCCCCCGCCCCGGCGAAGAGAAGGCGCCGCCCGGACAGGCCCAAAGCGCCGCCGATACCCTGAATTCGCTGGCCGGTCAGTCCGAGGGGCCGGGGGCGGGGGTGATCGTCCCGCCGGTCCGGATGACGGCCTTCTCCGACCTGCCGCTGCCGCCGCCCGTGCCGCCGCTCGTCCCGGCGCCGGACGCCGGTTTGGTCGAGCAAAGCCCCCAGGGACCGCTGCCCAAGGTCGGCGAGGACGGCCGCATGGCTTGGCAAGTTTATGCGCGCCCCTTCCCGGCCGGCGACAGGCGGCCCCGCATCGCCGTCATCATGACCGCGCTGGGCCTCGGCCGCGAGGCCACCCAGGGCGCCATCCAATACCTGCCGGCCGCCATAACACTGGCGTTCGACCCCTATGCGTCGGATCTGCAGGAATGGGTCGCCGCGGCACGCCAACTCGGCCACGAGGTGCTGCTGACCTTGCCGATGGAAGCCGCCGAATTCCCGGTGCGCGACCCCGGTCCACGCGCCCTGGTCACCGCCATCGGGCCGGGCGACAACCTGCAACGCCTGAACCATCTGCTGAGCCGGATGTCCGGCTATGTCGGCGTTCTGACCGGCATGGGTTCGCAGTTCACCGTCAAGGACGTGCAGATGGGTCCCATGCTGGACGCCGTGGCGCGCCGCGGGCTGCTGTATGTCGACTCGGGCGCCAGCCGCAATTCGGTCGGCCCGGCCATCGCCAAGCAGATGGGCATGCCCCGTGCGGTGGCCGACGTGAAGATCGATCAGATCCCGTCGCGCGCGGCCATCACCAAGCGGCTGACCGAATTGGAAGATCTGGCCCGCAAGAACGGCGCAGCCGTTGCGCTCGCCGAGCCGCTCCCGGTGACCGTTGAGCGGCTGATCACATGGACCTCCTCGCTGGAGGGACGTGACGTGGTGGTGGCGCCGGTTTCCGCCGTCACCGATCGCCAACCCCTGCCATGACCGCCGGCCGGGCGAACAACCTTCCCTATCGCCAGTGCATCGGCGCCTTCCTGATCAACCGGGACGGCCGGGTTCTGGTCGGCCAGCGGCTCGATCGCCACGAGCCGGCCTGGCAGCTTCCCCAGGGCGGCATCGAACCGAACGAAACGCCGCGCCAGGCCGTTCTGCGCGAACTTTCCGAAGAAATCGGCACCGACCGGGCGACGGTCATCGGCGAGATGCCGGACTGGATCGCCTATGACTTCCCGGGCAACCTGGTCGGCCGGCTATGGAACGGCCGCTATCGCGGTCAGAACCAGAAGTGGTTTGCCTTGCGTTTCGACGGCTGCGACGCCGAGATCAACGTGGCGGCCGGCGCCCACCCCGAGTTCCGGGACTGGAAGTGGGTCCCGATCAGTGCCCTGCCGGCGCTGGCCGTCCCCTTCAAGCGTTCCGTCTATGAGGCCGTGGTCGCCTGTTTCGGCCCCCTTTCCAACGGCCCCTTGCATCGAAAGCCGCGTTGACCCATTCTCCCGCCATGGATCAGGCTCCGCTCCGTTCCGCGCTGATCACCGGTGCCGCAAAACGGATTGGCCGGTCGCTTGCCGTTGACCTTGCCGCCCGCGGCTGGACCGTCGCCGTGCACTACAACACGTCGGAATCCGACGCGATGGCTGTGTGCGACCAGATTCTGCAAAGCGGCGGTCGCGCCAAGCCGGTGCGCGCCGATCTTGCCGTCGAGGCGGACTGCGCGGATTTGCTCGCGCGCGCCAACCGCGCGGTCGGGCCGATCGGCTGCCTGATCAATAACGCATCGATCTTCGAGAAGGACTCGCCCGAGACCGCCACGAAGGAATCGTGGGAATCGCACATGCAGATCAACCTGCGCGCGCCCTTCGTGCTGGTTCAGCGTTTTGTCGCCCAGTTGCCGGAAGGAAGCGCCGGCAATGTCATCAACATCATCGATCAACGGGTTTGGAACCTGACCGGGTCCTTCACGTCCTACACCGTCAGCAAGGCCGCGCTGTGGACGCTGACCCGGACCCTGGCCCTGGCCCTGGCGCCGCGCATCCGCGTCAATGCGGTGGGACCTGGGCCGACGCTTCCCAGCCTGCGCCAGAGCGAGGAGCAGTTTCAGCGCCAGTGGCAGGCAGTGCCGCTGGCCCGCCGGGTTGATCCGGGCGAGATCTGCGAAGCCGTCCGTTTCATCCTTGACGCACCTTCGATGACCGGCCAAATGATCGCCTTGGACGGCGGCCAGCATCTCGGCTGGGCGCCGTCGGGCCGGACCAAGGCCGCCGACGAATAAGAAGACAATAAAAGTCCGGCGTGCCCGGCCGCCCCCGAGGAGATTCATCATGACCACCGACCGCGCCAATGTCGTCCGCCCCCTGCGCATCGCCGATGCGCGCAACGCGGTTCGCCACGTCTTCATCCGCGACATGGTGCTGCCCTGCTCGATCGGAGTCCACCGTCACGAGCGCCTCGAATCGCAACGGGTCCGCATCAATCTCGATCTGGCGGTCCGCGAGAGCGATCAACCCCTGGACGACAGCCTTGCCAATGTCGTCTGCTATGAGACGGTGGCCAACGGCATTCGTGCAATCGTCGCGCGAGGACATGTCAACTTGGTGGAAACCCTTGCCGAAGACATCGCCGCCCTTTGCCTGGAGGATCTTCGCATCCTTTCAGCCCGGGTGCGCGTCGAGAAGTTGGATGTATTCATGGACGCCCACAGCGTGGGGGTCGAGATTGAACGGGTCCGCCGTTAGGCCATCGATTTCAAATCTCCCTACAAGCCCTTGCAGAATCGGGGCTTACTGTCTTTGGCAGGTGAAGTTGTACACAGGCCCCGGAATGTTCTCGTTTTGTGACAAATGCGTTTCAGTTTTTTCTCATTTTCTTCGGGACTTTTCTTGACTTTTATTTTTTCATTTAAAATCAATGAGTTAGTGAATTGCCCTTTTTTTGGGCACGGAGAGAAAAGCGGCGGAATCAATGGGCCATCAGGTGGCCGAATCGCAAAATCAACAGAGTTATCCACACGAATCGTGGATAGTTGGGCGGAGCCGCCAAATACGGCGCCGCAGCCGATGAACGCCCCGCCGCCGCGTTGACGAGACACTCCGAATCCGCCACATAGCAGACATGGGCCGGACACCGCAGGACGTCAGAAATCATACCCGCCGCGCCGCGGCCGAGGACCGCACGGGCGGACCGGTCGCGACGACGGATCTTCCACCACTTATGGGCGAACTGCCGGCAACCGTCGGAGTCGCCGTCATCGAGGGCTACCTGCGGACGCTGCCCGCGGGCCCCGGCGTCTATCGCATGATCAACCGCCGCGGCGACGTGCTGTACGTCGGCAAGGCAAAAAACCTGCGCAAGCGGGTGCTCAGCTACACCAAGCTGGCACGCCAGCCGAACCGGCTGCGCCGAATGGTCTCGGAAACGGCCTCCATGGAGTTCGTCACCACCCATACCGAGGCCGAGGCCCTGCTGCTCGAGGCCAACCTGATCAAGCGCCTGAAGCCGCGCTACAACATCCTGCTGCGCGACGACAAGTCGTTCCCGGCCATCCTGGTCACCGCCGACCATGAATTTCCCCAGGTGCTCAAGCACCGCGGGGCGCGCACCCGCAAGGGCGACTATTTCGGCCCCTTCGCCTCGGCCTGGGCAGTCAACGAGACGCTGGCCACCCTGCAGCGCGCCTTCCTGCTGCGTTCTTGCACGGACACGGTGTTCGCGGCCCGCACCCGGCCCTGCCTGCTCCACCAGATCAAGCGCTGCAGCGCACCCTGTGCCGGGCGAATCGACCCCGCCTCTTACACGGCCCTGGTCGAACAGGCCCGTGAGTTTCTCGCCGGCGGCAGCCAGGCCATCCAGCGCCAACTCGCCCATCAGATGCAGGAGGCCAGCGACCGCCTGGAATTCGAAGCGGCGGCCCAGTTCCGCGACCGCATCCAGGCGCTGACCCGGGTACAGGCCCATCAGGACGTCAACATCAAGGGGGTCGGCACCGCCGACGTCATCGCGGCCCATCAGGCGGGCGGGCAGACCTGCATCCAGGTTTTCTTCATCCGGTCGGGCAGCAACTACGGCAATCGCGCCTATTTCCCCAGCCACGCCCGGGACGATGACCTCGGCGCGGTCCTGGAAGCCTTCCTCGGCCAGTTCTATGCCGCCCATCCACCGCCGCCCACCCTGTTGCTCAGCCATCGGCCTCCCCATGCGGCCCTGGTCGGCGAAGCCCTGTCCGTGCGGGCCGGGCGCCGCGTCACGCTGATGGTGCCGGCGCGCGGCGAAAAGCACGACGTGGTCCGCCACGCCGCCGCCAATGCGCGGGACGCCCTGGCCCGCCGGATGGCCGAAAGCACCACGCAGCGCCGACTTCTCGAGGGATTGGCCGCCTGCCTCGATCTCGACGCGCCGCCCCGACGCATCGAAGTGTTCGACAACAGCCACATCGGCGGCACCCAGGCGGTCGGCGCCATGATCGTGGCCGGTGCCGACGGCTTCATGAAGTCGGCCTATCGCAAGTTCAACATCCGTGGCGGCGAAACGGCCGCGGGCGAGCCGATGGCGGCGGGAGACGACTACGCCATGATGCGTGAAGTCCTGACCCGGCGGTTCGCCCGCGCCATCAAGGAAGATCCCGAGCGCCGACGCGAGCATTGGCCCGACCTCGTGCTGATTGACGGCGGCGCCGGCCAACTCGCCGTCGCCATCGAGGTCTTCGCCGAACTCGGCATCGACGACGTGGCGGTCGCCGCCATCGCCAAGGGACCCGAGCGAAACGCCGGACGCGAGCGAATTTTCCTGCCCGATCGGCCCCCGATTTCGCCGGCGCCGCGCGATCCCGTCCTCTATTTCCTGCAGCGCCTGCGCGACGAGGCCCACCGGTTCGCCATCGGCACCCAACGCGCCCGGCGGACCCAGGGACTCGGCCGGTCGGCCCTCGACGCCATTCCGGGAATCGGCGCCAAACGCAAGCGCGCCCTGCTCCACCACTTCGGTTCAACCGGTGCGGTCGCCGAGGCGGGGCTGGCCGACCTCGCCGCGGTTGAAGGCATAAGCCGGGAGATTGCCAACAAAATCTATGAATGGTTCCACTCGGGCGGCTAAAATGCGCCGGACGAGCAAACCCGCAGCCGCGCCCTCAGCCCCGAAAGCATCATGGCCAACAACCTTCCCAACCTGCTTACCATCTCGCGCATCCTGGCCATCGGACTGATCGTCGCCCTTCTCCTGGTCGACCCTCCCCTGGGAAGCTGGCTGGCGCTTGCCGCCTACACCTACGCCTGCATCACCGATTTCTTCGACGGCTATCTCGCCCGGGCACTGCATCAGCAGTCGGCGCTCGGACGCTTTCTCGACCCCATCGCCGACAAGCTGCTGGTTTCCGCCGTCTTGCTGATGCTGGTCGCCGAGGACCGAATCGCCGGACCGACCGTGCTTCCGGCCATGGTCATTCTGTGCCGCGAGATCCTGGTATCGGGGCTGCGCGAGTTCCTGGCGGGTTTGAGGGTCAGCGTCCCGGTCAGCCAACTGGCCAAGTGGAAAACCACCTTGCAGATGATCGCGTTGGGCTTCCTCATCGTCGGCAGCGCCGGCCCCGACTTCGGCCCCCTAGGCACCGCGGACATCGGCATCTACGGCCTGTGGGTTGCCGCGGCGTTGACCTTGATCACCGGATACGATTATCTGCGGGTCGGGCTCCGGCACATGGCCGACGACGACGGCAACGGGTGAGACCAAGACGATGAGTGGTCGGCAGCCCGTCGAAGAAGCCCTTCGTTCGCCGTCGAATGCGGGGGAGGCGTAAAGCAGGTGGCATCCCGGGTTTTCGGCGTGGTGGGATGGAGCGGCAGCGGCAAGACGACGCTGGTTACGGGCCTCATCCCGGAGTTGGTCGGACGCGGACTGACGGTATCGACCGTCAAGCATACTCACCACAACATCGACATCGACAAGCCCGGCAAGGATTCGCACCGCCACCGCGAGGCCGGCGCCACCGAGGTCCTGGTGACGTCGCCTGTGCGCTGGGCGCTCATCCACGAACTCAGGGACCAGGCCGAACCCGACATGGAAGGGCTGATCCGTCAGATGGCCGCGGTCGACCTTGTGCTGATCGAAGGCTTCAAGAGCCACCGATTTGCCAAGCTGGAAGTCCACCGACCGACCCTCGGCAAGCCTCTCCTGGCCGCCACCGATCCCAGCGTCGTGGCGGTGGCCAGCGACGCGGCGCTGCCCGACCTCGCGCTGCCGGTGTTGCCGCTCGGCGATGTCGAAGCGATCGCCAGCTTCATCATGGCCCATTTCAACCTGCGAGGGAAAGGAAGCGATGGCCAAGGCCAGTAACGATTGTTTTCGGCCAGCCGGCAAGCCGATGACCGTCGACGCCGCGCTGGCCCTGTTGGCCGAGCGGATCCGACCGGTGGCCGGCATCGAAACGGTCCCGCTTGCCCGGGCCCTCGATAGAACGCTGGCCGAGACCCTGATCGCCGAACGTGACGTGCCGCCATACGACAATTCCGCCGTCGACGGTTTCGCCCTGCGCGGCGAAGACATTGCGGCCGACGGCGAGACGCGACTGCCGGTGACGGGCCGCGTCGCCGCCGGCCATCCGCTGGACAGGCCCTCCCGGTCGGGCGAAGCGTTGAGGATTTTCACCGGGGCCCCGCTGCCTGAGGGAATCGACACCGTCGTCATGCAGGAGATCTGCCGCATGGACGGCGACGCCGTGGTGTTCGGTCCAGGCCAGCGGCCAGGCGCCAATTGCCGCCGCCGGGGCGAGGACGTGCCGGCCGGCGAAGCCGTGCTCGAAGCGGGCATCCGTCTGCGCCCGCAGGATATCGGGCTGGCCGCCTCGACGGGACGGGCGACGCTCGCCGTGCGGACGCCGCTTCGGGCGGCGGTGTTTTCGACCGGAGACGAAATACGCGATCCCGGCAGCCCGCTGCCGGACGGCTGCATT
>JAVEYE010000142.1:0-9349 GCA_034003665.1 Rhodospirillales bacterium | reverse complement strand
CATCAGGGTCGAGAGCGTCAATGCCGTGCGTGGGGACAGGCCGTGGGTGGCGCGGCCGCGAACCCAAAACCGACGACGCCCCGGCAACGAGCAGGGACGGCCGTAATCGGGTTTCATCGTCCGCTCTCGCCCCGCAGCGGCCGGATGGGGAAATCCGTTCAATACTTGCGGATCAGCCCTACCAGCTTGCCCTGCACCTGGACCTGGTCGGGGCCGAAGATGCGGGTTTCGTACTTCTTGTTGGCGGGTTCCAGCGCGATGGAATCGCCGCGCCGGCGCAGGCGTTTCAGCGTCACCTCGGCATTCTCGACCAGGGCCACCACGATGGTGCCGTTCTCGGCGGTGTCGCAGCGCTGGATGACCACGGTGTCGCCGTCCTCGATGCCGGCGTCGATCATCGAATCGCCATCCACGCTGAGCGCATAGTGCTCGCCGGCGCCCAGGAGCGAGGCCGGAACGTCGATGGCGGCCGTATTGTCGCGCATCGCCTCGATGGGGGTGCCGGCGGCGATCAGGCCATAGAGCGGCAGTTCGACGGCGCCGGCCTCGGGCCGGGCGGCGCGCGCGGTCGACGGCTTGAACTGGCCACGGATGACCTTGGGGGCGAAGGCGCCTCGCGAGGCCGTTCCGTTGCCTTTGGCGGAGTCAGAATTTTCGGGCAGCTTGAGAACCTCGAGCGCGCGGGCGCGGTGCGGCAGACGGCGGATGAAGCCGCGTTCCTCCAGGCCGGTGATGAGGCGGTGAATGCCCGATTTCGATCGCAGAGACAGGGCCTCCCTCATTTCCTCGAACGAGGGTGAGAGGCCTTTGGATTTCAGATAGTCGTTGATGTAGACGAGAAGTTCGTACTGTTTGCGGGTCAGCATGGCGTCTACTCCGAACCGCGGCCCGCACCATCGGCGCCGCGGCGGTGCTGCGATGCGGTTTCCCCCGACGATCACGCCGTTTGGGCCGTCTGGCGTACCCTCGAAACCCGTACCGCAAAATATGGAACAAAAGAAAAACGTCTTCACATGTTCTAGTTTAGTTCTGGTGGCCGGTCAAGCCGCTTTGTGGGGATGGCGGCGAGGTGGGGTCACACGAAAATGCCGTCGGCGTCCAGCGGAACGATCGCCACACGGTCGCCGGCCCTGGCCGGCGGCGCATTGGGCGGCCGAACCACCAAGCAGTCGGCTTCGGCGAAGCGGGCCATCAATGCGCTGTCCTGCGTTTCGAAGGGCGTGGCGACGTGCCTGCCGTCGTCACTGACGGTGAGGCGGGACCGAAGATAATCCTGGCGGTGATCGTTGGCCGGCAGGTCGCGCCCCAGCCAGGCCATCGGCAACGGCTCCTGGCGGTCGCCCAGGCCGAGCATGGCCCTTATGGCAGGCCTCAGGAATAGAAGCGAGGTGACGCCGGCCGAGACCGGGTTGCCCGGCAGCCCCAGCACCGGAACGTCGCCGAGGCGCCCGAAGATGAGGGGTTTTCCGGGCCGCATGGCCACCCTGTAGAAGCCCAGGTCAAACCCCTGATCGGCCAGCACCTGGCGCACCAAGTCGAGGTCGCCGACCGAGGCGCCGCCGATGGTGACCAGAAGGTCGGCGCCGCAGGCGCCGGCCAAATACCGCCGCAAGGAGTCCTCGTCGTCGGCGGCGGTGCCGAGGAGGACGGGCAGGCCGCCGAAGGCGGTGACGTAGGCGGCCACGGCAAGCCCATTGGAACCGACGATTTGGCCTTCCGCCAGGGGGTCGCCGGGCATGACCAGTTCATCCCCGGTGGCCAGAATGGCGACCCGCGGCTGGCGCCGAACGGAAAGCCACGGCACGTTCATGGCGGCGGCTAGGCCGATGTCGCGCCCGGTCAGGCGCCGTCCGGCTCTGAGCATGACGTCGCCGCGCCTGAAATCCATGCCGGCCCGGCGGATCCACCGGCCGGGCCTTGGCGCCTCGTTGACGGTGACGACGTCGCCTTCGGCCGTCGTATCCTCCTGGATGACGATGGCGTCGGCGCCGGCCGGGACGGCGGCGCCGGTGAAGATGCGGACGCATTGTCCCGGCCCGATGCTGCCGGGGAAGGGATGGCCGGCCGACGATACCCCGATCAACGCCAGCCTCGCCGCCGCCACTGTCGCGTCGGCGGCCCGCACGGCATAGCCGTCCATCGCCGAGACGTCGAGCGGCGGGCTGTCGAGGCGGGCGGCCACGTCTTCGGCCAGGGCCCGGCCGAGGGCATCGCCAACGCCGATCGTCTCGACGGCAAGCGGCGCGAATCCCGAGACGACCTTGGCGACGGCTTCGGCGACCGACAGCATCACGGGGCCTCGTAGGTGCCGGATTTGCCGCCGGCCTTGTGGACGAGGCGGATGTCGACGATACGCATGGCACGGTCCATCGATTTGCACATGTCATAGACGGTCAAAGCCGCCACGGCGACGGCGGTCAGCGCCTCCATCTCGACGCCGGTGCGCCCGCCGACCCGGCATGTGGCCTCGATGTCGACGGCATGGCGCGAGGCATCGCAGGCCAGGCGCACATCGACGGCGTCGAGGCCCAGCGGATGACATAGCGGGACGAGATCGGGGGTGCGTTTGGCTCCCATAATGCCGGCCAACTGGGCGACGGCAAGCACGTCCCCCTTCTTGATGGCCCCGTCCCGGATGCGGGCCAGGGTTTCGGGCGCCATGACCACGGAACCGCGCGCGGTGGCGGTGCGTTCAGTGACGGCCTTGGCCGAAACATCGACCATCCGGGCGTTGCCATCGTCGTCGAAATGGCTGAGTTCTGGCATCGCATCAATCCTTCGTCGGCGCCGCAGGGGCGGCCAGCAGCGTGCGGGTCGCCGTCTCGACGTCGGCCTGACGCATCAGGGATTCGCCGACCAGGAAGCAGCGCACCCCGACACGGGCCATCCGGGCCAAGTCGTCGTGGGAGTAGAGGCCGCTTTCGCTGATGGGCAGCCAGCCGGCCGGCAAGTGTGCCGACAGGGATTCGGTGACGGCAAGATCGACTTTCAATGTCTTGAGATTGCGGTTGTTGATGCCGATGAGTCGGGCATCCAAGCGAACCGCGCGCTCCAACTCGGCCCTGTCGTGGACCTCGATCAGCGCGTCCATGCGGAATTCGCGGGCGGCGGCCACCAGTTCGGCGGCCTGTGAGTCGCTGACGGCCGCCATGATGACGAGCACGGCATCCGCGCCAAGGGAACGGGCCTCGACGACCTGATAGGGCTCCAGCAGGAAATCCTTGCGCAGAACCGGAAGGGCCACGGCGTCGCGGGCCGCCGTCAGGTATTCGTCGGCGCCCTGGAAATAGGGGCCGTCAGTCAGCACGGACAGGCACGCGGCGCCGCCCTTGGCATAAGCGCGGGCCAGGGCCGGCGGATGAAAGTCGGCGCGGATCAGCCCCTTGGAGGGCGAGGCCTTTTTGATCTCGGCGATCAGGCCGTACCCGACCATCGCCGCCGCCTCGAGGCGAGCCGCGAAGCCTCGGGTCGGAGACGCCTGCTTGGCGGCCTGGATGACCGCCTCAAGCGAACGGGCCGATTTGCACCGGGCGATGTGGGTGCGCTTGTCGGCGCATATTCGGGCGAGAACATCGCTCATGGGGCGGCCGGCGGCTTTTCGCGGGTGATTTCCACCAGTCGGTCGAGGGCAGCGGCGGCGACACCGGAATCAATGGAGCGGGCGGCCAGTTGGACGCCTTCGTTGAGGTCTCCGGCCTTGCCGGCGACGACGAGGCCGGCAGCGGCGTTGTAAAGGACAACGTCGCGTAGGGGTCCCTTTTGGCCGCCCAGAACGGCGCGGAGGGCGGCGGCATTGGCGTCGGCATCGCCGCCCTTGAGGTCACCGGGCAGGGCGCGGGGCAGACCGGCATCCTCGGGCGTCACCTCGAAGGTGCGCACGGCGCCATCCCTGAGCTCCGCGACGTAAGACGGGCCGGTGGTGGTCAGTTCGTCAAGTCCGTCCGAACCGTTGACGATCCATGCCGCCTCGCTGCCGAGGTTGGCGAGCGTTCTGGCCATCGGCTCGATCCACCGACGGTCAAAAGAACCGCTGAACTGGCGCTTGACGCCGGCGGGGTTGGCCAACGGCCCCAGGATGTTGAAAATGGTGCGCACGCCCAATTCGCCGCGCGGACCGGCGACGTGGCGCATCGCACTGTGATGGCGGGGCGCCATCAGGAATCCGATGCCGGCCTCGGCGATGGCCCGCTCAATGAGGCACATGTCCGCGTCGAGGTTGACGCCAAGCGCGGCCAGCACGTCAGCCGCACCCGATTTTGAGGACACCGCGCGGTTGCCGTGTTTGGCGACGGGCACCCCCGCACCGGCAATGACGAAGGCGGCGGTGGTCGAGATGTTGAAGGTGCCGGCCGAATCGCCGCCGGTGCCGACGATGTCGATGGCGCCGGCCGGAGCCTTGATGGTGACGGCCTTGGCGCGCATGGCGCGCACCGCGCCGGTGATTTCCTCAACGGTCTCGCCACGCACCCGGAGCGCCATCAAAAAGCCGCCGATCTGGGCCGGCGTGGCGTCGCCGGACATGATGATGCCGAAGGCGCTTTCGGCTTCGGCCTCGGTCAGAGCAGTCCCGCCCGCCACGGTGGCGAGCAGGGATTTCATGTCGGCCAGCGCGGTCATGCGGCGGCCCTCCCTTCATGGGTCAGGCGAATGAAATTCTCAAGAATGCGATGGCCGTTCTCGGAGGCGATGCTTTCTGGGTGGAACTGTACGCCATAGATGGGCAGGGTCTTATGGGCCAGCCCCTGGATGACGTCATCCTCGCTCTCGGCGTTGATTTCCAGACACGCCGGCAGGTCGTCGCGTCGCACCATCAGCGAATGGTAGCGAGTGGCCGCGAACGGGCTGGGCACCCCCGCAAAGAGATCTGTCGCCCTATGGCGGATCTGGCTGGTCTTGCCGTGCATGGGAACCGGGGCGCGAACCACGGTGCCGCCGAAGGCTTGGCCGATCGCCTGATGGCCAAGGCAGACGCCAAAGAGGGGCACGTGGCCGGCGGCGGCGGCGATGAGATCCAGGCAGATGCCCGCCCGGTCGGGATCACACGGACCCGGCGATATGACGATGCCCTCGGGTTGCATGGACAGTGCCTCGGCGACTGAAAGGGCGTCGTTGCGCCGCACGACGACGTCAGCCCCCAACTCGCCCAGGTAATGCAAGAGGTTGTAGGTGAAGCTGTCGTAATTATCTATAAGCAAATACATATCAAAGCGTTACGAAGGTTTTCGAATGCATGGAATTAGCTATCGACAGCCTCCGTCCCCCTAGGGTCCGCACGCCGGGCGGTGCGGGGCCAAGAATGCAGGGACCATCCCTCAGCGTCAAGCCTGCGACCGCATATGGCGGATCGATTCGACGCCGCGCGGAAAGGGTTGACGGAAGCCAAGAGGAGACTCATATAACGCCCTATCCCACCCCAGGTGGGGTGGGCCTGCAAAGGAGGAGAGTAATGCTGAAACTGAAAGTCGATGGCATGAATTGCGGCCATTGCGTGAAATCGGTGACCGAGGCGCTGTCCGGCGTGGCCGGCGTCAGCAAGGTGGTCGAGGTCAGCCTGGAGCGGGGCGAGGCGGTGGTCGAAGGCTCGGCCGATGCCGGCAGCCTGATCGCCGCCGTCGAGGAGCGCGGCTTCGAGGCGAGGGTCGCCTGATGAACCACGCGGCCCACCATTGCCTGCGGCTCGCTCCGGACGTCCGTGAGGATGCCCGCCGCAGGCTGCTGTCGGTGCGCGGTCATGTCGAGGGCGTCCTGCGGATGCTGGAAGACGAGTCCATCTATTGCGTCGATGTGCTCAAGCAGATCAAGGCGATCGATGGCGCGCTCGCCAAGGTCGGCGATGTGGTCCTGCGCAGCCACCTGCGCAATCACGTGGTGACCGCCCAGCAGCGCGGCGACGTGCCCGAGATCGTCGACGAGTTGATGGAAGTCCTCAAGTACCGTTGAACAGCGGCCGCCGGAGCCGCCCGCCGTCTTGTCCGGTGGCGGCTCGCGATGCCGTTTGGCCGCAAGGGAGTTCATTTTGGAACACGTAAGCTTTCGCGTCGAGGGCATGACCTGCGCCTCTTGCGTGGCGCGGGTTGAAAAAGCCCTGGCCAGGCTGCCCGGCGCGGCCGGTGCCGGCGTCAACCTGTCCGCGGAGAAGGCCGGCGTCGACCTTGATCCGGCCCTGGCCGGCGCCGCCGACGCTGTAGAGGCGGTACGCCGGATGGGTTACGTGCCGGTCGTCGAGACGCTGGAGATGGGGGTCGGCGGCATGACCTGCGCGTCGTGCGTGGCCCGCGTCGAAAAGGCGCTTGCCAAGGTTCCCGGCGTCATCGAGGTCGGCGTCAACCTGGCGACCGAGAAGGCAACGGTTTCCTTCCTGCCGCAAATGACCGGTGCCGACCGTCTGGCGGAGGCGGTGCGCAAGTCCGGCTACGAGCCCAAGCAGGTGGCGGCTGGCGGCGGCGCCGAGGATCGCGAGCAGGCCGCGCGCGACGCCGAGATCGCCGGCCTGCGCCGGTCCGTCCTTTTTGCCGCGGCCTTCACGGTGCCGCTGGTGGTCATCGCCATGGCCCGTCACCTGCCGACCCTGCACGCCGCTTTCCTTTCCGTGCTGACAGAAACCGCCTGGGGATGGATCGAACTGGCCCTGACGGCACCGGTCATGCTCTATGCCGGGCGGCGCTTTTATCGCAGCGGCTGGGCCGAGCTGCGGCACCTGAGCCCTGGCATGAACAGCCTGGTGATGATGGGCAGCAACGCGGCGTTCTTCTATTCGGTATTCGCCCTTGTGGTGCCCGGCATTTTCCCGGAAGGCACGGCGAGGTTCTATTTCGAGGCGGCGGCGGTGATCGTCACCCTCATCCTGGTCGGCCGCTATCTGGAGGCGGTAGCCAAGGGCCGCACCTCGGCGGCCATCAAGAAGCTGATGCAACTGCAGGCCAAGACCGCCCGCGTGCGGCGGGACGGCGCGGAGCAGGAGATTCCCATCGACTCGGTGGTGGCCGGCGATGTCGTGCTGGTCCGCCCCGGCGAACGCATCCCGGTGGACGGCCGGGTGGTCGATGGGGCGAGCTTCGTCGACGAATCGATGATCACCGGCGAGCCGGTGCCGGCCGAGAAGAAGGCCGGCGACGAGGTGGTGGGCGGTACCGTGAACGGCAAAGGCGCCTTCGCTTTCGAGGCGACGCGGGTGGGCGCGGAAACGGTCTTGAGCCGCATCATCAAGCTGGTCGAGGATGCGCAAAGCAGCAAGCCGCCGATCCAGCGCGTCGCCGACAAGATCGCTGCGGTATTCGTCCCGGTGGTGATCGTCATCGCCGTCGTCACCTTCGCAGCGTGGCTCGCCTTTGGACCGGAGCCGGCCCTGAGCTTCGCCTTCGTCGCCGCGGTGTCGGTGCTGCTCATCGCCTGTCCGTGCGCCATGGGGCTGGCGACGCCGACCGCCATCATGGTGGGCACCGGAAAGGGGGCCGAGATGGGCGTGCTGATCCGCCAGGGGGCGGCGCTGGAGACGTTGGCTGGCATTGATGCGGTCATCCTTGACAAGACCGGCACGCTGACCCTCGGCCGTCCGCAATTGACCGATTTCCGGCTGGTCGGCGATGACGGCGACGAGGCGACGGTGCTGTCCCTGGTGGCGGCGGCGGAAGCCGGCAGCGAGCATCCGATCGCCCAGGCCATCGTCAATGCCGCCAAGGAGCGCGGCCTGACGCCGCCGCGGGTCGACAGCTTCGCCGCCGAGCCCGGCTACGGCATCGAGGCCAGGATCGCCGGGCGGCTGGTGCAGGTGGGGGCGGACCGCTATATGAAAAAACTTGGCATCGGCCTCTATGATGCGGGGGAAACTGCGGCGCAACTGGCCGCCGACGCCAAGACGCCCCTTTATGCCGCCATCGATGGACGGCTCGCCGCAGTGGTCGCGGTGGCCGATCCGCTCAAGGAGGGCAGCGCCGAGGCGATCGCCGCCCTGCACGATCTTGGCCTTACCGTCGCCATGCTGACCGGCGACAACCGACGGACCGCCGAGGCGGTGGCCGCAGGCGTCGGCATCGACAGTGTGGTCGCCGAGGTTCTGCCCGATCAGAAGGCGGCCGAGGTTAAACGCCTGCAGGGCGAGGGACGGAAGGTCGCCTTTGTCGGAGACGGCATCAACGACGCGCCTGCCCTGGCGCAGGCCGACGCCGGCATCGCCATCGGCACCGGCACCGACATCGCAATCGAGGCCGGCGACGTCATCCTGATGGCGGGCGACCTGCGCGGCATTGTCAACGCCGTCATGCTGGCCCGGCGCACGCTGAAGACGATCCGTGGCAACTTCGTGTGGGCCTACGCCTACAACGTGGCGCTCATCCCGCTGGCGGCCGGGGCTTTCTTTCCGTTCTTCGGCCTGCTGCTCAACCCCATGCTGGCGGCCGGCGCCATGAGCCTGTCCAGCCTGTTCGTGCTGGGCAACTCGCTGCGCCTGCGCCGGGTGCGCCCGATGCTCGTGCCGGACGCCGTAACGGAATAGCCGCCATTGACGGTCCCGATTGCCTGCGATAGGGGGTAACGGGCGAGCAGGGCAAGGACACCACGGGTGGTGAGACAGCGGGACGACAGGGGAGATGCCGCCAGGCGGCCGGTAAAGCGGCGGCCGCGCAGCGGACCCAACCTTCGCCGCCAGGCGATGCTGGTGGCGCTGGCCCTGGCCGGCCTTACCGTCGGCTATCTGGCGGCCTGGTTCGTTGGTGAGCGGCAAGCGCCGGTCGGGCCAGGGGGCGTCAGTCTGGAGATCAACCGGCCGGCGCCGTCGGCGTCGGCGGTTCCATGGTACAAGACGCAGGCGCCACCGCCGGCGCTGGTCACCGGACCGGACAACCCGATCTATCCGGAACCCAACGGCAAACACCAGGCTTCGTCGCGCGCCTACGAGGAGGCGTTGCCGGCAAACGTCCATGTGGCGCCACCGCAACCGCTTGATCCCAAGGCATCGACCTCGCCGCAGCTGGCCCCCGCACCGGACGGGCCTGCGACCGCGGCGGTCGGGGTGCCGGCGTGGAAACGGTTTGCATTGCCGGCGCCCGACACCGGGGGCCGACCGATGATCGCCGTCGTCATCGACGACATGGGCCTCGACCGCAAGCGCTCAACTCGGGCCGTCGGATTGGCGGGACCGTTGACGCTCTCTTACCTTGCCTACGCCGACAACCTTGACGAACAGATGGCCGAGGCGCGCGGCAATGGTCACGAACTCCTTCTTCATGTCGGCATGGAGCCGACCAGCCCCACCGTAGATCCCGGTCCCAACGTGTTGCTGAGCGGTCAAGCGCCGAAAGAAATCCGGCGCCGACTGGCCTGGGGCCTCGAACGGGCGTCGGGCTACGTCGGC
>JAVEYE010000141.1:0-9374 GCA_034003665.1 Rhodospirillales bacterium | reverse complement strand
CGGTCATTGATATCGAATTCGACCGAAATCTCATGACCACGGTCCTCCAGCTCAACATAAAGACGTTGGCTCAATCCATTGAAACTATGCGTAAGAAATAAAATACGCATCAGCAGATGCGGGGCAACTGCTCGCCAACCAGCCAATCGACGATCCGACTGCCGCCGAACGTCGTTTCCATTTGCACGAAGCGGCGCGGATCCTCGATCACCTCACCGATGACGGCGGCTTGCCGACCCAACGGGTGCTCTCGCATCGCCGCCAGCAGGCGGTCGGCATCGGCGGCTGCGCAGAACGCCACCAGTTTGCCCTCGTTCGCCACGTAAAGCGGATCGAGTCCCAGCAGTTCGCAGGCCCCATGCACTTCGGGGCGTACCGGGATGTCCGCCTCGCGAACCTTGATGCCGACTGCGGATTGCAGCGCAATCTCGTTAAGGACCGCGGCCAGGCCGCCGCGTGTCGGATCACGCAGCACGTGAATGCCTGGAACCGCCGCCACCATTCCCGCCACCAGTCCGTTGAGGGAGGCGCAGTCGGATTGGATCTCGGTTTCAAAAGTCAGGTTCTCGCGCGTCGACATGATGGCGACGCCATGATCGCCCATGCTGCCGCTCACCAGGATACGGTCGCCCGGGCGCGCATTGCTCGCCGACACGCGTACCCCATCGGGCACGATGCCGACGCCGGTGGTGGTGATGAACACCCCATCGGCGCTGCCCTTCTCAACGACCTTGGTGTCACCGGTGACGATCGCCACGCCGGCGGCCCGCGCCGCCGCCGCCATGGACTCGACGATCCGCTTCAGGTCGGCGAGGGGAAAGCCCTCCTCGATGATGAACCCGGACGACATATAGAGCGGCTGCGCCCCCGCCATCGCGACGTCGTTGACCGTACCGTGGACCGCCAGCGAACCGATATCCCCACCTGGAAAGAAAAGCGGCGAAATGACGAAGCCATCGGTGGTCATTGCCATTCGACCCTTGGGGATCGCAAATACCGCCTGATCGTCGCGCTGCGAAAGCAATGGATTGTCGAAGGCCCGTTCGAACAGTTCCTCGATCAACTGGGCCATGGCACGGCCACCGCTGCCGTGGCTCAGGTCGATCTTGCGGTTCTTGAAATCGAGGGGACGGACGTAGGGTCTCTTGGCCTCGCTCATCGGCTTCGCTGCTCCGCTGCTCATCGTTGGTGCCGGGCGGTGACTATAGCCGCCCGTTCCCGGCGATGCACCAGCATCTCTTGTCCCGCTGTCCCGACGGCACGCCGCACACCATCGCCTGCATGGCCGATACGGAACTCCCGACGATCATGAGCGTCACCAGCATTCCACCAACGCCATTCCCTCGCCCCGCCCCGGATCATCCGATTCCGATGCAAAGGGGACCGATTGAAATCATCCATCGAAACGGCCATGATCAACAACGATACGGAGGTTGTTGAAATAAGAATCGCTGAAACCGATGCCTCTTTATGTCGGAATGGGGAGGGCTGTTTGCGATCGGCACTGAGAAATTTCCCTTTGAAGATCGCCGCGATCTATGGCGTCTTTTCCGGCCTGTGGATCGGCGGATCCGATCAATTTGTCCATTTCCTATTTCCTGACGTTGTCTCAACCGCGCAAACATTCAAGGGTGGGGCCTTCGTTATTTGCACGACCGTTCTGCTGTTCCTGCTGTTGCGCAGAGAAATGAGCCGCCGGACCGCGATCGAAATGCGCCTGCGCGACAGCGAGCGCAAATTCCGGGCCATTGCCGAAACGGCGCCGATCGCCCTGCTGATCACCCGACTTCGCGACGGCGTCATCCTTTTCTCGAACCCGACCGCCAACCAGTTGTGGGGACGGGAGGGGATCCCGCTTGACGGCGTCGCTTCCATGGATCTCGGCTTCATTCCCAATGATCAGGAGGAATGGCGCCATGCCCTCACCGATCGAAGCGGAATCCAGCAGGTTGAAGGACGGCTGCCCCGGCCGGACGGGGACGAACGGATGCTTCTGGTCTTTGTCCAGAAGGTGTTGTTGGTGGACGAGGCCGTTCTGATCGTCGCCGCCGTCGACATCAGCGACCGTCATCGCAGCGCCGAAACCGTTCGCGTTCTGCAATCCGAGTTGGCCCATGCGTCCAGGGTCAGCGCCATGGGTGAAATGGCCGCCCAATTCGCCCACGAACTGAGCCAACCGCTGACCGCCATCTCCAACTGCGCCGAAGGAGTCGTGGAGATTCTGTCCACTCCGGGGGGAAATGCGGACAGCGCACTCACCGCTGTTCGCATGATCGCCGGACAGGCGCAGAGGGCCAGCGACATCATCCGCCGGACAAGAAAGTTCATCGAAAAACATGAGCATGAGAAAGTGCGGGCTGACGTCAACAGCTTGGTCCGAGACGCCGCCGGCCTCATCCAGGGAGACGCCAATCGTCGCAATGTCGAAATGCGCCTGCGGCTGGCCGATTCCCTGCCCGTCGCATTCGTCGATGTCGTGCAGATTCAGCAGGTTATCGTCAATCTGGCGCGCAATGGCATCGACGCGATGAGTGGGAATGACCCCACCCGACGGCAATTGACGATCAGCACGGAACCCTCGCCGGACGGAATTGTTGTTTCAGTCGATGACAGCGGGCCGGGAATATCGCCGGAAATTCGCGAACGGCTGTTAGAGCCTTTCTTCTCGACGAAGGCCGACGGCTTGGGCATCGGTTTGTCCATTTGCCGATCCATTATCGAGGCGCACGGCACCCATTTGGAAGTGTCGTCGGCACCCGGACAAGGCGCGCGGTTCCAATTCGCCCTACCCTCCCAGGCTGCCTGAGCTACGCCGTGGATTCGCGGAAACGTCCGAACGTGTAGTAGGCTGCACAGGCACCTTCCGAGGAAACCATGCACGATCCCATTGGCGTCTCGGGTGTACACACGGTGCCGAAGATCTTGCAGTCGGTCGGCTTCTTCACCCCGCGCAGAATGGCGCCGCATTCGCAGGCCTTGTTTTCCTTGCCCTGCGACGGGGCCACGGGAAAGCGCCTTTCCGCATCGAAGTCGGCAAACTCCGCCTTGATCTTGAGCGCGCTGTAGGGAACCTGGCCCAGGCCCCGCCACTCAAAACTCGACCGCAACTCGAAGACCTCGGCAACCAGGGCCTGCGCCTTGACGTTTCCGTCCCGTGTCACGACGCGGGTGTATTCGTTCTCGACCTCGGCTCGGCCGTCGTTGAGTTGACGCACCAGCATCAGCACCGACTGCATGACGTCGAGCGGCTCGAACCCGGCGATCACCACAGGCCGCTGATATTCTTCTGCAAAGAACTCGAACGGACGACTGCCGATGACGGCCGAAACGTGGGACGGCCCAAGGAACCCGTCGAGCGGCACCGTGCCAAGCTTGCGGACCTCGGGGCTTTCCAGGATGTTGACGATGGCTGCCGGCGTCAGGACGTGATTGCAGAAGACGCTGAAATTGACCAGCTTGCGGGCTTTGGCTTCCTTGAGGGCGACGGCGCTTGGCGGAGTCGTGGTTTCGAAGCCGATAGCGAAGAAGATGACCTCGCGGTCCGGATTGTCGGCAGCGATACGAAGGGCGTCCAGCGTGGAATAGACCATTCGGACGTCGGCGCCGTCGGCCTTGGCGCGCAACAGGCTCATGCCGTCGGAACCGGGCACCCGCAGCAGATCCCCGTAAGTGCAGAGAATGACCCCCGGTTTGCCCGCCAATTCCACCGCGTTGTCGATCCGCCCGATCGGCAGAACACAAACCGGGCATCCCGGCCCATGGATGAGCCGGACCTCCGGCGGCAGAAGGTCTTGGACGCCGTATCGGAAGATGGCGTGGGTATGGCCGCCGCAGAATTCCATGATGTTGTAGCGCCGGTCGGACCGGACCTCCGCCGCGATCTTTGCGGCGAGCGTTCGGGCCATCTGACCGTCGCGGAATTCCTCGACGTACTTCAATGCTTGGCTGCCTCGCCGGTCAGCATCGCCATTTCGGCGAACAGTTCGAGGGTCTGTTCAGCCTCCTCAGGGTCGAGCTTGGACAGCGCAAACCCCGTGTGGATGATGACATAGTCACCAACATTAATGCCATCGACCAGCGACACCGAGACGCTCTTCTTGACGCCGCCGATCTCGACCGAAGCCATCTGCCCCTCGGTCAGTTCCACCACTTTTGCCGGGATTGCCAGGCACATTGTTTTCTCCAATCAAGTTTTCAACAGGCCGGCCACCCAGGATTGTCCGAGGCTGATGGCCCCGTCACCTGGTGTAATGGCCCGCGCGATGCGAGGGGTCAGTCGCTTGCTCTCCAATGCCGCCGCCAACCCTTCGCGCAACACGGCATTGAGGAAACAGCCACCACAGAACGCCACGTCGCGGATGCCCGTACGCTCGGCCGCCTCCGCAATCCACTCGGCAAGAGCCGCCGTCAAGGTGCCGTGAAAAAGATCGGCGCCAACGTCGGCTTCCGTATCGCACAAAAACCGCAGGAGCGGCAGCAAGTCGAGCACGCCGTCATGCAGACGCCAACCATCGGGTTGAATCTGGGGATGCGTGACCAAACTTTCCAGTTCCATCGGCGCTTCCCCTTCGAAACGCGCAATCGGTTTGATGCCAAGCAAACCACAGGCTGCATCGAACAGGCGCCCGGCGCTCGATGTCGGCGGGCAGTTGACGTCGGCGTCCAACATGCGCGCGACCACCTCGGCCCCCTTGATCAACCGATAGCGACCGCCGATCTCTGCTCCCCGTCCCATGGCATGGAGGGCCGCGGCCCCCATGCGCCATGGCTGACGCGCCGCGGCGTCGCCACCGGGCTGTTTGAGCGGAGCCAGATGGCCCAGACGCTCGAAGCCGCTGGCATCCACGCGCAGCAGTTCGCCGCCCCACGACTGATTGCCCGGCCCCAGCCCGAACCCGTCCAGGGACACG
Source organism: Rhodospirillales bacterium (assembly GCA_034003665.1). Taxonomy (GTDB): domain Bacteria; phylum Pseudomonadota; class Alphaproteobacteria; order Rhodospirillales; family Shumkoniaceae; genus Shumkonia. The sequence continues at coordinate 4,464 of JAVEYE010000141.1, read as the reverse complement.
CCGAGAACCGGCCCTTCCAACCCGTGTTCGGCCATGACCGCCGCAACATGGGCGTGATGATGTTGCACGGCGATGGTCTCGACCCCGAACTCGGCGGCGAACCGGGTGCTGTGGAAATCAGGATGAAGGTCGTGGGCGACCGCAATCGGCACCGCGCCGGTGGCCTTCAGGAGGCGCGATACCGTCTCCTCGAACGCCACTACCGCCTCGACCGTATCGAGGTTGCCGACCGCATGCGAAACGGCCGCCCGCTTCCCCGACGCCAGGCACACCGTGTTCTTCAGGAAGGCCCCGACGCCCAGGATGGGGGGCACTTCGCGCGGCAGATCGAATTGACGGGCAATGACATCGCCGCTCATGGTTGCCCTCGCCGCCTCAAGCGTGCAGGCGTTTGGCCCGTTCCCAGGCGCCCACCGTGGCATCGCGGCGGCGCGAGATCCAATCGTACCACGCCGGCATCCCCTCGCCCGATGTGGCCGACACCTTCAGCACCTGGATGTCGGGATTGACCCGTTGCGCGAACTCAATGCTCTTGTCCACGTCGAAACTGAGATGGGGCAGAAGATCGATCTTGTTGAGGATCATCAGGTCGGCCTGGAAGAACATATCGGGATACTTCAGCGGCTTGTCCTCGCCTTCGGTTACCGACAGAACGACGATCTTGTGGGCCTCGCCTAGGTCGAAGGCCGACGGGCAGATCAGATTGCCGACGTTCTCGACGAACAGCACGCCGCCCTCGGCCGGATCCAATTCCTCCAGGGCATGGCCAACCATGTGGGCATCGAGGTGGCAGCCCTTGCCGGTGTTGAGCTGTGTCGCCTTGGCCCCGGTCTGGCGGATGCGTTCGGCGTCAAACTCGGTCTCCTGGTCGCCCTCGATGACGGAAACCGGGAAGCGCCCCTTGAGATCGGAAATGGTGCGGACCAACAGCGTCGTCTTGCCCGACCCCGGACTCGATACCAGGTTCACCGCGAAGATGCCTCGGCTGGCCAGGAACCGTCGGTTGGCCTCGGCATGACGGTTGTTGATGGACAGGATGTCCTGCTCGATCTGCAAAACCCGGGCGTTGCTCATGTTTGCGTCGTGGACCGCCCCCATCGCACCATGATCGTGAGAATGCCCGTGATCGTGGTCGTGATCATGCGAATGCCCGTGATCGTGATCGTGATCGTGATCGTGATCATGGTCATGGTCATGGCCAGGCTGCCCGCAGCCGCATGTAACACACATCAGTCGACCTCCAATTCCTTGATCCGCAAACCGTCGCCCGCCGTCAGTTCCAAGTCGAACCCCCCACACCTAGGACAGGGACTATAGCGTTCCTTAACCGGAACGCTGGCCGCACACTTGTTACACCAAGCCTCGCCCGGTGTACGAACGATTTCAAGCGTCGCCCCATCCGCCAGGGTGCCGCGAGTGACCGCCCCGAAACATACTTCGATGGATTCCGGAACAGCGGTCGAAAGCATCCCAATTTCCAGCGTCACCCGCCGTACCCGGGAATAGCTTTGCAGTTCGGCCTGCTCTTCGATAATCCTGAGCACACCCTCGCACAGCGACATTTCGTGCACGTCCGCCTTCTCCCTTGCCGCTACCGGCCACCGGCCGCGGCCGAGACAAATGCGAACACCGGCCTTCCCGAAACGGCCTTGGCCTCATGGAAGAGCCGCGCATGACGATAATCGGTCATTTCACTGCGGATTTCACGCATTATTCTGCGAATAGAATTTATTCCAATCAGCCATAACCGCCACAACACGGCGAAAAAAGGGGCCGCTACTCCAAAAATGCAAGCAAATTCGTCAAGTTTCGGCCGCCGCTGCGAGGGTGCGGATTTCACCCTCCACGATTTCGGCCGCTGCCGCTACCTCGGCCGATAACCCATCGCCATAGGAGAAGTCCCGGCCCTCGACGCCGTAGACCGTCAACCGTAAAGGAAGGCGACCCAGAATACGCGCCATTTCGATCGCCTCGGCCACCGAAAACAGATGACTGGAATAGTGGAACAGGCCAGTGGGCACTCGAGCCTCCGACGCCTCAAGCCGATGCACCGTTCCCGCCGCGGCACCCGAGGACGCCGCATCGATCAGCACAACGTGGGAAGCGCCCTGCCAGGCCTCCATCAGGTCGGCTCCCTCGCCACTTGCCTCGCGGCAGGGAATGCCGTCGGCGGCCAATCGGTCCGCCACCAGCGGCCCGACGCCATCATCCCGTCGGAAACGGTTGCCGACGCCGAGAACGAGAAAGCGGATCTTCACGTCCCTCGCTACCCTCGGTCGATGGCGAACTTCAGGAAGTGGGTGGCGCAAGAGATGCAGGGATCGTAATTGCGAATGGTCTGCTCGCAGCGCCACTTCAGGTCCTCGTCCGAGAGGTGCAGGTTGCCCGAAACGACTCCGCGTAGATCGCGCTCGATCTGCGGCTGGTTTTGAGATGTCGGTGCCTGGATGCGGGCGGCAACGATGCGCCCCTCGTCATCGAGTTCGTAACGGTGAAGGCAGATGCCGCGTGGGGCCTCGGTACATCCCGCGCCAACGCCACGGCGCGGGCTTAGGGCCACGCAGGACTCGTCCGGCTCCTCGTAACCTTCGGCCAAACGGACGGCCTCTTCACAGGCGTAAACGGTTTCGACCATGCGAACCAGGATGCTCTGGTAGAGATTGTTGCAGGTCTTGCCTAGGCCGATTTCTTTGGCAACCCGCTTGGCCAATTTGGAAAGCTGGGCGTAGTTGTTGTTGTAGCGGGCGTTCGGACCGGTCAGGTAAACCGTGCCATCCATCATCATTCCGTGCAGCGCGTTGGAATGGCGTACGTGTTCTTCCTTGAAATGCTGCGGGAAATCGGCAACCGGGATATCGAGCCCTCGATTGGAAACGATCCGTCCCTCGTGAATGGCGTACTCGTCGGGATGGCGCAGCGACACGCAAGTATAGTCATCCTCGTAATCGGGAAATTCGAAGCCGCCGAACACCTTGGCCACATTGATGGCTGCGTCGATCCCCCATTTCAGGGGCTCGATCAGTTCGCGCACTTTTTCTTTACGTGGCGCGCTGTAGAAGCCGCCGACCTTGAGGTTGATCGGATGGGCGGCCCGGCCGCCGATAACCTCGATGATGGTGTTGCCGAGCTTCTTGAGCTTGAGCGCGGTTTCGACGATCTCGGGGTCGTCCTTGGCCAGTTGCAAAACATCCTGCAGTCCCAGGAAATCAGGGGCGTGCAACATGGCGGCATGCAGCACGTGGCTTTCGATCCACTCGCCGCAGTAAATGAGCCGGCGCAGATCGCGCAACGGGCCGCTGACCGTGATGCCCAGCGCCTGCTCCATGGCTTGGCTGGCCCCCATCTGATAGGCGATCGGACAGATTCCGCAAATGCGCGCCGTGATGTCGGGCGCGTCGCTGAAGATCCGGCCCCGGAGAAACGCCTCGAAGAAGCGCGGCGGCTCAAAGATGCGGAACTTGATGTCCTCGATGACGTCGTCCTTAACCCGGACGTAAAGCGCCCCTTCCCCCTCGACGCGAGCCAGGGCGTCGACCTTGATGTTGCGGGACACCGCCTCGATCCGTGGCTTCGCCTTGCTGTTCGTCCTGGTGCGGGACTTCGGCTTGAGCGGCGACGTACCTGGCAGCTTTTTTTTACTCATGGGTCTCGCTCTCCCGTCGGAAGGCCGCCGCGTTGGCGTTGAAGGACCGGAAGAAGTGCTTGATCGAGCGTTCGTCCATGTCGAGGGCGGCAAACCGCGTGGCAAGGCTTTCCGTATTCGTCGTCTGCTTCGGGCCAAAGCAGCCATAACAGCCCCGCCGGAAGGAGGGGCACAGGTTGCCGCAGCCGGCCTGCGTGACCGGCCCAAGGCACGGCGTACCGTACGCCACCATGACGCAGACCGTGCCGGCAAGCTTGCATTCGATGCACTGGCTGTGCGGCGGAATATTGGGCTTGCGCCCGTTCAACAGGGCGTTCAGAAGTTCTAACAGCTGATCCTTGTTGATCGGACAACCGCGCAGTTCGAAGTCGACGTCGACGTGATCGCGGATGGCAGTCGAGGTCGACAACGTCTCGACGTAATCGGGATTGGCGTAGACGGCTCGGATGAAATCGTCGACGTCCTTGAAGTTCTTAAGCGCCTGGATGCCGCCGGCCGTCGCGCAGGCACCTATGGTAATCAGCAGCTTGGACTGCCGACGCACCTTGCGGATGCGCTCCGCCTCCTCCGGCGTGGTGATCGAGCCCTCGACCAAGGATATGTCGTAAGGGCCTCGAATCTCGGCCCGTGTGGCCTCGAGGAAGTAGGCGATGTCGACCGCTCCGGCGATGGTCAAAAGCTCGTCCTCGCAGCTTAGCAGCTGCAACTGACAGCCATCGCAGGAAGAAAACTTCCATACCGCGAGTTTGGGCTTGCTTGATGCCGCCATGGTCAAAGTTCCTGGATCGCGAACTTGTGGGCAATCTGGTCGAATCCGAACA
>JAVEYE010000140.1:0-9376 GCA_034003665.1 Rhodospirillales bacterium | reverse complement strand
ATCGCGATGCTCCCGACGCCGCGAAGACGGCCTTGAATTCCGCTTTCAACAAGGCCGCGGCCGATCCGAAGTTCGTCGAGATGATGCAAAGCCGCGGCAACGTCATGACGAACATCTCAGGGGCCGAGGCCGACACCTTCCTGACCAAGTGGCGCTCGGTCAGTTCCTGGATCCTCCACGAGGCCGGGGCGGCCAAGGAGTCACCGGAAAAGTTCGGCATTCCGAAGCCCTGAACCAATTTCCCGCGCGGGGGCTCCGGGCGTTTCGGAGCCCCCCATTTTCGCCGATCGAAGCAGGGAGTATCGCATGCGGCGACTCAATCCGGGGGAAACGGCGTTCGGCTACCTGATGCTGGCCTTCAGCCTGTTTCTGCTCTACCAGACCTATACCATCGCAGGTTTCTCGAGCATCAGTTCCGGCGGCGCCTATCCGATGTTCGCCGCCGCCCTGATGGTGATTTCCAGCCTCGTCGTCGTGGTTCGCAACCGCTGCTCGCCGAAGGTCGAGGCGACCGGGCCCGCCGAGGAATGGCGACGGTTCCGCCACGAGGTGGCGCCGCCGTACCCGCTGATCGGCTACATCGGCATCATCGTGCTCTACATGCTGTTGGTCGAACCGCTCGGGTTCAATCTGAGCTCGTTCCTCTTCCTGTTCGGGTCGTTCGCCTATCTCTATCGCCGCGGCATCTGGCTGGCGCTTGGCCTCAGCATCGGGTCCGTGGTGGTCATCTACATCGTGTTCCGCCTGGTCTTTCGGGTCATTCTGCCCGAGGCCGAGTGGCTGGACCTGAGCCTCCTTGGGCTGGGGGGCTGAAGTGGAGCAGTCGCTCTCCTACTTCCTGATGGCGTGGACGGACCCCTATCTCGTGTTCCTGACGGCTGCCGGCACCTTCGCGGGCATCTATGTCGGCGTCATTCCCGGTCTGTCGGTCACCATGGCGGTGTCGATCCTCATTTCCTTCACGTTCACCTGGGACGTCAACGAGGCCCTGGCCGTCATGGCCGGCGTCTTCCTGGGCGGCGTCTACGGCGGGTCGCGCACCGCCATCATGATCAATATCCCGGGGGCGCCGGCGGCCATCGCCGCCGGCTTCGACGGCTATCCGCTGGCCAAGCTGGGCCTGGCCGGCATGGCGATCGGGGTGTCGACGACGGTGTCCTTCTTCGGGGCCCTGTTCGGCATCGCCATCCTGGCCGCCGCGGCGCCCATCGTTTCGGAATTTTCCCTGATGTTCGCGCCCAGGGACTATCTGCTGCTGGCCATCCTCGGCATCCTGCTGATCGGCGCGTTGTCGGGAGAGTCGCTGGCCAAGGGCATCTTCTGCGGCGTGCTCGGCATCCTCATCGGCACGGTCGGCCTCGACCCCATCTCGGCCCAGCCGCGCCTCACCTTCGGGTCCACCGCGCTGATGGGCGGCATCCACTACGTGGCCGCGATGATCGGCTTCTTCGGCATCTCCGAGGTGCTGGTCCAGACCCTCGATCTGAAAAAGAAGATCATCAAGCAGAACGTCGACCGCATCCTGCCCTCCTGGAAGGTCGTGTTGAAGCACCTGCCGCTGTCGATGCGCTGCTCGGCCATCGGCACCGTCATCGGCGCCCTGCCGGGGGCCGGCGGCGACATCGCGGCGCTGATGGCCTACGGCCATGCCGTGCGCTCGGTGAAGAAGCCGACACGGCCCTTCGGCGAGGGCGCGGTCGAGGGCGTCGTCGCCCCCGAAGCCGCCTGCAGTTCGGCCGTCGGCGGCGCCTACATCCCGATGATGACGCTGGGCATTCCCGGCGACGCGGTGACGGCGGTGCTCATCGGCGCGCTCTATATTCACGGCCTCAAGCCCGGCCCCATGCTGATGATCGAGACGCCGCACCTGTTCTGGTTCACCGTCGGCAACCTGGTAATGGCCTCGATCTTCCTGCTGATCTTCGGCCTGACCGGCATCCGGGCGTTTGCCAAGATGGTCGAGATGCCCCCGGCGCTCTTGATGCCGATCATCGTCATCCTTTCGGTGGTCGGCACCTACTCGATCCAGAACAGCGTGACCGACGTTTACTGGATGCTCGCCTTCGGCATCTTCGGCTATTTCCTGAAAACCTACGGGTTCCAGATCGGGCCGATCATCCTGGGGGTCATCCTGGGACCGCTGATGGACGTGAGCTACCGCCGCGCCATCATCACGGTGCGCGGCGACCTCGGGGACTTTTTCCTCGACCTTCTGGTCAACCCGATCTCGCTGGTGCTGACGGTGGGCATGGTGGCCCTGCTGGTCGGCCAGACCCCGGCCTGGAAGCGCTATGCGGAGAAACGCAAGGCGAAGAAGGAGGCTTCCGGCAGCCCACGCAACGAGGCGGCCGGCTCCAAGTGAAGCGGGCCGCAGAAGCGCATCGAAGCGGCGGCGCCGGCGCGGCGCCGCCGCTTCGATGGTTTGTCTACAGCAGCCCGGTGAAGAAGCGGTACGGCGCCTCGCCCGCCGCGTCGCGGGCGATCATCAGGGCCAGTTCTCGGAAGTGGTAGTCGCCCCACTGGCAGCTTTCGCCGCAGGGCACCTTGCGCCCCGACGGCACGTGGTCCCAGCCGTTCGGGCGGTGGTAGATGGCGTTAAGCAGCAGGCCCTCGTGGTCCTCGTCCTCGCTGAGATATGTGGCGGTCAACAGGGACCTGGCGATGGTCAGCCCGGCCTGGCGGTAGCGGCGGGCGGCGGCGGCTTCGCCCTCGTTCTCCAGCACGGAAGCCAGCCGCAGCAGGCCCTGGGCCATGATCGCCGCGCCCGAGCTGTCGACCGGCTCGTGATCGTTATAGGGGTCGGCCGGGCGGTCCCTGTGGCCCGGCATGGCGGCCAGCCCGGGGGCGCCGGTGTCCCAATAGCAGACGCCGTCGGTGGGAGTGTTGGCGATGTAGTGGTCGGCGGTGGCCTGGGCGCAGGCGGTCATGATGTCGACAAGGTCGCCATAGGCGTCGGCTTCCGGTCGGCCGGCCGCCTTCAGCGCCTGGAAGAATTCGAGTTGCTCGGCGTAACCCAGCGTGATCCAGGCCTGGCCGCGCGTCCACGTCGTGAAGGGCGAATAGCCCTGCTGCGAGCTGGGACAGCGGTACAGGCCGTCGTTGACGTTGAAGACCGCCTCGTGGCAGGTGCGGCCCCACTCGTCATAGGCGTCGCGGCCCTTGCCGAAGAAGACGGTGGTCTCGGCGGTGACGGCGGCGTGCGCCGCCAGGCGGTCCAAGAGCGAGATCGACTGGTCGTGCTCTCCCTTGAGCGCGCGGCCCAGCAGGTGGGCGACGGCCAGCGAGCGCAGCGAGCGCATGGTGTCGACGAACAGCGAATGCGGGCCGTTGAAGGAAGGGATATAGCCGCGTCCTCCGCCCAGGTCGGTCCAGCGCGCCGCCTGCACGGCGCCGCTGGAGGCCAGCGCCATGTCGAGAAAGGCCTTCTCGTCGGCGTTCTCCGGCAGGCGTCCCTCGGCCATCAGGCGGCGCAGATTGCCGTAGGTGGAGACGCAATTGAAGCCGTGATCGTGCACGCCGACGTGGGTGACGTGGCCGCCCATGTGCTCGCGCGTGCCGGTCCGACCGAACTCCAGCGCCCATTCGTCGCCGGTGGCATCGAACTGCAGCAGGCCAGCGCCGTAGACGAAGCCCTGGGTCCATTCCGTCCAACCGCGGTTGACATAGCGTCCCTCGACGGTGAACACCGGCGCCCCGTCGGCCGGGTCCCAGCGCTCGGCCAGGCGCCGGATCTTGGTGCCGGAAAGCCTCCACAGCCGGTCAATGCCCTCGGCGAGATCGCCCGGCGTCAGCGTGTCGTCGATGATGATCATGGCGCTTTCCTTTCCAATGTCAGAATTTCGGGGACAGCACACTCAATCCCGTCGCAAAACTTCGTCTCAACCCATGCGGAATTAAATATGCTGTCCCCGAAATTACCGAAATTACCGAAATTACCAAGTTGGTCATGGCGAAACGGACGCCGCCGGCGACAGGGCGTCGACCAGACGGCGGATTTCGGTCCTGGCGGCGACGTGGGACAGCGTCAGGCCGACGCCGGTCTCGGCCTCGCGCAGGTCCAGCAGCGTCAACCCGTCGGGAAACATCTCCTGGAAGATGGTGCGCTCCGAGAAGCCGGGCACCAGGCGAAAGGCAAAACGCGAAGAGAGGTCGGCCAACGTGCGGGTCACCTCGCGGCCGACCCGCGTTTCCGGCTGCCGGCGGCGGTTGTGGCAGACGAACCATTCGGCCGGTGCCAGGCCGGCGCGGGCTCGCTGCTGGCGCACGCTCCAGACGAACTCGGCATACGGTCCGGGCCTGACGGCGCGGCCCTGACGGCGGTCCAGGTTGCCGATGAGGTCGAGATCGAGGTGGCTTTCGCCGACCGGCGTGACGATGACGTCGGCCAGTACGTGGATGGCCATCGACACGTCATCGACCCGCCCGGGGGTATCGACGACGACGATATCGCTGCCGTCGATCAGCCCGCCGACCTGGCCGGCGACGTCGGCCGCCGCCACCGGGTTGGGTCCGCGCCGATGCGTCGGCATCGGCAGCGGCACGCCGCGGCCGGCGGCGAAGGCGGCGCGGTTTTCCAGATAGCGGGTGAGGGAGGCCTGCCTGACGTCGAGGTCGAGGCTGCCGACCTTGAAGCCGGCCCTCAAAAAGCCGACGACCAGATGCATGGCGACCGTCGACTTGCCGCTGCCGCCCTTCTCGTTGCCGATGATCAGCACGCGGGCGCGCCGGCTTCCGGCCGACGCGGACGCGACGGGGGGCAATTCGGAAACGGCGGGATTGGCGACAGGCATGGGCTCTGGACGATCGCGGTTGGCTCCGGTCCGCAAAGTGGCGGCCCGGGGGCGCCGCGTCAAGGCCGCTGCGGGTTGCCGGTGGAAATAGCGGCGGCCGAATGCCGCGCCAACCATTTGATTTCCCATCGACCCGGTTTGCACAGGCTTCTAAGGTAGGGCACGGCGGGATGGGCTGCGGGAGGCGGGATCGTCGATGCGGGTGTGGATGGCGGTTGCGATGATGGCGGTTTTCGGCGCGGCGGCGGCCGACGCCACGCCGTTGCCCCGCGTCATGTCGCTGGATTACTGCGCCGATCAATACGTGCTGGCGCTGGCCGACCGCGAGCAGATCCTGGCCGTTTCGCCCGAGGCCGGCGCCGAGTATTCCTACATGGCGGCTAGCGCCCAAGGGGTGCCGCGGGCGCGCCCAAGCCCCGAGGCGGCGCTGATGCTGGCTCCCGACGTCGTCGTTCGGCAATGGGGTGGCGGCTTCGGGGCGCCGGACGTACTGACGCGGTTCGGCATCGGGGTGGTGCAGATCGGCGACGACGTCACCCTGGACGAGGCGCGGGCCAGTCTGCTGGCCATCGGCGACGCGCTTGGGCAGACGGCGCGGGCGGAGGCTCTGGCGGCCGAGATGGATCGGCGACTGGCGGCCCTCGAGACGACGCCAGCGTCCTTTCGGCCGCGCGCCCTTTACGTTACGGCGGGCGGCATGAGCAGCGGCGCCGGGACCTTCATCGACACCGCCCTTCACGCCGCCGGCGTGCGCAACGCAATGGCCGAGCGGGGTCGGCGCGGCTGGGCGTGGGTCAACCTTGAAGCCGTGGCGATGGACCCGCCGGACCTCTTCGTGACCGGATTCTTCGACAAGAGGGAACGCGGCGTCGACAACTGGTCGCCTTCCCGCCATGCGTTCCTTCGTGACGCGCTGGCGTCGCGCCCGACCGTCCATCTGTCGAGCCGCACGGTGGCCTGCCCGGCGTGGTTCGTCGTCGACGCCATCGAAGATATCGCCGCCCGGCGGAGCGCCCTGAAATGACGGCAATGGGGCGGCGGTCTTGGACGGTCGCCGGTGCCCTGGCGGCGGCGCTCGTGGCCGTCATGGCGATCAGCCTGCTGATCGGCGACGCACCGCTGGGCGCGGCCGACACGCTGGCCGCGCTGATCGGAACCGGCGATCCGCGTCATGTTTTCATCGTCCAGGACATCCGACTGCCGCGCGTCGTGTTGGGCGCCCTGGTCGGCGGATCGCTGGGCATGGCGGGGGCGGCCGTGCAGGGGCTTTTGCGCAACCCGCTGGCCGATCCCGGCGTTGTCGGCATCTCGGCCAGCGCCGGCCTGGGCGCCGTGGTCGCCCTCTATTACGGCATCGCCGCCGGTTTTGCGCCGGCGGTACCGCTGTTCGCCATCCTCTTCTCGCTGGCGGCCACCGCCGTGCTGGCCTGGCTGGCCGGGCGCGACGCCAGCGTGCTGACGCTGATTCTGGCCGGCGTCGCCATTTCCAGCCTGGCCGGCGCCCTGATTGCGCTGGCCATGAACCTGTCGCCCAACCCCTACCTGCTCAGCGACATCGTGCTTTGGCTGCTGGGGTCGCTGGCCAACCGCAGCGCCACCGACGTCATTCTGGCCGGTCCGTTCATGGCGGCGGGCTGGATGCTGCTTTGGGCTTCCGCCCGCCACCTGCCGGCCCTCACCCTGGGCGAGGAGGCGGCGGCCGCGCTTGGCGTCGACCTTCGACGGCTGCGCTTTCAGGTCATCGTCGGCGCCGCGCTGGCGGTGGGGGCGTCGGTGGCGGTCAGCGGCGTCGTCGGCTTCGTCGGTCTGGTGGCGCCGCATCTGGCCCGCCCGCTGGTCGGTTACGATCCGGGCCGCCTTCTGGTGCCGAGCGGCCTGGGCGGCGCCCTTCTGGTGGTCGTCGCCGACCTCATGGTGCGGGGCCTGCCGGGCGCCGCCGAGCTCAAGTTGGGGGTGGTCACCGCGCTGTTGGGCGCGCCGTTCTTCCTTTGGCTGGTCGTTCACACGAGGCGGACCATGCGATGATCGAGGCCCGCGCCCTTTCCGTCACCATTGGGGGCCGCGAAGTGGTCGCGCAGGCGTCGATCGCGGCCGGGCCGGGCGATATCGTCGGCCTGATCGGCCCCAACGGTGCCGGCAAGACCAGCCTGCTGCGCGCGCTCCTGCGGCTGGTGGCGCCGACGGCGGGCGAGGTGCGGTTGAACGGCATCGACATCACCCCCGATCCGCCGCACCGCCATGCGCGCGACATCGCCTATCTGCCGCAGGGCCAGACGGTGGCCTGGCCGCTGACCGTGCGCCGGCTGGTGGCGCTCGGCCGGGCGCCGCACCGCACGGCCTGGAGCGGCCTGACGCCGGCCGACGAGGCGGCCGTCGCGCGGGCGCTGGCGGCGGCCGACGCCGCGGCCTTCGCCGACCGCCCGGTGACCGAGCTTTCCGGCGGCGAGCGGGCCCGCGTGCTGCTGGCCCGCGCGCTGGCGGTCGAGGCTCCGGTGCTGTTGGCCGACGAGCCGATGGCTTCGCTCGATCCCTACCATCAGTTGGCCACCGTCGACGCCTTGAGGAAGGTGGCGGCGGACGGGGCCGCCGTCATCGTCGTGCTGCACGATTTGGCCTTGGCGGCGCGGTCCTGCACCCGTCTTTGCCTGATGGACCGGGGCCGGGTCATCGCCGAGGGAGCACCCGAAGCAGTGCTGACCGACCCCAACCTTGCCACCGTCTACCGGGTGGCGGTGCAACGCGGTGACGGCGGCGGAATCACCGTCGTTCGTCGCCTCGATCCCTGATCCCCGCCGGCCCGTCGGCCGATGGTTTGCATAAGGAATATCCGGTCTTGGCTGGAAATAACCTTGGCGTTTCCGGTAGGCATTGGGGTAGTTTGGCAAGCGAGGGTGAGGCCCGGTTGGCGGATTGCCGCCCCGGTAACGTCAGGTATCGTATGTGACGACGATGGCTTTTCGGGCGGTCGCCCTCTATCTGGGACTGGCCGCTCTGGTTTCCCTCTCCGGCGTATCCTGGGCGGACGAAACGCCTGCGCGCCGGCATATCGTGGTGGGCAGCGAACTCGCCTATCCCCCGTACGCAATTGTCACCAAGGACGGCCGGGCCGACGGCTTCAGCGTCGAACTGATGAAGGCCGTCTGCGAAGCCATGCGCATCGACGTCACGTTTCAGCTTGGCACCTGGAGCGAGATGCGCTTGGCGCTGGAGGAAGGCAGGGTCGATGCGCTTCCCCTGATGTCCTACTCGAAGGAGCGGGAGGCGGTGTTCGAATTCACCGTGCCGCACACCGTGGTGCACGGGGCGGTGTTCAAGCGCAAGAATGACCCCGGCATCGCCTCGGTGGTCGATTTGCAGGACAAGACGATCATCGTCATGCGAGCCGACGCCGCGCATGAGTGGCTTCTGCGCAACGACTTTTCCCACAACCTCGTCTTCACGTCGACGGTGGCCGAATCCCTGTCTCTGCTGGCGTCGGGCAAGCACGACTTCACCGTGGCGCCGCGGGTCGTCGGCCTGCTTGTCGCCCGCCAACTGGGTCTCGACAACATCGAGACGACCGGGCCGTTGATCGGCGCCTACGGCCGCGGCTACAGCTTTGCGGTGAAGAAGGGCAACCGGCCCCTGCTTCTCGAACTCGACGAGGGGCTTCGCGTCGTCAAGGAAACCGGGCGCTACGACGAAATCTACGAAAAGTGGTTCGGTTTGGTCGACCCGCCGGGCGTTCCGGCCGGCGTTATCGTCCGCTATGGGTTGTGGGCGGCGTTTGGCGTCGTCGCGCTCGGCGGCGTCGTCTTTGCCTGGATCGTGATCCTTCGAAGGTCGGTGGCGACCCGCACCCGCGAGTTGCGCGAAGCCAGGGATGACCTGGAGCGGGTGGTGGCCGAGCGGACACGCGAACTTCGCGACAAGAACTTCATTCTCGACGCGGTGGTGGAGGGCGCGGCGGACGCCATTTTCGTCAAGGACCGCGAAGGCAGGTTCCTCATGGCCAACCGGCGGTCGGCGGAACGGTTCGACGCCAAGCCCGCCGAAATCATCGGCAAGATCGCCGTGGAACTCTTTCCGCCGGAATTCGCCGACGCCGTTTCGGCACACGACCGTGCGGTCTTGGAGAGCGGAACGGCCAGCGACGTCGAGGAGAGGCTCGTCGTGCGGGGCGACGAACGCATCCTTCACACATACAAGGCGCCTTACCGGGACGCCGCAGGGAACGTCATCGGCGTGATCGGCATCAGCCGCGACATCACCGAACGCAAAAGGGCCGAAGAAGCGCTGTCGGAAAGCGAAGCCCGCCTGCGCCTGCTGCTCGGCGGCGTCGCCGTCGGCATCGGGGTCGAGGACCTCGAAGGGCGGACCATCTCGGAGAACGAGGGACTGGCCCGGATGCTGGGTTACAGCCCGGAAGAGGTCAGATCGATGCGTTTCACCGAGTATACGCACCCCGACCATGCGGAGAAGGATGCGGAACTGTTCCGCGAAATGGCGGCCGGTCGGCGCGACGGCTATCAACTGGAAAAGCGCTATGTCACCCGGGACGGAAGCGTCCTTTGGGGCCGGTTGACCCGCACCGTGGTTCGCGACAA
>JAVEYE010000139.1:0-9405 GCA_034003665.1 Rhodospirillales bacterium | reverse complement strand
CGACACCCACGTGCTGTGCACGGCGACCGTCGAGCAGCGGCTGCCCCATTGGCTGAAGGGGTCGGGAAAGGGCTGGATCACCGCCGAGTACGGCATGCTGCCGCGGGCCACCGGCCAGCGCACCGACCGCGAGGCGGCACGCGGCCGCCAGTCGGGCCGCACCCACGAGATCCAGCGCCTGATCGGCCGCTGCCTGAGGACGATGACCGACCTCCCCGCCATCGCCGACATCCAGATCCGCCTCGACTGCGACGTCATCCAGGCCGACGGCGGCTCGCGCACCGCCTCGATCACCGGCGCCTACGTGGCGCTGCACCGGGCCCTCGCCAAGGTCCAGGGCCTCGGCCTCGTCAAGGCGATGCCGCTGAAGGGCCAGTTGGCCGCGGTGTCGTGCGGTATCGTCGACGGGGTCCCGGTGCTCGATCTCGACTACGCCGAGGACAGCACGGCCAGCACCGACGCCAATTTCGTGCTGGCCGGCGACGGCGGCCTCATCGAGGTGCAGGCCACCGCCGAGACCGCGCCGATGGACGACGGGCAGTTCACCGCCCTGCTGGGGCTGGCCCGCCAGGGCGCCGCCGAATTGATGGCCCTCCAGCGCAAGGCCCTGGGATCGGAGTGAACCGTATGCCCCGCAGGTTCGCTGGCGGCCGCCTGGTCATCGCCAGCCACAACGCCGGCAAGGTGCGCGAGATCGGCGACCTTTTGGCCCCCTTCGGGGTAGAGGTCGTGTCGGCTGGCGCGCTGGGGCTGGCCGAGCCCGAGGAAACCGGGGAAACCTTCGTCGACAACGCCGTGATCAAGGCCGAGGCGTCGGCCCGGGCGGCCCGTCTGCCGGCCCTGGCCGACGATTCCGGGCTGGCGGTCCACGCCCTGGGCGGAAGGCCCGGCATCCATTCGGCCCGCTGGGCGGGACCGCAGCGCGACTTCGCGGCCGCCATGCGAAAGGTCGAGGAAGCCCTGGCCGGACAGGCCGACCGCACCGCCCATTTCGTGGCCGCCCTTGCGCTGGCCTGGCCGGACGGCCATGTCGAGACGGTCGAGGGCACGGTGCACGGCACCCTGGTCTGGCCGCCGCGCGGCGCCAGGGGATTCGGCTACGATCCGATGTTCCTGCCCGATGGCCGGGATCAGACCTTCGGCGAGATGGAGCCCGCGGCCAAGCATGCCATCAGCCACCGGGCCGACGCCTTCCGGAAACTGGTCGCTGGTTGTTTTGATATCAAAACAAAATGATCGGGCGCGATCCTTCGCGCCGAGCGCCGTCCATGGACAATGCCCTTTCCCTCTACGTCCACTGGCCGTTTTGCAGATCCAAATGCCCGTATTGCGATTTCAACAGCTATGCCGGCGAGACCATAGAGCAGGAACGCTGGCGGTCTTCCCTGCTGCGCGAGATCGAATATTTTGCTAACGAAACAAACGGTCGGGTGTTGGCTAGCGTCTTTTTCGGGGGCGGCACGCCGTCGCTGATGGCGCCCGAAACGGTGGCGGCCGTCATCGCCGCCGCCAGGCGCCACTGGCCCACGATCGACGACCTTGAAATCACCCTGGAGGCCAACCCGACGTCGAGCGAGGCGGACCATTTCGCCGCCCTGGCCGCGGCGGGCGTCACCCGGCTGTCGTTGGGCGTGCAGTCGTTCGATGACGCCGCGCTCGCCTTCCTCGGGCGGGCCCATGACGCCGCCGAGGCGAAGCGGGCCATCGGCCTGGCCGCCGCCGCCTTCGAGCGCTATTCGTTCGACCTCATCTACGCCAGGCCCGGCCAGACGGCGGCCGACTGGCGGCGCGAACTGGCCGAGGCGCTTTCCTTCGCGCCCGGGCACCTGTCGGTTTATCAGTTGACCATCGAGCCCGGCACGGCGTTTCACCAGCGGGGCGTCGTGGCCGCCGACGAGGATGTCGCCGCGGTCCTTTACGAAACCACCCACGAGGTGCTGGAAACGGCCGGCCTGCCGGCCTACGAGATTTCCAACCATGCCCGCCCCGGCGCCGAGTGCCGGCACAACCTGGCGATCTGGCGGGGCGGCGATTACGTGGGCGTCGGCCCCGGGGCGCACGGACGGCTGAGCGGCGCAGGCCGCGCCGAGGCGCTGCGCCAGATCCACACGCCCGCCCGCTGGCTCGCGGCCGTCGACCGCCAGGGCCACGGCACCGCCCAGCGCGTAAGGCTGGATGCGCGCCAGAGGGCAGAGGAACTGATCATGCTGGGGCTGCGCACCGCCGAGGGCGTGAACCGCACGCGCTTCGCCGCCCAGAGCGGCATCGCGCTTGACGACGCCGTCGATGCCGCCGCCGCCGCAGAACTCGTGGACGGCGGCTTCCTCGAGGCCGATGGCGAAACCCTGCGCGCCACCGCCGCCGGCCGCCAGCGGCTCAATGCCGTGTTGTCGCGGCTGCTCGCCTGAACGCTCAGAACATCGGGGTCGCGAAAACTTCGGGAGCCGGGTCGACGACGCGGACGCCCTGCCGCTGCACCTCGAGAACGGCGAGGCCCCGGTCCGCCTCGCCGTCACGGCGCAGCCGGAAAATGCCGTCGCGGCCGGAAAAGCCGTTGGGATGGGTCAGCGCCTCGATATCGAAGCGGGCACCGCCCTCGGCGCGGGCCAGGGTCGCCGCCAGCGCCGTGGCGTCGTAGGCCAGGGTGCCGAGGCGCGGCGGCCGGCGGCCATAGGCCTCGGCATACTGCTTTTCGAAATCGACCCGGGTCTCGGGCAGCGGCGCGGCGAACCAGCCGCCGACCAGGGCCGGCTCGGCACCGATTCCCGGCTCGTCCCATTGGCCGGTGCCCAGAATGCGCACGCGGGCCGGGTCGATGTCGTAGAACGGCAGATGCGCCGCGATGACCTGCAGCCGCTTGCCGCCCTCCGGCACCAGAAGGGCGTCGAACGGCAGGTCGCCGATGGTCTGCATGGTTTCCAGCCGTCGGAGCGCCCGGCGCGCCACCTCGTCGTTGCGCCTTTCAAGTTCCGCCCGTTGCTGAATCAGGGCCTGGCGGCGCGAGTCATAGTCCGCCAGCTGGCGGACCACGGCGGCGAAGTCCACGGATTGCGGATTGTAGTACTGGATGCGCGCCACGGTGCCGCCGCCGGCCGCCGCCGTTTGCCGCAGGGCGCCGACCACGGCGGCCCCGAATTCGTTGTCGGGCACCAGGGCGGCGAAACGCTGGAGACCCCGCGAACGCGCGTAGTCAACCACCCGGTGCACCTCGGCCTCGGGATAGAAGCCAATGGTGAAGATGCCGTCTCCGGCCACCAGGCGGTCGCTCGAAAACGCCACCACCGGCACGCCGGCGGCCCTGGCCGCCGGCGTCACCGCGCGGACGGAACTGGACAGCAGGGGTCCGAGAATCAGCGAGGCGCCCTCGCCGAGCGCCCTCGCGGCCGCCGCCACGGCCCCGTCGGGAGTGCCCTCGGTGTCGTGAACGAGCAGCTCGAAGGTATCGTCGGCGAAGTCGAAAAGGGCCATCTGCGCGGCGTTCAGCAGGCCCTTGCCGAGTCCGGCGTGGGGTCCCGAGAGCGGCAGCAACAGGGCGACGCGCGGCGCCAGCGCCGTCGGCAGCCCCGGTAGGGCGCCTTCCCCGGCGCCGCCCGGCGCGCCGATGCCGGGCTGGCCCAGCGCGTCCAACGAGGGCACCGGCGGGCGGGCCCCTTGCGCCTGCGACGCGGCCGTCCCGCCCGCGTCGGCGGGCGCCCCGTTCTCGCCTTGCATCGGCGGCGGCAATCGGGAAGACTCGCAGGCAACCAGCACCATCACCAGGGCCAACAGCCATGGCGCGGCAGCGAAGCGTCTCGCGAAATGCAAAAGTCGGGTCATCGGGCGGGGCCACGTCTCCGAATACAAAAGGCGTCGGTCTGGGCGATAAGCCTAACGGGCGCCTCGGCGCGAGTAAACCGTCCGCTGCGGCGGCGCATGGACTCGTTCTCGTCGCCACCCCCATCGGCAACGCGGCGGACATCGCCTTGCGGGCGCTTTCCGTGCTTGCCGCCGCCGACGTCGTCGCCTGCGAAGACACCCGGGTGACCGGCCGACTGCTGGCCATGCACGGCATTTCGGCGCCGCTGACGCCCTATCACGAACACAACGCCGCCAAGGTCCGTCCGATCCTGATCAGGCGACTTAAAGATGGCGAAAGCGTGGCGCTGGTTTCGGACGCCGGCACGCCCTTGGTGTCGGATCCCGGCTTCCGCCTGGTCCGCGCCTGCATCGAGGAAGGCATCCCGGTGACGGCGGTGCCGGGCGCGTCCTCGGTGCTGACCGCGCTGCAGCTTTCCGGTCTGCCCAGCGACCGTTTCCTGTTCGCCGGCTTCCTGCCGACCAAGGCGGCGGCCCGGCAGCGCGCCCTGGCCGAGGTGTCGCAGGTGCCGGCCACCCTGATCTTTCTCGAGAGCGCCAAGCGCCTGGCCGCCGCGCTCGACGACATGGTCGACGTACTGGGCGGGCGCGAGGCCGCCGTCGCCCGCGAACTGACCAAGCTGTTCGAAGAGGTGCGTCGCGGACCGCTGGCCGAGCTGGCTCGCCACTATGCCGAGTCAGGGCCGCCCAAGGGCGAAGTCACCGTCGTGGTGGCGCCGCCGCGGCCCGAGGCCGAGGCCGGAGACGAGACGGTCGCGCGTCTCCTCGGCGAGGCTCTGGCCGGCCACAGTCTGCGCGACGCCGTCGACGCCGTCGCCGCCGCCACCGGCTGGCCGCGCCGCAGGGTCTACGCCCGCGCCCTGGCGCTGACCGGCGGCGACGGATGAGGCCGGGCGCACGGCGGGCGACCGCCGACCGCCGGCGGGCCTGGCGCTACGGCTGGCTGGGCGAGGGGCTCGCCGCCGCGCTGCTTGTCGCCAAGGGCTATCGCGTGCTGGCCCGCCGATGGCGCACCGCGGCCGGCGAGATCGACATCGTCGCCCGGCGGCGCGGCGTCCTGGCCTTCGTCGAGGTCAAGGCCCGCCGGGACGCCGCCAGCGCGATCGCCGCCGTCGGTCCCCGCCAGCGCCGCCGCATCGAGCGGGCGGCGGCGGCCTTCATCGGCCGCCGGCCCGAGCTGGCCGGCCTCGACTGGCGCTTCGACGTCATGCTGGTGACGCCGTGGGGGCTCCCCCGCCACCTGAAGAGCGCCTGGCGGCCCGAGTGAAGGCCGTTTTTTCCTTTTCCCCTTTCGCCCCCTTCCGGGCCGCGCCCGGCGCCATTAGAATGCGCCCGAACCTCGACCCGCCCCCCCAACGGAGAGTTCCGCCATGAAGCGTCCCCTCGCCGTCCCCGTCCTTGGTTTTGCCCTCGCCCTGGCCGTCGTCGTCGGCCTTCCGGGCTGCGCGGGCGTCGTCATCGGCGGCGGCGCCGCGGTCGGCACCGCCGCCTATTCGGAACGCGGCGTCGACGGCGCCGCCCGCGACGTCAAGATCGGCACCACCATCAACGCCAAGTACATCGATTTCAGCCAAGACCTTGCCATCAAGATCGGCGTCGAGGTCTACGACGGGCGGGTCCTGCTGACCGGCGTGGCCGCCGACGAACAGATGCGGGCCGACGCCGTGCGGATCGCCTGGACGGTCGGCGGCGTCAAGGAAGTGCTGAACGAGATCCAGCTGGAGGGCGGCGGCGGTTTGGAACTAGCCCGCGATTCGTGGATCACCACCCAGCTCAAGACCAAGATCACCTTCGACAAGGAGATCATGGCGGTCAACTATTCCGTCGAGACGGTCAATCGCACCATCTACCTGATCGGCCTCGCCCAGTCGCAGGCCGAACTGGACCGCGTGATGGCCCACGCCCGCAACATCGAGTACGTGAGGGACGTGGTCAGCCACGTCAGGATCAAGGGAGCGTCGTGACGCCCGGAGCCACCCCGCGCGCGCATTTGGCCCGCCTCGGCGGCCTGGCCGACGACGACATCGATCTCGCCGAGGCCGCCCTGGCGCTGGCCGCGCTCGAGAGACCGCACGCCTCCCGCGAGCCCTACCGCCGCCACCTCGTCAAGCTGGCCGCCGACGTGGGCGCCTACGCCCACGCCGCCCGCCTGGAGGGCGACGTCCGGGGGCGGGCCGAGGCCTTGGCCCACATCGCCGGCCGGCGCTACGGCTACGGCTGCGACGCCGAAACCTACGACGACCTGGACGCGGCCGACCTGATGCGCACGATCGACAACCGCCGCGGCCTGCCGGTGGTGCTCGGCATCCTTTACATCGACGTGGCGCGCCGCCTTGGCTGGACCATGTCGGGCGTGGATTTTCCGTCGCGCTTCCTGGTTCGCCTGGAACACGACGGCCGCCGGCTCATCCTCGACCCCGCCGACGGCGGCGCGGTGCTCGACCCCACCGCCCTGCGCGCCCTGCTGAAGACCGTGGCCGGCAACGACGCCGAGCTGGCCCCCGACCACTACCGGCCGGCCGGCAACCGCGCCATCCTTTTCCGCATGCAGAACAACATCAAGGTGCGGCTGCTCAAGGACGGCAAGCTCGAAGAGGCGCTGCGGGTGATCGAGGGGATGGCGCTGTTCGCGCCCGGCGTGCCCGACCTGTGGCGCGAGGCCGGCCTCATCAACGCCAAGCTCGACAACCTCCGGGCCGCCGTCGCCGCGCTCGAGGAGTATCTGAAGCGCGGCAGCGAGAGCGCCGAGCGCCGCAAGGCCGGCGTCCTGCTGCGGGAACTGCGCTGCCGCCTCAACTGACGGCGTCGATGGCGGTTGGCCGATAGCCGGCCGCGCCGTATAGTGCGCCGCGAAACCATCCGCAACGCCGAGGACGCCCATGGCCCTGACCGTCGCCATCCAGATGGACCCGATCGCCGGCATCGACATCGACGCCGACAGCACCTTCGCGCTGGCCATCGAGGCGCAGCGGCGCGGCCATCGACTGTTCTACTATCTGCCGAGCGCCCTGAGTTACGCGGGCGGGCGGGTCAGGGCCGTCGCCCAGCCGCTGACGGTGCGCCGCGAGCGGGGCAACCACTTCACCCTGGGCGCCGCGGTCGACCTCGATCTCGGCTCGGAGGCCGACGTCGTGCTGCTGCGCCAGGACCCCCCCTTCGACCTCGCCTACATCACCACCACCCACCTGCTGGAGCTGATCCACCCCGGCACCCTGGTGGTCAACGATCCCGCCCAGGTGCGCAACGCCCCGGAAAAGCTTCTGATGCTGCGCTTTCCCGAACTGCTGCCGCCCACCCTGATCACCCGCGATCGGGCCCGCGTCAAGGCGTTCCGGGCCGAGCACGGCGACATCGTCGTCAAGCCGCTTTACGGCAACGGCGGCTTCGGGGTCTTCCACCTGCGCCCCGACGACCACAACCTGAACTCGCTGCTTGAAATGTTCGAGGGGCTGTCGCGCGAGCCGGTCATGGTGCAGCGCTACATCCCCGAGGTGCGCCAGGGCGACAAGCGGATCATCCTGGTGGACGGCGAGCCGGCCGGCGTGCTGCTGAGGGTTCCGCAGGCCGGCGAGGCGCGCTCCAACCTCCACGTCGGCGGCAAGGGCGTGAAGGCGGCGCTGACCGCCCGCGACCGCGAGATCTGCGCGGCCATCGGCCCGGTCCTGAAGGAGAAGGGCCTCACCTTCGTCGGCATCGACGTCATCGGCGACTACCTGACCGAGATCAACGTCACGTCGCCGACCGGCATCCAGGAAATCGGCCGCTTCGACGGCACCTCCATCGAGGGTCTGATCTGGGACGCCATCGAGGGACGCCGCGCCGCATCGCGCGGTTAGCCGGGCATCGTTCCGAGTTCAGCGCTCCGTGACGGCGGGCGGGCGCGGCATGCACTTTTGGGTGCGGGACGCGGCGGGTGGTGCTATGTGTGGGCCACATCCTCGCACCGCGGGGCCGGGTGGGGCGGCATCTTGGGGCAGGGCACCGTTCAGGCATGATCGAACTCGATATTCGCACTCTGTTCTTCGTGGCAACCGTGACCACGGTGTTCATGGCCGTCGCCATGGCCGTGCTGTGGCGGACCATTCCCGGCGAGCGGGCCTGCCGCCACTGGGCCGCCGGCGCCGCCCTGACGGCGGTGGCCTTTCTTCTGGTTTGGCTGCGCGGGGTTATTCCCGACATTTTCTCGGTGGTCCTGGCCAACGCCCTGTTTGTCGCCGGCTATGGCGCGATCGTCGTCGGCGTCAATGTCTTCGCGGGGCGGCCGGCCCGCTACGGCTGGCTTGCCGCCATCGTCATCGGGACGTTTGCTTCGGCCCTGTACTTCACCTACGCGGCCCCCGACGTCGGCGTCCGCATCGTCGTCATTTCGGCGCTGACCGGCGGCCTGGCCCTGTGGTGCGCCGGCCGGCTGATCGTCGGCGCGCCGCCCGGCATGCGCCTTACCCAGGGGTTGACGGCGGCGGTTTTCGCGCTGCACGGGGTGCCCCTGCTGGTGCGCGCCTGGGCGACCCATGTCGGCGGCGCCATGGACAGCCTGTTTACGCCGAGCGTGCTGCACGCCGTCGTCTTCGTCGACCTCACCCTGGCGGCCGTCGGCCTCGCCTTCGGGTTCGCGGCGATGACCACCCGGCGCCTGCACCTCCACCTCGAAAAACTGGCCAGCCACGACCCGCTGACCGGCCTGCTCAACCGCCATGCCCTGGACGCCGCCATCGAGCGCGAGATGGCGCGCAGCGCCCGCCACCTCTATCCGCTGTCGGTCCTGGTCATGGACCTCGACCATTTCAAGCGGGTCAACGACACCTACGGCCACGACGCCGGCGACGCCGTGCTCAAGGCCTTCGCGCAGGCCGCGGCCGAGACGTTGCGCCGCGACGACGTGCTGGGCCGCCAGGGCGGCGAGGAGTTCCTGGCCCTGCTGCCGGGCTCCGACCTCGCCTCGGCCCTCATGGTCGCCGAGCGCATCCGCGCCGCCGTCGCCGCCATCTCGATGATGCACGACGGGCGGGCCGTCGGGGTGACGGTCAGCATCGGGGTGGCGACCGCCACCGACAGCGGCTCGTGGGAACCCGCCCTGCGCGCCGCCGACGCCGCCCTCTACGAAGCCAAGCGGAGCGGCCGCAACCGCGTGGTGGGATAGGGGCGGGCTTTCCTCGGACACGATTCCCCCTGGCCTTTCGCGCCCGCCTCGCGTAGAACGGAAAGGCAACATCGGGGGATTCGCGCATGGTCGCACACGTCGGCTCCGTGGCGTTTGCCGGCATCGAGGTGCTCGGCGTCGACGTCCAGGTGCAGCTCGCCTCCGGACTGCCGGCCTTCACCGTGGTCGGGCTGCCCGACAAGGCGGTGGGCGAGAGCCGCGAGCGGGTGCGCGCCGCCCTGCATGCGCTGGGCCTGGCGCTGCCGCCCAAGCGCATCACCGTCAACCTGTCGCCGGCCGACCTCGTCAAGGAGGGCAGCCATTTCGACCTGCCGATCGCCTTGGGCGTGCTGGCCGCCATGGGGGCGCTGCCGGCCGACGAGATGGCGGGCTACGTGGCGCTGGGCGAG
>JAVEYE010000138.1:0-9413 GCA_034003665.1 Rhodospirillales bacterium | reverse complement strand
ATCACGTTTCCCCCTGCCCCGCCGGGTCGCCCAGGTAGACATCACGGACCCGGCTGTCGGCCCGCACCGCCTCGGGGGCGCCGTCGGCCACCACCTCGCCGCGGTGCAGGACGACGATGCGCGAGGCATGGCCGAAAACGACGTCCATGTCGTGTTCGGTGAACAGCACGCTGACCCCCTGTTCGGCCACCACCGCTTCGATCAGCGCCATCAACTCGGTCCGTTCGCCACGCGCCACCCCGGCCATCGGTTCGTCCATCAACAGGAGCGCCGGATCGTTGGCCAAGGCAAGGGCCAACTCCAGGCGCTTGAGGTCGCCGTAGGCCAATAGCCCGCAGGCCCGTTTGGCCTGCGCGGCCAATCCCACCCGGTCCAGTAGGGCGTCCGCCCTTCCGGATCCGAATCCGGCCAGCGGCCTTAGCGCGTCCATCGTTCGCCCGGCGTGGGAGGCCAGCGCCACCTGCAGGTTTTCCCGCACCGTCATCGAGGGAAAGATGGCCGCCACCTGGAAGGTGCGCCCGATGCCGAGACGCCAGATGGCGTGCGGCGGACGCCCCGCGATGTCACGACCCCTGAAGGCGATGCGCCCGGCGTCGGGTTTCAACTGTCCGCCGATCAGGTTGAAGCAGGTGGTCTTGCCGGCGCCGTTGGGGCCGATCATGGCCACCGCCTCGCCGGTCATGACGTCGAAGGAAACATCCTTCACCGCCTCGACGCCGCCGAAGGACCTGGAGAGATCGCGGATGGCCAGCAGCGGGGTCATTGCTCCGGCCTCATCAGGCGGTCCTTGAGGAAACCGGCGATGCCCTTGGGGAAGGCCAGCACCGTGACGATGATCAGGCCGCCCAGCAGGATGCGCCAGAAGTGGGTTTCCGCCGCGATGCCGATCTTGAGCCCCGTGAAGGCGACCGCGCCGACAAGCGGCCCGAGCAAGGTATGCACCCCGCCCAGCAGCACCATGACCAGGCCGTCGATCGAAACTGGTATGGCCATGACGGTGGGAAAGACGCTGCCCTTGAGGAAGGCATACAGGCCGCCGGCCAACCCGGCGGCGGCGCCGGCCAGTGTGAAGGCCCACCACTGCACGCGCTTTACATCGATACCCAGAGCCTCGGCTCGAAGCCGAGAATCCCGCCCGGCCCGGAGAGCGAAGCCGAAGGACGAGAACGCGGCGCGCTTCAGTGCCCACAAGGCGGCGACGGTCAGCCCCAGGGTCAGGAAATAGTAGCCGGCGGCACCCGACGCCCACGGAGCCGGCCAGATGCCGATCAACCCGTTGTCGCCGCCGGTGAAACCGTACCATTGGAATGCCGCCGACCAGGCGATCTGGGCGAAGGCCAGGGTCAACATCGCGAGGTAGACCCCGGAAAGGCGCACGCAGAACCATCCGAAAACCAGCGCCCCCACACCGGCCAGGGCCGGCGCGGCGAGAAGGGCCGCCTCCATCGGGGCGCCCAGGTGGTGGACGGCGAGCGCGGAGCCGTAGGCGCCAAACCCCAGGTACGCGGCGTGGCCGAACGAGATCATGCCGCCGATGCCCATCAGGAAGTGCAGGCTGGCGGCGAACAGCGTGAAGATGAGGATCTCGCTCGCCACTTGCAGCGCATAG
The DNA here is from genome assembly GCA_034003665.1 of Rhodospirillales bacterium. Taxonomy (GTDB): domain Bacteria; phylum Pseudomonadota; class Alphaproteobacteria; order Rhodospirillales; family Shumkoniaceae; genus Shumkonia. Next base: position 7,804 of record JAVEYE010000138.1, on the reverse strand, counting down.
TCGCCGGCCACCGCAGGAAAACACATGAGGACGCCGATAAGGCCGAAGCCAGCATATCGCCATGCCGGCCCGAGCGGGCGGAACGGCCGGCCGACGTCGCGGGCCGCCGCCTTGGGGGCCAGGGCCTCCGGCCGGCCCAGCAGCCCCCAGGGGCGAACCACAAGCACCACCGCCATGACCAGGAACAGCAGGACCAAGGTAATTTCCGGGAAGATGAGGATGCCGAAGGCCTGCAACTCGCCGATGATGACGGCGGCCAGGAAGGCGCCGCCGATGCTGCCCATGCCGCCGATCACCACCACCACGAACGCCTCGGCGATGATGCCCATGTCCATCAGCAGGTTGGCCGGCTCGCGCGGCAACTGCAGCGCGCCGCCCAGTCCGGCCAGCAGCGAGCCCAGGAAGAACACCCCGGTCAGCAGCCATTTTTGGTTGATGCCCAGCGCCCCGGCCATCTCGGGGTCCTGGGTCGCGGCGCGCACCAGAATGCCCCACCGGGTGCGGTTGAGCACCAGCCAGAGGACGGCCAGGACGACCGGCCCGATGACGATGAGCGCCAGGTCGTATTCGGGTACCCGGTGGCCGAGGATGGCGACGGCCCCTTCCAGTCCCGGCGCTCGCGGCCCCAGCAGGTCGTCGGGTCCCCACACGGCCAGCGCCAGGTCCTGTACCACCAGAACGACGCCGAAGGTGGCGACCAGTTGGAACAGTTCGGGCGAGCGATAGAGGCGGCGCAGCAGCAGGGTTTCCATCAGGACGCCGATCAGCCCAACGGCGACGGCGGCCAGCAGGACCGCCGCCCAGAAGCCGAGGGCGCCTTTACCAAGCGCCTGGACCAGGGAATAGGCGATGTAGGCGCCCAGCATGTAGAACGAGCCGTGGGCGAAGTTGACCACCCGGCTGACTCCGAAGATGATCGACAGTCCCGACGCGACGAGGAACAACGAGGACGCGCTCGCCAAGCCGGTCAGAAACTGGACCCCATAGAAGCTCACGGTGATGCCGCTGCCCTCTGCTGCCTTGCGGAGCCGTCGACGTCCGTGTAGCCGATGGCCGCCGTCGGGGAAACCGGAAAATGCGCCCCCGCAACGTCCAACCGGACGGCGAGGAAGGGTGGAGCGCGCTCCGCCTTCCCCTGGGCTAGGCACGGCTGGGGTGTCTGCGCCTTTCGGTGGCGGCGCTCACTCGGTCGGGCGCATCCTGGCGGCTTCGGCCTCGGACGGCAGGTAGTCGGCACCGTCGCCATAACGCCAATCGACCATGCGCGGCATGCCGTCCTTGACCGTCAGCGTACCGACAAAGGTGCCCATGGTGCTCTGCTGGTCGGCGGCGCGGTAGGTGACCGGGCCAAGCGGAGAGTCCAGGGTAAGTCCGCGCAGCGCCCCGGTGATCGCCTTGGGCTCGGTCGAACCGGCCTTGGTGATAGCGGCGGCGATGGACTTCATCGCCGCGTATCCGACTACCGAGCCCAGCCTCGGGTAGTCGTCGAAACGTTTGATGTAGGCGTCTCGGAATTTGACGTGGTCCGGCGTTTCCAAGGCATACCAGGGGTAGCCGGTGACGATCCAGCCTTCCGGCGCCTCGTCCTTCAGCGGGTCGATCCAGTCGGGCTCCCCGCCAAGGATGCTGGCCACCTGCCGTCCCTCGAACAGGCCGCGCAGCTTGCCTTCGCGTACGAACTTGATGAGGTCGGCGCCGAAGGTGACGTTGTAGATCGCCTCTGGGTTGGTCCGGGCAATGGCCTGCACGGTGGTCCCGGCATCGATCTTGAACAGGGCCGGCCACTGCTCGCCCACCCATTCGACATCGGGGCGCTTGGCGGAAAGCAGAGTCTTGAACGCCTCGACCGCCGACTTGCCGTACTCGTAGTTGGGGGCGACGACGGCCCAGCGTTTGGCCGGCAGCTTGGCGGCTTCCTCGGCCAGCATGGCGGCTTGAACATAGGTGCCGGGACGCAGGCGGAAGGTGTAGGCGTTGCCCTGGGACCATGCGATGGTATCGGTCAGCGGTTCGGCGGCGATGAAGGGAATCGACTTCTGTTTTGCAAAGTCGGCCAGGGCCAGACCGACATTCGACAGAAGCGCGCCGAAAATCAGCGAGACCTTCTCGCGGGCCAAGAGGTCATTGGCCATGGTTACGGCCGTGCCCGGTTCGCCGCCGTCGTCCCTCGAGATCACCTCGACCCTGCGGCCAAGGACGCCGCCCGCCGCGTTGATCTCGTCGAGCGCCAGCATCCAGCCGTTGCGATAGGGAATTGTGAAGGCCGGCAACCGGGTATAGCTGTTCATCTCGCCTATGCGGATAGGGCCATCGGCCGCTCCGGCGGTGGAAACGGCCGTGGATAGGGCGGCCACGCCCGCCAGGGCGGTCAAGAAAGTCCTGCGGTCGATCATCCCGGTCTCTCCTTCATGCTGGCTCGCGGCTCGGGGGTGAAGGCACGTCCGGTCCGCCGGGGTGGCTGAAATCAGCGGTCTTGGACGCCATTGTCTTCGTGGCGATGCCGATGCCGCGATGGGCCCTTCGCCTGATGCCATAGATCATTGGCCATATAAGGGCGACGTCGAAGATGTGGCAATCGAGAAAAACTCTTGTGGCGGCACTTTTTCGAGCCCCGGTAAAATTGTCGGAAACGGCAGCCTCGATAGGGTCCGGCCCTTGTGTTTTGGGTGGCGATGGCCTAGCAAAAACTTGGATCATGGGGAGAATCGCCATGGAGTGGCTTATTCTCGGCACCGCCATTCTTTTCGAGGTGGCCGGAACCATTTGCCTCAAGCTTTCCGACGGCTTTAGCCGGCTGGGGCCGTCGCTGGCCATTTTGCCGCTTTACGCGTGCAGCCTGGCCCTTCTGACGCTGGCCCTCAAGTCCCTGCCGGTCAGCACCGCCTATGCCATTTGGGCAGCCGCCGGGACCGGATTGGTCGCTGTCGTCGGCATCGCCGTCTTCCGCGAGCCGGTTGGCGCCATCAAGGTGGCTTCTCTGGCGTTGATTGTCGTCGGCGTGGTTGGTCTGCACATGGGCGAGCGCGTGTCGAAGGCTTTCTGAGGCGGAACAGCGGCACCAGCGGTCTCGTCGGGGTAAAACGGGGGATGGGGATGGAAAAGGAAATCGAGTCAGTGACCAGGCTGGTCGACGACATAATGGCGTTTGTCATCGCTTACGGATTTCAGATCCTGGGCGCCTTGGTATTCCTGGGCGTGGGGCTGGTCGCCTCTGGTTGGCTGGGCGGCCAGGTGACCCGCCTCGCCATCGCCCGAAAGGTTGACATAACCCTGGCCCGCTTTCTGGGAAACGCCGTAAAAGTCCTGCTGGTTGCCATGCTCGCCATCATCACGATCGGCAACTTCGGAATCACCATTGCGCCGCTGATCGCACTGGCCGGAGCCTCGGCGTTCGGAGCGACCATGGCCATTCAGGGGCCGCTGTCGAACTATGGAGCCGGCCTGTCGATCATTCTCACGCGACCGTTCGTTGTCGGCAACACCATCACGGTCGGGGGCACTTTCGGCGTGGTCGAAGAGGTGCGATTGGCGGCCACCATTCTGATCGGCGAGGATGGCGAGCGAATCACCATTCCCAACAAGGACATTGTCGGCAAGGTCATCGTCAATTCGGATGTGTCTCGCGTGCTGGAAACCCGCCTCTTCGTCAGGATCGAAGACGCCGAGACGGCAATTGGCATCCTGCGCGAGGTAGTGCGCGGTTTTGCGGATGTGCGCAACGACCCGGCGCCACAGGTCGGCGTTCAGGATTTCGCATACGGCGGCGTCGTCATCGGCCTCAGGGCTTGGATTCCAAGCCGCAAGTACTTCCACGTGCGGTACGCCGTGAATGGAGCGGCCCTGGCGGCCCTGAAGGCAGCGGGGATCGAACTTGCGCCGACCGGCGCGCTGGCTTTGGCAGCGCCATCACTATCGGTAGATCAGGAGGTTTCTGCATCGTGAACTTCAACACCGCGTTCGGGCCCTTCGTGCGCGCCGACGGCGTCTGGTCCCAGGTCTTGTCCCCGGTGGCCAGCGGTCAGCGGCCGCGCCCAGCCCTTTTTCTCGACCGCGACGGCGTAATCAACGAGGATGTCGGATATCTGCACCATTCCGAGGATGTCCGCCTGATCGACGGGGCGCCGGAGGCCATAAAGGCAGCCAACCGCATGGGCCTTCCCGTCATTGTCGTCACCAATCAGGGTGGCATCGGCCTCGGCTATTTTGGATGGTCGGAATTTGCCGCCGTGCAGGATCGGCTGCTGGACCTGCTGGCCGCCAAGGGCGCTCACATCGACGGCGTTTTTGCCAGCCCTTATCATCCGCGGGGCATTGGCCCCTATGCCCATCCCAGCCATCCGTCCCGCAAACCCAATCCGGGCATGCTGCTGGCCGCGGCCGAATGGCTGGCCATCGATTTGGCACGCTCGTGGATCGTGGGTGATCATGCGCGTGACATGGAGGCCGCAAAGAATGCCGGTTTGGCCGGCGGCATGCACGTGCTGAGTGGACACGGCGGCGACGACGGCCAGCGTGCTGGCGCGCTGGCTCTGGCCGACGACGCTTTCCGGGTGCTGACCGGCAATTCCATCACCACGGCGGTGCGTACGGTGCCCCTTTACCGCGACTGAACGTCCGCCGAGGGGATCAAAAGCCCGGGCCGGGTCAAAGCCGGCCGTATTGGATGTAGTCTGTCCAACTGCGTTCGAGGCGGCGGAGCGAACGGCATACCCCCTCCACCTCTTCCTGGTTGAGATCGTGATTGTCCAAGGCGGCGGCTTGACGCGCTTCGAGATCGCGGACGGCCTTGACGATTTCACGAGCCTGATCCGTCAGGCGGATACTGACCGAACGACGGTCGTGTGAGGACCGTTCCTGTTCGAGATAGCCCATTTCGGCCAGCTTCTTGATGTTGTAGGAAACGTTGGACCCCTGATAGTAGCCGCGGTCGACGAGGTCGCGGATGACGATCTCTTCATCCCCGATATTGGCGAGCAGCAGCGCTTGTACGCCATTGATGTTCTTGAATCCCAAGCGGGTCAGTTCGGCGCGGATCACGTCAAGGAAACGCCGGTGCAGGCGTTCGATCAGGCGCGTCAATTCCAGGTATTCGTTATTCGTGACCATTCATTCCCTCCCCGTCTGGAAGCGACGGCAGTTTGCCCGCATTCACCGGACTTTGGCAAATATTTACGCGGAAAACCATGATCATCGTCACAGGCGGCGATGTCGCGGGTCGTTTTGACTGGCGCACCAAAGGGGCGCGTGCCAGATTCGGCCGAACATCGAGAGGAAGCGAAATGTCCCTGCAAATCCGCCTGACGGCAACGGCCGGTTTGCTGGCCTGGATATGGGTCGGACTGGCCGGGTGCGCCGGTCCGCCGCCGACCGCGCAGCAGATTGACGAGGAAAACCATACCAGCCAGGTCGCCCAGATCATGCGTGTCGCAGAAACCACCCGACGCGGCGGCGATCTTGTCTCGGCGGCGGGCCTTTATCGTCGCGCCCACACCCTTGCCCCCAAGATGGGGGCGCCCCTGATTGGTTTGGGCGATACGCTGGTGATGCTCGGTGCCCTGCCCGACGCCGTCCAGGCCTATGCCCTGGCCATCGAGCGTGAACCCACGGATCCCGGGCTCCGCTACAATCACGGTCGGGCCCTGGTGGCGTTGAAGCGTCCGCGCGACGCCATCGAGCAGTTCCAGACCGCGATCGGATTGGATCCGAATGACGGGCGGGCTTTCAACGGGTTGGGAGTCGCCCTTGATCAGGCTGGCGATCACGATTCGGCCCGGCAAGCTTATCTCGACGGTCTCAGGATCGCTCCGGACCATTTCGGCCTGAAGAACAACCTGGCCTTCTCGATGCTTCTGGCCGGCGAATTCGCCGATGCCGTCTCCCGTTTCGAGGAGGTTGCCGGTCATCCGCAGGCCACCGCGCGGACTCGCCAAAACTTGGCGCTGGCCTATGGTCTGGCCGGCGACATGGCGAAGGCGACGGCGACGCAGGATCTGGACGAGGCGGAACTGCGGAACAACCTTGCCGCATACGACCGGCTCCGGGGACTGACCGCGGCGCAGCGCAACGAGGAGCTTTTGCGCATGCGCAATTCTGGGCCTTCGATGGTTCCCTGACAGGCTTGGGGCCGCCAAAAAGAACGCGCCGGGAAGGAAGTTGCCTCCCTCCCGGCGCGGCCCCGCTCGCTTGACCCCGAATGAAGCGGGCGGGACGCTGGAACCGGTGTCGTCAGCGTGCCAATGGTTTACAGGCCCCCCAGCCCGTCAATGGTACGCAGGACAGCCGGTCCCAGCAAAACGATGAACAAGGTCGGCAGGATGAAGATGATCAACGGCACCGTCATGGTGGCCGGCAGCTTGGCCGCCTTTTCCTCGGCCTTAAGCATGCGTTCCTCGCGGAATTCGATGGCGAGGACCCGCAGGGATTGGGCCAGCGGCGTTCCGTACTTCTCGGTCTGCAAGAGCGTGTTCACGACGCCTCGTATGGCCGGTGTGTCGACCCGCCGGGCCAGGTTTTCCAGGGCGGTGCGGCGAACCGGGAGGAAACCCAGTTCAATCGACGTCAGGCCGAGCTCGTCGGCGATTTCCGGGCACGAGCGTGTCATCTCGCCGGCCACGCGGCTCAAGGCCGCATCCAGGGCGAGACCGGCCTCCGCACAGATGACCATGAGGTCGAGCGTGTCCGGCAGTCCCTTCTGAAGGGCGGCGCGGCGTTTGTCGGTGGCGTTTTTGACATAGAGCTCGGGCGCATAGGCGCCGACGATGACGGCGCCCAGCGCCACGAACAGTCGGACCATCGGGGGCAACTCGAATACGTTGCCGCCGTAAACGATGAAGACGGCAAGGCCGCCGAATGCGAACGGCAGGCACAACTTGAGAAACAGGAAGATGGCCACCGCTTCCTTCGAGCGCCATCCGGCCCGCGCCAGACGCAGGGCGGTTTTGGCCGCGTGTTCACTCCGCATAAGGTTCAAGCGGGCGATTACTTGATGGACCAGCCCGAGGGCCGCCAGTTTGCGATGGCGATTACGTCGTGGGGCCAGGAGGTCGGCCCGCAGGGAATCGCGCTGACGTTTGAGAAGCTTGGCGCGGCCGCTCACCGGATCGCGCGCAAGGGCGGCGCTCCATACTGCGGCGATCGCCGCCAGGGCGGCAACGGCGGCCAGCAGAGTGATGGCCAACTCCGGCGACACGCCGCCGTCGAGAAGAGCGAGCGGGTTCATCATCAAATCTCGAACCTCACCATTTTGCGCATGACGGCGATGCCCGTCGCCATGATGACGAGGCCGCCGATCAAAACGAGGCGGCCGCGAGGATCGGTGAAAAGCATGGATTCGTAACCGGGGTTCATCAGATAGACGATCCCGAACATGACGAACGGCAGCGACCCCAGGATCATCGCGCTGGCGCGGGCTTCCGACGACATCGCCTTGATCTTAAGCCGCATCTGCCGCCGCCGGCGCAGGATGTCGGATAGATTGCCGAGCGTTTCAGCCAGATTGCCGCCGGTTTCGCGCTGTACGGCGAGGCTGATCACGAAAAACTTGAATTCCGGAGTGTCCAGACGAGCCGCGGTTTCCCACATGGCATCCTCGAGCGTCTGGCCGAACTTCACGGCATCCGCGATGCGGCGGAATTCGCTGCCGACCGGGTCGGCCATCTCGCGGCCCGCCGCGGCGACGGATTCAATGACCGGCAGTCCCGACTTCAGGCCCCGCACGATAAGATCGATGGCGTCGGGAAAGAGGGCGATGAACCGCGCAAGACGCTTGCGGATCATGTGGTTGACGGCGGCGTGCGGCCCGGCG
>JAVEYE010000137.1:0-9444 GCA_034003665.1 Rhodospirillales bacterium | reverse complement strand
AATGGCTGGCGACGGCGGGTGCCGCCCTCAGCTTGCTGTCGGGCGTGTCGGCCCAGGCGGCCTATCCCGAGAAGCCCGTGAAGTTCATCTGCTGGTCGGCCGCCGGCTCGCCGATGGATATCATGGTGCGCAAACTCGCGAGCCTGTTGAGCGAGGAAATCGGCCAGCCCATGCCGGTCGAAAACCGGCCGGGAGGCAGCGGTGCCGTCGCCATGTCGTACGTCATGTCGCAGCCCGCCGATGGCTACACTTTCATGAACACCTCGTCGAGCATGACCTTCACGATGGCTCAGGGAAAAATCCCCTTCAAGCCGGACGACTTCAGCATCCTGCGCGTGCTGCAGGCGGAACCTTCGTCGTTGGCGGTCCGCAAGGATAGCCCGTTCAAGACCGTTTCAGAGTTCGTCGATCATCTCAAGAAGAACCCCAATGGCCTGAAGATTGGAGGCTACGGGTCGTTCGGCTTCAACCTGTGGGCCTTCCATCTCCTGCAGGAGAAGGCAGGCTTCGAGGCGGCCTGGATTCCCTTCGACGGCGGCAACCAGGCGGCGCTCGCGCTGCTCGGCGGCCACATCGACGCCACCTCCATGACCCCCAGCAGCGCCTTGGCCCAGATTGAGAGCGGCGAGCTTCGCCTTCTGGGCGTCACCTTGCCCAAGCGTTCGAAGTTCCTGCCTGACGTGCCGACCATGAAAGAGCAGGGCTATGATGTATCGGCCTCGATCTGGCGCGGCGTGATGGTCAAGAACGGGACCCCGCAGGAAGCCATCGACTTCCTGACCAAGGCCATAGACAAGGTGGTAGCGTCCAAGGAGTGGGAGGACTTCCAGAATCAGCGCAATCAGCTTTCCCTTGATTGGAGCATGGAAGAAATCGGCAAGATCGTCCGCGACGATCTTGAGAAGCAGCGCGAGTTCTTCATTAAGGGCGGCTTTGGAAAGAAATAACGGCAAGGTTGGCGCGATGGCCGAAAACGCCATCGCGCCAACACCGTCCGAGCAAGGTGTCGAACCATGAAGATAGGGACGTGGATCGTTTCTTTTGTGCTGTTCCTAGGGTCCGCGTGGTTCGTTTACGAATCCACCAACCTGTCCGGGGGCGTCTCCCTTGGCGAACCGGGGCCGGGCCGGATGCCGATCGCGGTCGGCGTTGCTACGATGCTGCTGTCGGGGGCGCTGATCGTGTACACCTCGTTGGCGAAGACCGGTGAAACCGTTCGGTTTCCCTACCTATTCAACATCGGTCTGTTCACCGTCCTGGTGGTCGTCTATGGCCTCATCATCTCGTACATCGGCTACTACGCCTCCACCGGTCTGTTCCTGTTCGCCATCATGGTGCTGCTGCGCACACGCTGGCAGACCGCGGCAGCCGTGACCGTGGGGTTCCTGGCGTTCGTCTTTCTGATCTTTGACAAGCTTCTGACGGTGCCGCTGCCGTAGCGCGAGCGGGCGGCCGGCAGAGTGTCTGAAATGGGCGGAACATAAGGTGGAAAACTACCTCATCGGCATCGAAACCGTTTTCACCGTGCCGGGCATCCTGGCGATCGTCGTCGGGACCGCGGCGGGGATTTTCGTCGGGGCGATGCCTGGTCTCGGGCCGTCGCTGGGCGTGGCGCTGCTGATTCCGGCCACCTACGGCTTGTCACCCTCGGTCGGCCTGAACATGCTGGTGGCGCTCTACCTCGCCGCGGAGTACGGCGGCTCGATCAGTGCCGTGCTGATCGGCACCCCGGGAACGGCCGCCGCCACGGCGACCGTGGTCGATGGCTATCCCCTCAACCAGAAGGGGTTTCCCGGAAAGGCCATGGGGGCGTCGCTGGTGGGGTCCACCATCGGCGGGATCATCGGCGGCCTCGCCCTGATGACGATTTCCGAGCCGATCGCCCGCCTGGCGCTGAAATTCGGCCCGCCGGAATATTTCGCCTTGGCGGTGTTTGGCCTTGCCATCGTCTCTAGCCTGAGCAGCGAGAACGTGCTCAAGGGTCTGCTGATGGCGACGGTCGGCATCATGCTGACGGTGGTCGGCGTCGATTCGATCACCGGGGCGCCGCGTTTCACATTCGGCTTTTTTGAGTTGTTCGAGGGCATCCCGTTCCTCACCGCCCTCATCGGCCTGTTTGCCATTGCCGAGGCCTTCTCGATGATCGAGGAGGCGGCCAGTCAGATTAGGCTCGACACAAAGGTCGCCCGAGGCTTCCTGACCCTCAAGGAATGCTTCCGGCTGACCGTCACCTTCCTGCGCGGATCGGTCATCGGCGTCGTCGTCGGCGCCATTCCCGGCGCCGGGGCGAACATCGCCGGCTGGATCGCCTACGACCAGGAAAAGCGCTGGTCGCGGCATCCCGAGGAATTCGGCAAGGGCGCCGTCGAGGGCGTTGCCGCACCGGAATCGGCCAACAGTTCGAGTGTCGGCGGGGCGCTGGTGCCGCTGCTGACCCTCGGCATCCCCGGCTCGCCGACGACGGCGGTCCTGATCGGCGCCCTCATTCTCCACGGGTTGCAGCCGGGACCGCGCCTGTTCGTCAGCAACCCCGAGGTCATCTACGGGCTTTTCGTCGGCCTCATCGTCGCCTATCCGGTGCTCTTCGCCATGGGCCGTCTGGCCATGGGCCTGTGGGTTCGCGTCATCGAGATTCCCAAATCGGTCCTGGCCCCGGTGGTGCTGGCGCTCTCGGTCCTCGGCGCCTATTCCATCCGCAACCTGATGTTCGATGTCTGGCTGACCATCGGCTTCGGCGTCTTTGGCTACATCCTCAAGAAATACAAGTTCCCGGCGGCGCCGTTGGTTCTGGCCATGGTTCTGGGTTACATGGCCGAATCCAACTATCGTCGCGGCCTCATCATGTCCCAGGGCAGCCACGACATTTTCTTGCAGCAGCCGATCAGCGCGGTATTCCTGATCCTCGCCGCGCTGTCGTTCCTGTGGCCGATCGTCCAGCAGGTGCGAAAGAGCCGCAGGGCGGCGCGGGCGGGCAAGCAATAGGAAGAGGGGCGGAGCAGCGAGATGGTCAGGATCGTCGACCTCAGCGAGGAGATCTATCACCGGGCGCCGTCCAATCCGGGCCAGCCGCCGACCATCCTCGGCACCTGGATCACCCATGAAGAGGCCCTGGCGCGGCCCGGTCGCGTCCAAGGCAACGAGGTCAAGTATCTGATCCTGTCCGACCACGCCACGACCCATATCGACGCGCCCCGTCATTTCAACCCCGACGGGCCCAGCATCGATCAGTATCCCCTGGAACGGTGTTACGTGATGGGGATCTGCCTCGACCTTCGGCACCTGCCCGACAAGGCGGAGATCACGCCCGATCATCTCGAGGAAGCCGTGGCCAAGGCCGGCTCTCCGGTTCCCGCCGGCGGGACGGTGCTGCTGTGCACCGGCTTCCACGCCCGCGCCCACGGAAAGCCGTCGTACTTCACCGAAAATCCGGGCGTCACCGTGGAGGCCACCCGTTGGATCGCCGCGCAGGGGGCCGTCCATTTCGGGATCGACTCCTATCGGCCCGGACCGGGGCACGACCACATCAACGACCTGGTCCACAAGGTCTGCGGGCAGATCGGCATCACCCACATGGAAGGGCTCTGCAACCTGGAGGAACTGGTCGGCCGGGGACCATTCCGTTTTATCGGCCTTCCGCTGAAGATCCGCGGCGGCACCGGCAGCCCCATGCGGGCCATCGCCGTATTTGACGAATAGACGAGGCAAGCAACGGAAGGGAACTGGCGTGAAGGTTTTTGTCCTCGATCCGATCGGAGCGAACGGGGTCGACATCCTGGCCAAGAGCGGCGTCGACGTCGTTCTGTGGGGCGACCCGGCCGTCGGCAATTGGCGCGAGGAAGCCGACGGCATCGTCCTGCGGGGCACGACGTCGGTAACCGCCGATGACATCGCGCGGGCGAAAAACCTTAAGGCGATTTCGAAGGAGGGGGCCGGGGTCGATCGCATCGACCTCGAGGCCGCCGCAAACCGCGGCATCGTGGTCATGAACACGCCCGGCAGCAATGCCGAGGCGGTGGCCGAGTTCACCGTCGGGCTGACCCTTGCGCTGGCCCGCCGCATCGCCGTCGCCGATCGGCGGCTGCGCCTGGGCGACGCGGCGAACCGCGAGGAGTTCAAGGGCCGGGGCCTCGCCGGCAAGACCGTCGGCATCGTCGGCATGGGCCACATCGGCCGCAAGGTCGCCCGCAAATGGAACTTGGCCTTCGACATGCCGGTGATCGGCTACGATCCCAACCTTCCCGACGGGGCGTGGGCGGAACTCGGCTATGAACAGGCGTCAAATCTGGACGACCTGCTGCGACGGGCGGACCTGGTGTCCATTCATGTCCCGCTGATACCGCCAACCCGAAACCTGATCGGCGCCCGCGAACTTGGGATGATGAAGCCGACCTCGATGCTGGTCTGCACGTCGCGCGGCGGCGTCGTCGACGAAGCGGCGCTTTACGACGCGCTGATGACGGAACGGATATACGGCGCCGCCCTCGACGTCTTCGTGAAGGAGCCGCCGCCGGTCGACCACCCCCTGTTCGGCATTCCGACGTTCGTGGCCACCCCCCACATCGGCGGCGCCTCGTTCGAATCGCGGGAAGCCGGTGCGCGGATGGCCGTGGAGCAGCTGCTCGAGGTGCTGGGCGGCGGCGCGCCCCGCAACGTCGTCACCGCAATGGGACCATCGGGTTCCGGCGGCTCCAGGCAGGGAAAAGGTCAGCCGTGATGGGGCGCGCGGTGCGTGCGGGGAAGGCCGTCATGCTGGACGGTGCCGTCCTTCCGTACGAGATCCGCGGCGGGGATGACGCGTCGGGACGACGGATCGTCCTGATCCATTCCCTGGCCATGAACATGGCGTTCTGGCAGCCGGTGGCCGAAAGGCTGGCGGCCGGGGCCGAGGTCCTGACGTACGACTGCCGCGGCCACGGTCGCGCCAGCAAGGCGTCCGGACCCTATACGGTGGAGCTGTTCGCCGACGATCTGGCGGCGCTGCTCGATTCCCTGTCGTGGGAGACGGCGCTCATCGCCGGCGCGTCGATGGGCGGCTCCGTCGCGCTGGCATTCGCCGCCCGCCATTCCGCGCGAACCCGCGCGCTCGGTTTGATCGACACCACGGCCTGGTACGGTGATGACGCACCCGCCGCCTGGGAGGGACGCGCCCAACGCGCCCTCAAGGACGGCCTAGGATCGCTGTTGGATTTCCAGACCACTCGGTGGTTCAGCGACGGCTTCCGGGCGACCTGCCCTGAGGTGGTCGACGAGGCCGTGTCGGCCTTCCTGGCGAACGATCTTCAGGCCTATGTCGAGTCATGCCGCATGCTGGGCGCGTTGGACGTTCGTCGGGCGCTGCCGACGCTGCGGATGCCCGTGCGGATCGTCGTCGGCGAGGAAGACTACGGAACCCCGCCGAGCGCGTCGGAGGCCATGCGGTCCGCCATCCCAGGCGCCACCATGCGGGTGATATCGGGAGCGCGCCATCTGACGCCGCTCGAGGTTCCGGGGGAAGTGGCCGCCGAACTCGAGGTGCTTGCCGACGCGGCCTTTGCAGACAGCCAACGCGCCTTCCGCGGCCCCGCGCCCAGGCCGCGAGCGGGCTAGGCCGCCTCGTCCTCGACGAGGAGGGGATAGACCCCGTTCTCGTCGTGGTCCTCGCGGCCGGTCAGCGGCGGGTTGAACACGCAGATCAGGCGCATTTCGTGAAAGGCCCGCAGGGTGTGCCTCTCGTGGCCGTTCAGGGCGTACATGGTGCCGTCCCGGATCGGCCATTTCTCGCCGGTTTCAAGGACCTCGATCTCTCCGGTTCCGCCCACGCAGTAGACCGCTTCCAGGTGGTTGGCATAGTGGATGAGGGTCTCGGTGCCGGCGTGGATGAGGGTGTCATGGAACGAGAAGCCCATGCGGTCGCGGGCCAGCAACAGGCGGCGGCTGGTCCATGTGCCGGTCGCCGCCTTGACGTCGGCCTCGGTACCGAGAATGTCGTCGAGCGTACGTACGATCATCGTCGTGTGACCTCTTGAATGTCGAAGATGGACGGGTTCAGGCTGCCGACCGCACTGGGCGTCGGGCGGCCACGGTCTTGAAGGCGTCGGCCAAAATGGACAGCCCGCTTTGGAGGTCGGCGTCGGGAATGGTCAGCGCCGGAAGCAGCTTGACCACCTCGCCGTCGGGGCCGGAGGTCTCGAGGATGAGACCGTGTCGGAATGCCTCTCCGCAGATTTCACCCGCCACCTTGCCCGAGTTGATGGCGATGCCCAGCATCAGGCCGCGACCGCGAACCTCGGGTTCGAGCTCGGGGTGCGCGGCGGCGATCGTATCCAATGCCGCACGGGCGACGCCCGCCTTGCGGGCGACGTCCTTGGCCAGCCGGTCGTCCTCCCAGAAGCGCAGCGCCTCGGTGGCCGTGACGAAGGCCATGTTGTTGCCGCGGAAGGTTCCGTTGTGCTCGCCCGGCCCGAACTGGTCCAATTCCGGCTTGATGAGGACGACGGCCAGCGGCGTGCCGTAGCCCGAGAGCGATTTCGACAGGGTTACGATGTCGGGCTGCAACCCGGCCGGCTCGAAACTGAAGAAGGTGCCCGTTCGGCCGCAACCGGCCTGAATGTCATCGACGATCAGGAGAATATCCCACTTGCGGCAAATCTCCTGGAGGCGCTTCAGCCAACTCGCGGAGGCGGCGTTGACGCCGCCTTCCCCCTGTACGGTCTCGACGATGACGGCGGCGGGAAGGTCCATTCCCGATCCGCCGTCATCGAGCATGCGCTCGAAGTAGGCGAGGCTGTCGAAGTCGTCCACCCACTTGCAGAACGGCATGAAGGTGGTGTTGCCGAGAGGTTGGCCGGCGCCGCCGCGCTTGAAGGCGTTGCCGGTGACGGCCAGGCTGCCCAGCGTCATGCCATGGAAGGCGTTGGTGAAACTCACCACCTTCTCGCGCCCCTTCACCTTGCGGGCCAGCTTGAGCGCGCTTTCCACGGCGTTGGTGCCGGTCGGCCCCGGAAACATCATTTTGTAGTCCATGCCGCGCGGAGCCAGGATCACCTCGTTGAAACGCCGCAGGAACGTGGCCTTCGCCTCGGTCGCCATGTCCAGGCTGTGGGTGATGCCGTCGGCAGAAATGTAGTCGATGAGTTTCCGCTTCATGCCGTCGTCATTGTGCCCGTAGTTGAGGGCGCCGGCACCGGCGAAGAAGTCCACGTATTCCCGGCCCGAGCGCCCTGTGATGCGCGAGCCCTTGGCGGACACGAACACCTCGGGAAAGGCGCGGATGTAGCTGCGGACCTGACTCTCGTATTTTTCGAAAAGTTCCAACGTGGTTCTCCCTTGCAAAACGAAACGGTTAATGGGGCCGATGCGGAACAGACGTTCCGTCTCGTGGCCGCCCTCGGGGAAGGATTTGGCCGGAAACAGCGGGGTTACGGCGCAGTGACAGTTCTGCCGCCGGGCGTAACCGCGGAACAAGGCTTCGGACGCGCCGTTGGACGAAGTGACGGTGGCTTCCAGGTGACGCACCTCCCTGGGGGCGCGCGCCATCAATTCGCCGATAAGACGGCCTCCCACGCCGCGGCCCCGGTATGCGGGATCGACGCCGATCTGCCAAACGAAGAGCGTGTCGCGTCTTTCGGGTGGGATGAATCCCATCACGAAGGCGGCCAGGCGAGCCCGGCCGTCCGATCCCCTGCCTTCGGCGATCAGACAGGTTTTTGCGAACCATTCGCCCATCATCAGGTAGGCGTAGGCGGAATTGAGGTCCAGCTCGCCACCGTCGCGCACCAGTCGCCACATGGCGGCGCCGTCGGCGGCGGTGGGACGGCGGAATTTCAGCCGAGTGTCGCCCTCGGTGTCACAGGTCTCAAGCATGGGGTCAATATCCTCGCGGTTTGAGCCGGCGTTGGCGCCCCACCCCGCACCAATCAAAAAGGCGCGCCGGGAATGAGGGAGGCCGACCGCGACAATGAAAATTGCCGACTTCGTAAGCAGTGGATGATCGAGCGAAACACCACCCACGCCAGCATGGCAGTTTTCCTATATGATATGGAGATACGTCGATATGTCAACCCGAGGCATGTAAAAAATATTATTATTTGATCATTATATCGTATAATAATCTCAATAGTTTACATATTATCGTATTGGGAAATAACGTGGAAATGTTGTTTCAGATTTATTTTGAAATTTTACATATGTATTATAACAGGGTTGCATTTAGGCCATTCAATGGTTTATATAAAAAAATTCGCCCAACAATCACGCGTCACTCACGGATGTTTCCATCAAAAACGGTGAATGGTGCTGATGTTGTTGCGCGTACTTGAGCGTTGTAGCTTTATGGAGGATAATTAGTCATCTCATGGAAGGGTATATTGCGATCGTCTTGCGCCGTGACAGCGAAACCTATCATGCCGAGATCGTGGACATTCCCGGCCTGGAATGTTCCGCGCCGACCGTCGAGGCCGCCTTGCACGGCGCTCGCGTCCAGTTGCGCCGGCGCGAAAACGACGGCGGCGATCTTCCCGACCCGCGTCCGTCCCACGAGATGATCGAGGAAGTCGAACGCCGCTCGGCGGTTGCCGGAGCCTGTCTTTGCAGCGACCGCTTGGCGGCCTGAGCGCTTCGCGCTTAGATTCTGACGTCGCGGGCGACCAGGAAGGGACGCAGGTTTTCCTCGAAGAACGGCCTGGACACGCCAATGGCGGCGTCATCGACGTTGGGGTCCTTGATTTCCAGGCTCACTCGCCCGAGAGCGTAGTTGGGCATGTTGGCGAAGAAAAGCCGGCGTACCCGCTCGCAGATCCAGGGATTTTCGGGGAAATAGCCCGACAGCACGATGCGGTCGGGGAAGAACGTCTTGAACAGGTTGTGAAGCGACAGCGCGAACAACCGCGTGGCGTGCTCGATGCCCGGCAGGTGGGAGATGTCCCGGCTTCGCAATAGGGCGCGGATGGCCGGCGGATGGTTGCCGATGTCCGGAAATGACTTGCGTATTTCCGGCATCAGCGCCCACAGCGCGGCGTGAGCTTCCAGGCATCCGGTCTGGCCGCACAGGCATTTGCGACCGTGTTCCAGTTCCACCAACCAATGGCCGAGATCGCCGAACCCGCCCATTGCGGAGGCGAGAACAGTGCCGTTTTGGGCGTAGGCCGAACTGATGCCGTAGCCCCAGCTGACGAACAGCGTGCCGCCTGTCCGTTCCTCTGGATGGTTCTGCAAGTGGGCGCGCAGTTCGGACTGCCGCTTGCGCTCGATGCGCACCTTGAGGCCTGTCGTCTCGGCCAGGCCGTGAAAATCCAGATTGGCCATGCGAGGCCAGCGGGCCGCCGAGATCCATGTCATGCGCCGTTCATCGACAATGCCCGGCAGCGCGATGCCGATGCCGGCAATGTCGGCGCCCGCCGGGCGCTCGGCGAGAACGTCGCCGGCCACCGTCTTGAAGGCGGTCAGCAGGTTCACCTGTGCGGCCTC
>JAVEYE010000136.1:2078-9479 GCA_034003665.1 Rhodospirillales bacterium | reverse complement strand
CGGCGCATCCCCTTGACGCCGATGTCGCGGTAGATGCGGGCGTTGATCGCCATGTTCTCGGTGTCGCGCTCGGGAACGAACATCCCGGTCAGGAAGCCGGGATTGTAGTCATAGATGAAGACATGCGGCGTCTGTCCGCGCCACTGGCGGAGGAGCGAGACGAGTTGGCGACGGCGCCACTGGTTCGAGTTGTTGGGATGCAGCACGTCGCAGGTGATGGGGGCGTACCAGATGGCCACGTTGCCGGGCAGGTCCACCCCCTGGGGCGGAATCTCGCGCAGTGAATAGGCGCCCGTGGCGATCCACTTGTCGGGGAACGCCTCGGCCAGCCGCTTGACGAAGGCGAAATACTGCTCGCTCATCATGGGGCGGTCGGGGCGGTTCTCGTAACGGGGGTAGTTGAAGTTCTGCGAGGCGTTCTTGCAGCCGGGGCAATAGCAGTAGGGGGTGCCGTCGGGCGGACTGAAGCCGATGCCCCCGCTGCCGGGCCAGACCTCGTCGATGCCGCCGACCTTCTCCTCGCCGGCAAAACCCCGGCGCAGTCGCGCAATCAGCATCTCGATCAGGTTGGTGTTCGAGAGGCACAGCATGCCCCCGGCACGCCTCTCACCGGCCTGATCCATGGCGTAGAAGTCGGGGTGCTTCTCGAAAAATTCCTTGTGGGGAAACAAGGAGCCCAGCGACCCGTCGGAGGAGCGGGGATAGTGGCGGCTGGTGCTGAAGCCGACCTTGTTCCCCCACTCCGCGTAGATTTCGCTTTCCTCCTTCGAGGTGCGAATCCAGCCGGAAAGCGGAATGTCGCGGATCGCGAAATCCGGCCGCGAGAGGATGTCGAGCGCCTCAACCTCGAGTGTGGCTTTCTCCGGAATCACCTCGCCCCACTCGCCGGGGAAGTAGAAGCGGCAGCCGAGCTTCTCCAGCAGGGCATAGGCGGCGAAAATCGTGCCGCGGTAGAGGGCGTCGTTGTTGCCGGCCGCCAGCAGGGTGTTTGCGTCGAGGGTCCGCAGGAGATAGCCTTCCTCCCCGAAGGTGTCCTCGCGCACGGAGGGATCGAAACCCGCCGGCACGTTCTGCCCCCTGGCCGCGGCGGTGTGGCCGACGTGAACCCGCCCCGCCGGCGCCCCGGCGGGCACCTCGGTTCCCTCGACCACCAGCGGCAGCTTCGCGCCGCTCATCTTCTCGATGTACCGTTGCAGCGCCTCGGCCGCCTTCATCGACTTCTCCGCCCCGGCCTCGACGATCAGGATGGCCTGTGGCAAGCCGTCCTTGACCAGGGTGACAGCCTGGGCATCGGAGACCCGCAACAGGGCCGCAAGGACCAGGGTGAGGTACGTGATGTTTGTTTTCATGGTTTGCCTATCTCCTAATTCCCTGCTGCGCCGGGCAGAACAATCTTCAACACTTCAGACGTCGGATCCTTCTCGTCCGGCGGCAGGCGGGGGCCGGTGAAGAAAAAGGATGGATACATGAGCCCGCCCGTCGCGGCCTCGGAATTCCCCTTGCGCTCGACCCGGATGATGATGGAGTTTTCCCGGCCGGTCTTGTCAATCAGCTCCGTCACATCCATGACAGCGGGCTTGAGAAAGCCCTGGCCGCCTCCGGCCTTGATCCCATTGATATAAACAGTCGCCAGATTGTCGAATCCGCCCAGAAGCAAGCCGATCCCCTCGTCCTGTCCGAGGCGGATTCCCGGCAGCGCAACCCGGCCCCGGTACCAGATCGCGGCGCCGGGCTTTCTGAAGCCAATGCCGCCCTGCCGGCTCAACGTGCTCGTGTAGGTGGACAGCTCGGGATATTCGTCGTCGACCAGCAACGGCGAGGCGAACGCGAGCTTCTCGCCGATCCCATCCATGTCGAAGACGAACTTCATCCGTTCCGGCACCCGCGCCACGATCCGGAAGGGTTTGGAGGAATACTTGACCGCCGCTTCGACAAACGGTTTGATGTAGTTCTTCGGGTATCCAAGGCCGGCGGCCCGGTTGGCATTGAGGGTGTGATCCGTGCGCGCATCTTCTTTTTGAAAGCGTTCCATCATGCGCGTGAAGGCCTGTTGCGCGCCGGTAAAGTCGAACGCCGTGTAGGCCGCATAGTAGGCGAGATAGTTGTCGAGCTGGTCGACGGAATAGCGCGCGAGTCCCGCTCTGAGCCGCTGCGCCTCGGTTTCGGCCTTCCGCTCACCCTCGCCGATCAGTTTCCGCATGCGGGCGACATCGCGGCGCGAGAACCTCCCCGGAAAACCGAAATAGGACCCGGTCTCGTCACCGGACCGGGCCTGGTTGTCGGCCACGAAATGGTAGTAGGCCTCCATCGCGTCCGCGCCCTTGCCATAGGCTTTTTCGCAGAATTCCCGAACGACCGCCCGCCAGTCGCGGGAAATGTCCCACATCAGCCTGGATTCGAGATAGTTGTGCGGGGCGTTGTTGCCGGTCGTGTAGCAGCTCTCCGTCTGGTACCCCAGCGCGCCGAGACCGTGCTCGTAGGGCATGTCCTCGCCCGCGATGCGGATGCGCGTGTAGGGGAGCATGCCGTCGGCCAGGTTCCAGTCGTAGTGCCAGAAATAGAACTGTGTGCCGTATTTCGCCCACTGCTCCAGCGTGTCCTTGTAGAGCATGCGCGAAGGGGAGCGTGCCGCGTCGCGGAGGCCGTGAATGCGGGACTGCGTGATGTCGGCGATTTCGAGGCGCAGGTTGCGGTGCGGCATTTCCCGGACCGGGAAATTCGCGTAGGTGTGGTAGCTGAAGAAGCCGAGCTTGAGGTTGGGAAATTCCGGCAGCAGCTTCTCGAAGAGGTCATTGGTGAACTTCACGACCAGATCGGTGTTGTCCCAGTCGCCCGTGACCGGGTCACGGCGTAGCCGGCGCAGTTCCATGGTCTGAGGGTCTTGTGAAAAGCCGTCGCCATCGGCCGGCCCGACCGAGATCGTGACATCCTTGTCCGCCGGATAGTCGTTCGTCGCGAAATGGGCGCGGATGTAGTCGGCAACCATGTCAACCGCATGGGGACTGGTCGAATTGATCTGCCAGCGGCTGAATTTCGTCGATCCGTCGGGCTGTATCTGCACGGCGGCGATGTCGGGATGGCGTTCGTAATAGCGATCGTACTGCTTGCCGCGGAACTTGTCCCAGATGTGTCCGCCGGCCTGGTATTCGCTGGTCAGGGACCGGTCGATCTGGATGCGGCTGCGAATCTGCCAGCGCGCGATCTCCAGCGCCTCGTTGCCGCGCGCCTTGATCCAGCCCGTCGCCCACGGTTTCCGGATCACGGACGAGGGAGTCTGCTCCGTCTCGATATCCGGAATGGCCAGTGTCGGGTTCCTCGGAATGACCTCGCCCAGCCTTCCGGGGAAGAGATAGTCCACACCCATGCGGTTGAGCAATTCGTAAATGCCGTAGGCCGCGCCGTATTTCCCGGCCCCCAGGACGCAGACCGCGCGTTCCCGGGTGAAAACGCGAAACCCTTCGCCATATTTGCCGCCGGCCGTCCTTTCGGCAAGCGTTCCTCCGAAAGGCGCATCCCTGCCCAGGGACCCGAGGACGATCGCGGGCAGCTGGACTTCGGCCGCCGTTTTGACGAATTTCACCGGGATGACTTTGCCCGACATATTGGTCAGTACAGTGTGGAGGTCAAACACGGCTTGGTTAAAGACATGCTGGTCGGCCTGGCTCATGTACTCCCGGTGCTTGGGCGGCGAGCGATGCCAGATCGGCGGAGCAAACGGTTCAAGCGCGGCCTCGCCCTCCCTGATGTAGATCGCTCCCGGCGCGGCGCCGTCGGGCGCCAGATCGAAGGCGGTCGCCGCCAAAGGGAGAGCCAGGCATAGTGAAAGGAGTTGAAGATTCCTGAAGCTCATGCGTCATCCTTGATGTTATGAATCATCGTCACGATTGACGGGCACACCGCCCCATCGCTCAGTTGTCGGTTGCCGGGTTCAGCTTGGCGTTCCTCCAGCGTTGGACCGACTCACGCACAGCCTCCATGTTGCGCGTGCCGAGGGTTCGGCCATGCGCACCCGGGTAAAGGCTTACGGCGTGGTCCTGGTTGCCCGTGTAGACATCGTCCCAGGGGGGGCCGTAGATCAGTGAGAAGAAGGCCCAGCCGTTGCGGTTGTTCTGTTCGGCCTCGGCGGCGACCCTGAGAATCTCGAGCGGCGCCCAAAGCAGTTTTTCGTTGCTTCCGATATCGAGTGTACCGTAGAGCATGCGGATCCGCCCGGCTACCCTGAGCTTCGCGACATACGGCTCGTAGTCCTTGTCGTTCGTGGCCACGCCGAACTGTGTCCGGTAGGGGCAGGAGACATCCCAGTAGTCCATCATCCGCATCAGCGTCGGCAGGGAATCCTTGCGCGGCGCGCCCTCGCCGAGGTTGCACCAGATCTGCATGGCGGGATCGATGCCGCGGATCCGCTCCGCCATCTCGAGCCAGGCGGCATAGCGACTGGGCCCCGGCTCGTCGATCAGGTACCAGGACCAGTCGGCCGGAGCGAGCCCCATCGCCCGTGTCTCGTCCAGCGCCCGGCGGATGCCGGCCTCGCTGTCCTTCTCGAAAGGCACGGAGGCCAAATGGAGAAAGCCGTATTGTTTCATCTCCGCCTTGGATAGGACGGCATGGAAGAGCATGGTGATCCCCGCGTCGCGGAACGCTTCCCAGGAACTTGCGCGCGGATAGGGCCTGGCATAGACGCCGACGTAAGGGATCGGCGCGGCGGCGAGCGATCCGTTGACCTTGATGGTGAACCGAACGGCGTGGTCATGGGCCTTGAACACGACGGGATAGACGCCTTCCGGAACCTGTCGGCAGTCGAAGGACAGCCAGACCGCCGTATTCTGTCCGGGCGGCGCCGTTATCGCGCGGCGATGCAGCAGCAGCATCGGCGACCAGCGCCCGTTGGAAGGCAGCATGTAGGCCACGAGGCGTGCCGCTGCCGGCAGGTTTCCAGCATGGAGTTCGGGCGTGAAGACGATCGGCTCGGTGGTGTTGTTGCGCAGCATGAAGAGCTGCGAGACCACCGCCCCCTGCCGTGCAACAATCACCGCGGATGTCGGGTTGATGGCATCAGGCTCCAGCGTCTTGCGCAGGCAGGGTGCATAGGGTGTGTAGTACAATGACTCCGCGCCGGTGAACCGGGTGAAGCCGGCCCACGGATCGGCCGCGAGCCAGCAGCCGGTCGGCCCATCGCCGATCCGGTCGCCCGCGGGATAGTCGACCTCGCGCGCCGGCGCGAATTCGGCCGTGCGCGTCAGCACGAAGCGCACCAGGATCGGCGACTCGTATTCGCGTGGTTTGGCGCCGGGCGGATCGTCCTTCCGGCGCAGCACGATCCGGGTCCGGCCCGCGGGGAGATCGACGAGCCCGCTGGCCTGCCAGTTGCCACGTCCGCCAACATCGAACTCGGTCCGGGACTTGCCGCCGCTCTCGATCGCGACGCGGGCCCAGCCCTTGATGAAGAAGTAGTGGACCCAGAGGACGTAGCGTCCCGCTTCGGGGATGTCGACATCGTAAAACGCCGCAAGGTCGCTGTTTTTCGAGGGCCCCGTGATGTTGCGGGGCGCGGGATAGGCCTTGGCGAAAAACGGGCTGTGATTCCACCCCTGCTGTTCCGGATCGAGGTTCTGAAACTGGTCTCCGTGGATTACGAAGGTTGTGGCGGGCCTGGCGTCGCGTGCGCGCTGCGCCCGGATCTCGGCGGGGCGTCCGACCAGATTGGATTCGTCGTCGAAAAAGGTCATGGCGGCCAGGTTGCCCCAGACATAGTCGGTATGCTCGCTGACCGCCAGCTTGTCGAGCAGCGCCCGGCGCCAGGCGCGCCAGTATTCCCGCAGGGCCGGCGACACGGCATTCGGATCGCGGCTGCCGGGGCGGATGGCGAACCAGGCCGCGTTCGCGGCCAGTTCGTCGCACGGCGGCCGTTCGCCTGAGATGTTTTCGGCGGGGATGTCGGCATCGGCGGGGACAACAAGCGGATCGGCAGCGAAGACAATGTCGCTGATCTTCGGGTCGTCGTGCCGCTCATAGATTCCTCCCGAGAAACGGAGGCGGTAGCGTCCCGCCTTCAGGAAGGCCATCCGGTGCGAACCCTCCCAGAGGAACCCGGTCGGCTGGTCGGCGGTCGTGGGGGTGGGGTCGATGCCGCGGCGAAAATGTGATTTCGAGAACATCTCGCTGAAAAGATGGAATTTCGACGCCATGTCGGGCTTCGAGAAGTCGCCGGTTGGAGCAGGGGTGACAACCAGGGTGAAGGTCTCGTTTTTTCCCTGCCGGTGGTAATAGCGCGTCCACAGACGGTAATAGCCGTCGCGTGCGATCTCCACTTCGGTGTTGGCGTGGTCCCAGAAATTATGGCCGCCCGGGCCGCGCAGCACATTGGTGCCGGTCACCTGTTCGGCGCGCCACTGGGCATTGTCGGAAACCAGCGTGGCCGCCTTGATCCATGTGAATGGATAGGCGCGGGCGGGCGAGGCGGCGGGCGCGGGTATGCGGTCCGGCGGCGGGTTGGTGCGGGCCCAGGCGAAGAAATGCCGCACAACGGGCTGGCAGTCGGCGAAAAAGGGCCACGAAAGCTGGTCCGGCTCGTCATCGGCGCCGGAAGGGGCGACATCCGCCGCCGATGTCACGCGCACGACGGCAAGGGCCGCAAGGACCAGCCAAGCCATGCTCCGCCTGATAAAACGGTTGTTCATGATTCGTTCGGGTTTCTTCGACTGTTATCGACGGGAATCGGCTGCGCGTTTCACTCGTCGGTTGTCCTCAGATGGGCGGCGGTAATCAGTTCAGGTACGGTGTCAACGCCGTCGGCCGTTTGACGCGCCCACAGGATCTTCAACCGTTCCTGCCAGCCCGGAATGAAGAGGACGCGTACGAAATAGCGCCGCCCCGCCTGCAGGGCGACGGACTCCGAGACCTGGTTGTAAGGCGGCGCCTCGGAGGGGTTGTCGGTGGCTGCCGGCCCGAACGAAAGCGGCGCGGCCCGCGAACCATCGGCATCGGGGCTCAGGTAAACGCGCATCTGGCCGCGGACATCGGCGAAGAAGCGGTAGTTGCCGTCTACCGCGGGAACCAGGAACCCGTGCAGGTGCAGCGCGTAGAGCCGCGAGAGCTCGGTTGTCCGCGTCTGCGTCCACCAGTCGCGCGCCTCGAGGGACTTCAACACGACGGCTCCGGATGGCTCGACCTCGTCCGCAACCAGTTGCAGCAGGTGGTTCATGCTGCCGCTGAAAAAGTTGCGGTAATAGGCCATCGTGATGCCGGCGTTAGCCGGCAACGGCGTTTCGGTCGCGGGAACGGCCGGCGCAGTGAAGCCCGAGGTCGTAAGCAATATCCACGCGCAGGCTGCCGCCAGCAAGCAGCGTGTAAACCGCACGGTTGCCGGCTCGCCGCCGGCTGCGCGGTCCGATACGTCCCGCG
>JAVEYE010000136.1:0-1978 GCA_034003665.1 Rhodospirillales bacterium | reverse complement strand
TGCGCGGTCCGATACGTCCCGCGCTACAGCTTCGCGCTCCGCATGCAACGCGGCCGTCACGCGTGCGGGCAGACACCCCTTGCGGCAGAGGGTCGCGAAATATGCATGCTCGGCCACCAGCCAGTGCGGGAGCCGGTGCCGACGGAACGCAAGGGTCGGGACACAGCCGTTCGCGTGTTTCCCTCTCCGATTAAATGCGAGCATACCGGCCAACCCCGCAAGCGGATTCGTCATTCAGCCTGCCACCAGACGGCGGCGGTCGTCGGCATGGAGGTCGTCGACGGCCCCTTGAACAGGAACGAGACGGGGCGGACCCGTTTCGCCGCGCAGACGGACGGGGTTTGGATCGTGAAGGAGACCGTGGCCGACGACCACGGCGCGATCTGCAGGGTGGGCGAGACGTCCCGGTCGTGGAACCAGCCCTCGGGCAGACGGGCCGTGACCTGGCCTGCGACCGGACGATCACTGACGTTGTGGACCGTCACCTCGATCGGAGTCGTCGTTCCCGGTGTCAGCGTGACGAGATCGGCCACACCGCGGTTGGCCTTCGGAAAGGCAAGCGACAGCAGCGGAACCGACTGGTTCACCCCCAACAGGGTGGCATGCGTGTTGAAGCCGGGCATCTGCAGTTCCAGGCCGCCGTCCACGACCTTGAAGGCGACCTCCCGCGCCTCGCGGCTCCCCCCCGGCAGCATGAACAGCTTGCGGGGCGGCTGGACACCTGACGGCCAGGTCAGCCGCAGGGGGAACGCCGGGAGGGAGGTGTCGTTGTAGCTGACCAGCGTGACGATGGCGTTCTGGGCGTCGTCGACCAGCGGCGCCTCGACGCGCAGCTTGTAGGCCTGCCGTTCCGGCAGGCCGGTGGCCGCGAGCTTTGCGACGCCGGCAAATTCAAGGAACGCATCCAGCAGACGGGCCGGCGACAGGTCGGAATGGGTCGAGTCCCACTCGTAGCGGGTGCAGGAACCCCCGTAGAGCGAGCCAAGCATCGTCGAGACGTACAGGCTGTGCCCCTGGCCGATCCGGTTGACGACCACCCCCGGATGACCGTCGAACACCATGCCGATCACCTCGCCCGCCGTGCATTCGACCGGCATGGCCCCGTAGCCGCTGAACATCCAGTTGCCGAGCTTGCGCGCGACCGGATGGTCCGAATCCCACTGCTGCCAGGTCTCCATCACGGTGTTGTAGAGGGTGTCGGGATTGATCGCCGCCACCGTCATCTCGCCGTAGCCCTGCGGCGACTCGTCGAGCTTGATCCGGTCCACCTGCTTCCGGTCGCGCGAGCGAATGCCGAAGAGTTCGATCAGCTTGTCCTGCCGGTGCCCCAGCTCGGTATGGGCGCCGGGCCAGGTATCGCCGATCACGACGCCGCCCCGCTCCACCCAGGCGATGACCCGGTCGCAGGACTCCGAGGAAACATGCTGCGCATCGACAAACACCACCGCGCCGACATCTGCCAGCAGGCCGTCGCGGATCTGCCGGTCGGTGATGAAGGTCATGGGGTAGCCGCGCCCGCGCAGCATCTCGTAGACATGGTAGGGCGTGTCGATCCCCTCGCCCCAGGACGAAGACAGCGGGGCCTTGCTCAGGGTCATGTCGACCTTGTTGTAGAAGATCGCCACGGGCTTGCGGGGATACCGCCGCACGGCATCGACCACGACATTCTCGATGCGGTGGATCTCCTGCATCTGGTCGCTGAAGGCCCCCAGCTTGTCGCGCGGCGACATGTCGCGGTGCGTCAACCCCCATTTGGGGTAGGAATCATGCGCGCCGCCCTCGTGGAACTGGAACAGCGAAATGCCCCTGACGCCCTTGCCGAACATCGTCCAGTAGGTCCGGGCCGCGATGGCCACATCCTGGTTGTGGGTGTTCCATTCGCGAACGAGCATCCTCTTGCCCCGCCCCAGCGAATGGATCAGGTCGACCTCGGCCCCCAGGTAGTCGTCGGCGCAGTAGGCATCCCAGGCGACATGGT